>NZ_JBEZIB010000005.1:0-288434 GCF_040650855.1 Streptomyces sp. NPDC048606 | reverse complement strand
CCCGGGCGCCCCCGCTGCCCCTCGGGGGGGGGGGGCCCTCCGGGGGGGGGCACCGGGGCGCCGGCGCCGGGGCGGGCGGGGGGGGCCCCCCCCACGCCGGGCGGGGACGGGGCCGTCGGGGACGGTCAGGACCGCAGCGCCCGGTCGACGAGGGCGCCCGCCGCGCCGGTGTACCCGGCCGGGTCGCACAGGGCGGCCACGGCCTCGGGGCTCAACACGCCCACGAGTTCGGCGGAGCCGGCCAACACCTCGGCCAGCGGACGGCCCTCGTCGGCGGCCGTGGCAGCGGCCTCGTTCAGCAGCCTCCGCGCCTCGGCCTTGCCCAACCGGGGGGCGAGGACGGCGGCGACCCGCTCCGAGACGACCTGGCCACCGGTCAGGTCGAGGTTGGCGCGCATCCGGTCCGGCCGGACCTCCAGGCCCTCGGCCAGCTCGGCCGCCGTGTACGAGGCCCCGCCGACCAGGCGCAGACACTCGCGCAGCAGCAGCCACTCGGCGTGCCAGGCGCCCGCCGAGCGCTCGTCCTCCGACACCAGCGAGGCCGTCAGGGCCCCCGCGAGCGCCGGCACCTGGAGGGCCGCGCTGCGGATCAGCGTGGACAGCACGGGGTTGCGCTTGTGGGGCATGGCGGAGGAGCTGCCCCGTCCGGCGCCGCCCGGCTCGGCGACCTCGCCGACCTCGGTGCGGGCCATCCCCTGGACGTCCACGGCGATCTTGCCGAGGGCGCCCGCGGTGAAGGCCAGCGCCGCCGCCAAATCCGCGAGCGGGGTGCGCAGGCTGTGCCAGGGCAGCACCGGCCGCGCCAGACCCGTCTCGGCGGCGTACGCGGCGGTCAGCCGGTCGTAGTAGGAGCCCGGCTCGTGCAGGCCGCCGGGGCCGTCCGCGGCGTCGAGCACCGCGTACTGGACGTACCCGGCCACCGTGCCGGCCGCGCCGCCCAGGGAGACGGGCAGCCCCTGTTCCTGGACCCGGATCAGGCGCTGCTCGGCCTCCTTGACCAGCCGCAGCCAGCCCGCCGCCTTCAGACCGAAGGTGGTCGGCACGGCCTGCAGGGCCATGGTCCGGCCCGCGATCAGGGTGTCGCGGTGCTCCCCGGCGAGGACGGCCAGCGCCTTGGCGGTGCGTTCCAGGTCGTCCCGTACGAGGGCCAGGGCGCGGAAGGCCACCAGCATGGCCCCGGTGTCGAAGATGTCCTGGCTGGTGGAGCCCCGGTGGACGTACTCGGCGGCCTCCGGGGCGTCGGAGGCGACCACCGCCGTCAGCGCCCGGACCAGCCCGACGACCGGGTTCGCGGTCTCCCGGGCGGCCAGGGCCAGGGCGCGCAGGTCCAGCCGTTCGGCGCGGGCCGCCTCCGTGATGGCGTCGGCGGCCGGCCACGGCAGGGTGCCCAGCCGGGCCTGGGCCCGGGCGAGGGCGGCCTCGGCGTCCAGCATGGCCTGGAGCCAGGCCGGGTCGCCGGTGGCCGCCTCGACGGGGGTGCCGGCGCGCACCGGCGACAGGAGCCCCGCGTCGGGGGCGACGGCCGGGCCGGTCGGACCGGCCGCGGTCGAGACCCCGTCGGGACTTCCCGTCGTCCGACCGCTCCCGGCGCCGCGGGCGCCGGCGGGCCCCGCGGACCCGGCCGCGCCCACCAGGCGCAGCCCGCCCGTACCGCCCAGGCCGCCCGGCATCAGACGATCACTCCCGTGAGGTCGGTGCCCGCGTCCACCGGCGCCAGCCCGGTGGGCACGTGCGCGACCGCCGGCAGCGACAGCACCGCGCGGGCGATGGCGTCCGAGTCGCCGAGGGTGACCGAGTCGACGCCCGGACGGATGCCGGCCGCCGTCACCCAGTGCACGGATTCGGTGGGCACCCCGTAGGCGAACCGCCTCGGGTGCGCCCGGCCGCGCGCGTCGAGCATGTGGAACGGCCGCTCGGTGACGGCGAGGCCGCCGGTCTCGTAGCTGCCGCCCTGCTGGGCCTCGATGCGGTACGGGGTCGCCTGGTCGGTGTCGAGCAGGTGGCGCAGCAGCGGGTCGGCGGTGCGCCGCAGGTCCGGCTCGGGCAGTCGGGCCTCGATCAGCGCGGTCGCGCGGATCGCCGGGCCGGGCACCACGGAGGACTCGGCGACGTAGAGCTGGGCGGTGGTGTCGATGCGCACCTGCACGCCGGGGCCGAGGACCGTCAGGACACCGGCCTCGATCAGCGCGGCCATCTCCTCGATGCGCGAGGCCGGCGGGCCGATCGACAGGAAGGCGTTGAGCGGGGTGTACCAGCCCTCCAGGTCGTCGCGGTGCGAGGTGCCCTCCAACCCGCCGTGGTCGACGGCGAGGCGGATCTCGTTGCGCAGGTCGCGCAGGACGTCGAGGGCCGCCTTCACGGGACCGCTGACGTTGCCCTCCTTCGCGGCGACGACGTCGCGCGCCAGGTACTCCAGCAGCCAGGCCGTGAAGTCCTCGCGGCCGATGAACTCCCGGTCGCCGTACGGGCGCGAGAGCCGCTCCCAGTCCCAGTGGTCCGCCGCCTCGATGCCGTGGCCGGCCAGCAGGGGCGCCGGGTCGGCGTCGGGCTCCAGCGCGAGGTAGGCCTCGGTGAACGCCTCGCGCGCCGAGGCCCGTCCGCGCCGCTCCAGGAGGGTGGCGTAGTAGACGCTCTCGACCTCGCGGGAGATCAGCGGCCACAGGTCGCCGCCGAAGGTGACGGGCGTGCCGTCCGCGGCGTCGCGCTTGAGCGCGGCGATGAACTCGGGGGTGAGCAGCCTCGGGTGGTAGCGCCCGTGGGCGCCCTTCTCGTTCTCGCCGCGCGCGTGGTAGGGGATCCCGCGCCGGGAGAAGGCGTACAGCCGGGGCTCCTGCCCCGAGGCCCGGTAGACGAGCCGCTCGCCCTCGCGGACGAACTCCCCGCCGCGGCCCGCCGTCAGCAGCGCCATGTGGTCGAAGAAGTTCAGGCCCAGACCGCGCAGCAGGACGTTCTGGCCGGCCTGGATGCCGCTCAGGTCGAGGTCGGCCGGGTTGGCCGGGGTCAGGTACGTCAGGTGGTGGATCCGGGCCAGGCTCGCGGTGCGGGCCTCGCGGCTGGTCAGTCGGGCCGCCACGTGCCCCTGGGCCATCACGATGGCGTCCAGGGCGTTCAGGCGGACCCCGTCCTCCAGTCGGACGCCCTGCGGGCCGCCGGGCACGCCGTGGGTGTCGGCCATGGCCACGGCCCGGGTGCGGTGCACGTGCACGGTGACGTGGCCCGGGGCGCCCTCGACGACCCGCCGGAAGCAGTCGGCGAGGTAGGTGCCGTAGAAGGCCCGCGTCGGGTAGGTGTTGGGGCCCATCCGGCGGGCCTCGGCGAGGGTGGCCTCGTCGTGGCTCTCGCGGTCGCCGAGCAGCGCCAGGCCCTGCGCCCACTCGTAGAGGCTCGGCCCCGGCTCGATGGGGCCGTCGATGCGCACGCTGTCGTCCGTGAACACGGTGATCTGCGAGGCCACGGTGTTCATCAGCAGCTGCCGGGACTGGGCGGTGCGCCACACGGTCCCGGCGCCCGGCGCCGAGGGGTCCACGACGTGGATGACGACGGCTTCGCGCGAGGGCGCGGTCCGCTCGGCGGCCATCAGCCGCTCCAGGACCGACAGTCCGCGCGGCCCGGCGCCGATGACGGCGAGCTCGATCCGGCTCTTGTTGGCAGTCATGTGGGGGTGCTCCTTTCCCGCGTCGGTGCGCGAGGCGTCAGTGGGCGGTTTCCCGGTCGCCGAGCAGGCGGGCCAGCTCCAGGCGCTTGATCTTGGTGGTGGCGGTCTGCGGAAGGTCCTCCAGCCGCCACTGCACGGGCTCCGCCAACGGCGGCAGGTCGGCCACGGCGGCCTTCCAGGCGACCGCGTCGAGCGGCTTGTCGTCACGGGTGCTCACCACGGGCACGGCGGTGCCGTCGGGGCCGGGGATGATGATGACCTCGACCAGCTCGGGCACGCGGGTGAAGAGCTTGTCCTCGATCTCCAGGGTGCTGCGGACCCCCGGGATCTCGTCGACCTCGCGGTCCAGCAGGTGCAGGCAACCCCACTTGGTGCGGTAGCCGACGTCGCCCATGCGCCACCAGCCGTCGTTGACCTGCTTCTCCCAGCGCGCGTGCTCGCCGAGGTAGCTGATGATCCGTCCGTCGCTGCGGACCTCGATCCAGCCCGGGTTGTCGCGGTCCGGCGGGTTGCCGTCGCGGCTGACGACCCGTACGCCCGTCATGCCGGGGAAGGGGACGCCCATGCAGCGGCCGTTGAAGTCGGCGCCGTCCTTGGGGGAGTACGTACGGGCGGCGATCGGGCCGACCTCGCTCTGGCCGTAGGCCTGGGCGAAGCGGCGGTTCTTGCGGGCGGAGGCCTGGAGCAGCCGGTTGACCGTCCGGGGGTGGATCGCGTCGAAGGTGCTGGAGAAGTACTTGACGTTGGCCAGCGGCCGACGCGGGTCCTCGGCGAGCACCTCCCAACGCAGGAAGGTGTTGGGGTGCGCCTCGATGAAGCCGGGCGGCACCTGGCTGAACAGCTCGCCGACCGTCTCCGGGTCGTCGTCGCGCAGCACGATCAGGGGGTGTCCCTGGAGGACGGCGATGGGCATCGCCGTGAACATCCGCGAGTGGACGAACGACACGTGCACCGCGATCGGTTCGCTGCGCCGGACCGCGGAGGCGACGACGGCCGCCTGCGGCCGGTAGCGGGCCTGGAAGCTGGTGCCGGTGTGCACGGCGAGCTTCGGGGTGCCGGTGGTGCCGGAGGTGTGCGTGATCAGGGTGGGGTGGTCGGCGGGCATGGCGACCGCCGGCACCCGGGGGGCCCCGGCGAGCGACGCGAAGGTGGTCGCGCCGTCGAACTCGCCGGAGGCGAGCAGCACCTCGCGGGAGAGGGTGAGCACCTCGGCCGGCAGCGAGTTCTCCAGCTTCTCCTGGTCGGTCACCAGGAAGGGCCGTCCCACGCGGCGCAGCAGTTCGGCGACCGTCGCCCCGTCGAGCTTGGGCGACAGCAGGACCGGGACCGCGCCGATGCGGGCGATCGCGCAGGCCAGCAGGGTGATGTCGAAGCCGTCGCCCTTGTGCACCACGACGTGGTCGCCGGGGCGGACCTCCACCGACCACAGTCGGGAGGCCAGTTCGGCCACCAGCTCGGACACCTCGGTGAGGGTGGCCCGCCGACCGAACTCCGGGGCGATGTCGAGGTCGTGGTCGAGGACCACGAAGTTGCCGGGGTGCCGGGCGGCGGCGCGGTCGAACAGCGTGCCGAGGCGAATTCCCTTGTTACCTATGCGCTGGAGAAACATCCGTCACTCTCTCGTGTTTGAATTCCCGGTGGCGAATTCTCTACGGGGATCTTCGAAGAAATTCGGTGGTCATGTGCAGGCCGTCAAGGAAAGGGATTCCCGGTGGCGGGAACCCGATTCCGTTCAGCCCTTCTCGATGACGTCCCGAATGCGGACGAGAGTGGCGTCGAGGTCCTTCTCCAGCTTCGCGGTCCAGTCCTCCACGAAACGCCTGCGGCCGTCCTCGTCGAGGTCGGCGACGATCTTGTGGATGCCGGCGGTCGCCTTGCCCATGCGGAAGTGGTGGGTGAGCGTGGTGCCCGAGCCGTCGGCCTCGACGTCGAAGCCCCAGATGCTCTCCTGGTCCTCCTGGGCGTGCGTCAGCATCATCCAGCGGAAGGTGCGGCCCTGCTCGGCCGCCGTGACGCGGGCGTCGGTGTACCAGGTGCCGCGGACCAGCGGGGCCCAGGCGACGACCTGCTCGCTGCGGAGGTTCTCACCGCGGAAGATGGAGCCGACCTGCGACGGCTCGCCGGAGATCCACTCGCCGCCCATGCACTCCGGGCTCCACTCGGCGCTGCGCGGCAGGTCGCTGACGACCGCGTAGACCTCTTCGGGGGTGGCGTTCACGTGAATGCGGGCGTCGAGTTCGAAGAGCGGGGAGGTTTCGATGATGTTCGTCATGGCTGAAATCCTGTCTTTATCCATCGGGGCGGTCAACGGGCGAAAACGAGATCCGTCAGGTTCGTTTTTCCGGGGAAGTGCATCGCAGGAGGGAACGAATTCTTCGGGGAGGTCCCAGGAGGTCCCAGGAGGTCCCAGGAGGTTCACGGTGGTTTCAGGAGACGCGCAGGACGAGCTTTCCGCGCACCCGACCCTCGTCGAGCCGGCGGTGCGCCGTACCCGCCTCGCTCAGCGGCAGCACCTCGGTCGCGTGCGGCTTCAACACCCCCTCGGCCAGCAGCCGGTTGATGTTCGCCGCCGCGTCGGCCAGCTCCGGGGCCCGGGCGTGGGAGATGGCGAACCCGTGCACCGAACGGTCCTGGAGGTACAGGGCCCCGGCCGGCAGCACCGGGCGCGTGCGCAGCCCCGCGAGGATCACGATCCGGCCGCGCGAGGCCAGCAGGTCCACCGCCGTCTCCAGGTCGTTGCGGCCCGAGGTGTCGATGTGCAGGTCCACCCCGTCCGGCGCGAACCGTCGCACCTCGGCCGGCACGTCCTGCGTCCGGTAGTCGACCACGTGCGAGGCGCCGAGCGAGCGGACGTACGCCGCGTCCCGCCCGGAGGCGACCGCGATCACCCGGGCACCCGCCCGTACGCCCATCACCACCGCGGCGCTGCCCACGTTCCCGGCGGCCCCGAGGACGAGCACCGTCTCGCCGGCCCGGACCCGCCCGTGCGTGAACAGGGCCAGGTGGGCGGTGGCCGCGGGATGGGCGAGGGCCACCGCGTCGACGGCGTCCACGCCCGGCGGCAGGTGGTACAGCCGGTCCGCGGGGACGACCACCCGCTCCGCCGCCGCGCCCTGCCGGCCCGCGTGCCCGAGGCTGTTGCACCAGACCCGGTCGCCCGGGGCGAAGCCCGGCGCCTCCGGGCCCGCCGCCACCACGGTGCCCACCAGGTCCCGCCCGATGACGAAGGGGAACGGCACCGGCGTCCGCCAGGCACCCGAACGCA
Source organism: Streptomyces sp. NPDC048606 (assembly GCF_040650855.1). Classification (NCBI taxonomy): domain Bacteria; kingdom Bacillati; phylum Actinomycetota; class Actinomycetes; order Kitasatosporales; family Streptomycetaceae; genus Streptomyces; species Streptomyces sp. NPDC048606. Next base: position 281,514 of record NZ_JBEZIB010000005.1, on the reverse strand, counting down.
CGAAGGTGTCCACGTGGTTGACGGCCGTGACCTCGACGTCGACCAGCACCTCGTCGTCCGCGGGCACGGGCGGGGGCAGTTCGCCGTGGCGGATGACGTCCGGAGGACCGAGTTCATCTATGTAGGCAGCTCGCATGCCCCGGAGTCTGGTGGCGAAAAGGCGCCCCGGGGTGGCCGGAGCCGATCAACGCCCGAGGTCCGTCACCTCCCCGGCGCTGGTGTGTCACCTCCCCGCTCCGGCGCCCCCGCCGACCGTCCCGGTTCCGTCAAGTCCCGCCGGAACACGTCAAGTCGTACGCGGCCGGCGCTCCAGCGCCCGTCCGGCCGGCCCTCCTAGCCTGCCGACATGACCACGCCCGTGACCCTGCGCCGGCTCCCCGCCGGCGACCCCAGGATCGGCTCCGACGTCGGCCCGCTCATCAGGACCCTGCGGCCCGCGCTCGACGCCGAGGGATTCGAGCGCTTCAGCGCCGAAGCCCAGGCGCAGGGCCTGGAGTTCACCGCCGCCTACGACGAGGCCGACCGCTGCCTCGGCGTCGCCGGCCACCGCGTCCTCGCCACCAGCCGCGGCCGGGTGCTGTTCGTCGACGACCTCGTCACCGACCCCCGACTGCGCTCCGCGGGCATCGGCGAACGGCTCCTCGACGAGCTGAAGTCGCTGGCCCGCGCCCGGGACTGCGTACGGATCGAACTGGACTCGGGCGTCACCAACCAGCGCGCCCACCGGTTCTACCACCGGCACGCGCTGACCATCAGGGCCCTGCACTTCGCCGTCGACACCAACGGGGCGCCGGGCGCCGGCCGATAACCGGCCACACCCGCCCGCCCTTCCCGGTCCTTGCCGGTTCTTGGTCACGCCCTGCGCGAGGCCCCCCACGCTGACCCACATGAACCAGCACGTTTCCGCCACGGCCCGCCGCACCCCCGCGTCGCGGACCGCCGCACCCGACCGCGTCCGCGCCCTCGTCCGGGCCCTGCGCCAGGACATCGAGGCCGCCCGCTGGACGCCCACGCCCCTCGAACAACGGCTCTGCGAGCTGCTGCTCACCGCCTCCGCCGGCGACGGCACCCTCACCGCCCCCCGGGTGCGGGCCGCGCTCGCCGAGGGGACCATGACCCTGATCCACGAGAACGACGGCCGCCTGGCCGGTCTGCTGGGCTCCCTGTTGCCCCTGCTCACGGGCCCCGGCACCGACCCCGCGACCGCCGGGGCCGTGGACGAGGCGCACGCCCTGCTGGACCGGATCACCCGGCCCGCCGCCCTCCACGCCGCCCGCGCGGGAGGCTGAGGCCGATGCCGGACATCCTCGTCGTCGGCGGGGGGTTCGCGGGGGTGTGGGCCGCCGCCGCGGCCGTCCGCGCCCTGCGCGCGGCCGGCGCCGACCACAGCGTCGGCCTGGTCAGCCCCGGGGACGACCTCGTCCTGCGCCCGCGCCTGTACGAAGCCGAACCCCACACCATGCGCGTCCCGCTCGACCGCGTCCTGGGCCCCGTCGGGGTCCGCCGCACCTCCGCGACCGTCACGGGCCTCGACCCCGACGGGCGCCGGATCACCGCCCTCGACGCGAGCGGCCGCGCCCTCACCCTGCGCTACGAGCGGCTCGTCCTGGCCAGCGGAAGCCGACTGGAAAGACCGGCCCTGCCCGGCGCCGACCTGCTGTTCGACGTGGACTCCCTGGAGAGCGCCACCGCCCTCGACACCCACCTGCGCGGCCTGCCCGCACTCGGCCCCGGGCCCGGCCGGTACACGGCCGTGGTCGTCGGCTCCGGCTTCACCGGCCTGGAGACGGCCACCGAGCTCGTCGGCCGGCTGCGGGCGCTCGCCGCCCCGCACGGAGCCGCCGCCGAGGTCCGCGTACTGCTCCTCGAACGCGCCGACACCCTCGCGCCCGGCCTCGGCCCCGGGCCCCGCCCGGTGATCGCCGAGGCGCTGGAGACCCTCGGCGTCGAAACCCGGCTGAACACCTCGTTGGCCCGGGTCGAACCCGACGCCGCCGTCCTGTCCGACGGCACCCGGCTGCCCGCCCGTACCGTCGTGTGGACCGGCGGGGTCCGCGCCAGCGCCCTGACCGCCCTGCTCCCGGCCGGCCGGGACGCGCTCGGACGCCTGGAGGTCGACGCGTTCCTGCGGGTCCGCGGCGTCCCCGGGGTGTACGCGGCCGGGGACACCGCCGCCGCGCGCGCCGACTCCGGCCACACCACGCTGCCGAGCTGCCAGTACGCCATCCCGCTCGGCAAGCACGCCGGGCACAACGCCGCCGCGGACCTGACCGGCGCCGCGCCGCTGCCCTTCGCCCCCGCCCCCTACGTCACCACCCTGGACCTCGGCGGCGCGGGCGCGGTGTCCACCACCGGCTGGGAACGCACCGTACGGCTGACCGGCCCCGAGGCCAAGACCCTCAAGCGGACCCTGACCGGCCAGTGGATCAGGCCGCCGATGGACGACGCCGAGGAACTGCTGCGCCAGGCGGACCCGGCCTTCCGCACCCGGCGCGCCGCCACCGCCTGAGCCGGCGCCCGAGCCACCGCCCCGAGCCCCGAGGCCCCCGCGACCCACCCCCCAAACCCCGCGAAGGGGCACGCCCCGAACCGGCGTGCCCCCGAGCGCACCACCCGTACCCCCAGCACCACCCACCCACCACACGGCCCCTTCACGAGAACCCGGAGACCCGCACATGATCAGCAGACGGACCGTCCTCAGAGCCGGCGCCGCGACCGGCGCCACCGCCTTCGCCGCCTCCGGCGTGGCCTTCGCCGGAGCGGCCTTCGCCGGCGGCCCCGCCCCGCTCGCCACCCTGCGCGCCCGCCTGACCGGCACCCTGGTCCTGCCGACCGACGCCGGCTACGACCAGGCCAAGCAGCTCCAGATGGCGCGCTACGACGTGATCCGCCCGCAGGCCGTCGCGTACTGCGCCAACAGCGCCGACGTCGTCCACTGCGTCCGCTTCGCCCAGGACCACGGCCTGCCCGTCGCCGTCCGCAGCGGCGGCCACAGCCAGGCCGGCTACTCGACCACCACCGGCCTCGTCATCGACGTCTCCCGGCTCAACTCCATCCGCCCCGGCCGCGGCACCGTCCGCCTCGGCCCCGGCAGCCAGGGCGTCGACATCCTCAACACCCTCGCCCCCCTCGGCCTCCAGCTCGGCTCCGGAACCTGCCCCACCGTCGCCGTCGGCGGCTGGGTCCAGGGCGGCGGCCTCGGACTGACCGCCCGCGCCTTCGGCATGGGCAGCGACCGGCTGGTGTCCGCCCGGGTCGTCCTGGCCGACGGCTCGATCGTCGACGCGTCCGCCGACTCCCACCCCGACCTGTACTGGGCCCTGCGCGGAGGCGGCGGAGGCAACTTCGGCGTGCTCACCGACGTCGAGCTGCGCCCCGTCTCCGTGCCCACCATGAGCGTGTACAACCTCACCTTCGACGGGGCCCACGCCGCCGACGTGATCCTCGCCTGGCAGGACTGGATCACCGAGGGCCCCCGCGAGCTGGCCTCCGAACTGCTCGTCCTGCTCCCCGAGGACTCGCCCGAGGGCACCGCCCCGACCGTCGTGGTCTCCGGCGCGTACCTGGGCGCGCAGAACGTCGCCGACCGCCACCTCGACCGCCTCGTCCGGGCCGCCGGCCGGCCCACCGCGAGCCGCGAGGTCACGGAGCTCCCGTACCAGCGGGCCATGATGAAGGTGTACGGCTGCTGGGACGCCACCGTCGAGGAGTGCCACCGCATCGGCTACTCGCCCCGCGCCCGCCTGCCCCGCGAGAACTACGCGACCTACCGCAACGTCTACTTCAACCAGCGCTGGAGCCGCGCCACGGCCGAAGCCGCGCTGGCCGTCCTGCACACCGACCCCCAGCCCGGCCAGTTCCGCTTCCTGGGCCTGTTCTCCTACGGCGGCCGGATCAACGACGTCGCGCCCGGCGCCACCGCCTTCGTCCACCGCGACGTGCTGTTCGAGGCGGGCTTCCAGGTCGGGCTCACCGTCCCCGACCCGGCCCGAGAGCAGCGCGAACGGGCCCAGGCCTGGGTGGACGGCGGCTACGGAACCCTCTACCCGCGCTCCAGCCGCCGCTCGTACCAGAACTACATGGACCCGGCGCTCACCAACTGGCGCGAGGCCTACTACGGCCGCAACTACGCCCGCCTGCAGAGCGTCAAGCGGACCTACGACCCGCACCGCTTCTTCCGCTTCGCCCAGTCCATCGACTGAGGCCGCCGCACGTCGCCCGTCGGGCGGCCCCGCCTCGCGCGGCGGGGCCGCGTACCCGACGATGCCTACATGGACGACGACGGCGCAGGCGGCGGGCCGGGCCGGGGCACCGCCGACCGGCTGCCCCCACCCGAGGCCGAGCCGGGCCTGAAGGCCGACGCGATCGGCTTCCTCGACGCGTTGGTCATCGGCCTGAACTCCACCTCCCCGGCCTACTCCCTGGCCGCGGTCATCGGCCCCATCGTGGCCCTGGCCGGGGTCTACGCGCCCGGCGTGATGCTGGCGTCCTTCGTCCCGATGCTGCTGATCGCCGCCGCGTTCTACTACCTGAACAAGGTCGACCAGGACTGCGGGACCACCTTCTCCTGGGTGACCCGCGCCATGGGGCCCTGGGCGGGCTGGCTCGGCGGTTGGGCCATCACGATGACCGGCGTCCTGGTCATCGGCTCGCTCGCCGACGTCGCCGTCCACTTCGGACTGCTCGCCGCCGGCCTCGACGGCTGGGCGGCGAACGAGTGGATCCGCCAGGGCCTCACGGTCGCGGTGATCCTCGCCATGACCGCCGTCTGCGTCATCGGCACCGAGATGTCCGCCCGCCTCCAGGACGTCCTGATCCTGGCCCAGGTGTTCTTCCTGCTGGTCTTCGCCGTGGTCGCCCTCTACCGGGTCTACGCCGGCACCGACACCCTCGACGGCACCACCCCCTCCCTCGGATGGCTCAACCCCTTCGGCGCCGGCGGCACCGCCCTCACCGGCGGCCTGCTGCTCGGCGTCTTCATCTACTGGGGCTGGGAGTCGGCCGTGAACCTCACCGAGGAGGTCCACGACTCCGCGACCGCCCCCGGCAAGGCCGGCATCTGGTCGACGGTGGTCCTCCTGGTCACCTACCTGTCCGTCGGCTACGCGGTCGTCGCCTACGCGGGCACCCGATTCCTCGCCGAGAACGCGGGCGAGGAGGAGGCCGTCTTCGCCGTCCTCGCCCACGAGGTCATGGGCGGCTGGGACTGGGTGGTGCTCCTCGCGGTCTGCACCTCCGCGCTCGCCTCCACCCAGACGACGATCATCCCCGCCTCGCGGACCGCGCTGTCCATGGCCCGCCGCCACGCGCTGCCCCCGCGGCTGGCCCACATCCACCCGCGCTTCCGCACCCCTGAGGTCAGCACCTGGTGGGTGGCCGGCATCGCCATCGCCTGGTACGTCGTCGTCAACCGGATCAGCGAGAACGCCCTCCTGGACTCCCTGACGGCGCTCTCCCTGCTCATCGCGTTCTACTACGCGCTCACCGGCCTGGCCTGCGCCGTCTACTACCGCCGCCACCTGCTGGAGAGCGCGCACAACCTGCTGCTGATCGGCGTCGGCCCCCTCGTCGGCGCCGGTCTGCTGGCCTGGCTGCTGGTGGAGTCCATCGGCGACATGTCGAACCCGGAGAACTCGGCCGGCGGCGTGGCCTGGTTCGGACTCGGGCCGCCGCTCGTCATCGGGATCGGCATCGCCGTCGTCGGCGTGCTCCTCATGTGCTTCTGGCGGGTGCGCGACGGCCGGTTCTGGCAGGAGCGGCGCGGCGTCGTCGACCCGGCCCTGGTGCACCGCAGGAAGACCTGACGCGCGGCGGACCACGACCCCGAGCACGACCCCGAACACGACCCCGATCACGACCGAGGAGCCGAGGAGACCCGATGTCCGTGGTCCTGGGATACGACGAATCACCGGGCGCCGAACGCGCCCTGAGGGTGGCCCTGGAAGTGGCCTCCGCCTTCGGGGAACCGCTGGTCCTCGTCTACGGCGCCGCCGCCCCCGGCTCCGGCGGGGAGGAGTACCGCGCCCACCAGGAGGCCGTCCGCCAGGCCGGGCGCAGCGCCCTCGCGCGGGCCGTCGCCGCCGCCGACGAGGCCGGGGTGCCCTCGACCGTCGAGGTGGTCGACGAGAAGCCGGCGCAGGCCCTGCTCGACGCCGCCGAACGCCACGGGGGCCGGGTCATCATCGTCGGCAGCTGGGGCGACAGCCCGCTGCGCGGCGCCCTGCTCGGCTCCACCCCGCACAAGCTCCTGCACCTGTCCCGGGTGCCGGTGCTGTGCGTGCCGACCGAGGAGGCGTAGGCCGGCGCGCCGGGGGCGCCGGGGGCCCTAGGAGGCGAGTCCCTCGGAGAGCTTCTTCCACTGCGCCGTGACGATCTCCTGCGGGACCCCGCCGAAGTCGTGCGTGGCGATGATGCTGGAGTCGAAGGACAGGGTCACCGAGCCGGTGCGGACCACCGTCAGGTACTGGTACAGGGAGATCTTCTCGTCCTTCAGGTCCTGCGTCACGATCCGGTAGGCGCGGGCCTCGTCGCCGATCGCGGGGGCCTTGACCTCCTCGACGCGCAGCACCTTGGCCTCGGCCAGGGCCCGGTCCTCGGTGTAGCCGCCCGCGCACTGCCTGCCGGCCTCCGCCAGCGAGGCCAGGGCCGCCCTGGCCGCGGTCTCGTGCGGGTAGGAGCGCAGCAGGATCGCCGTGCCCACCTCCAGCGGCTTCTCGGGGACGAGGACGGTGCCGTACGCCTGGGCCGTGTGGCCCGCCTTGCTGAGGGTGCTCAGGGGCGTGCACACCACCGGGACGGCCTCGTACATCTCGCTGAAGGGTTCGTCGAGGACCGGCTCGGAGACCTGGTAGCGGCCGATCCGGGTCGCGGGCGCCACCAGCAGTTCCTTCAGCCGGTCCGCGGCCGGGCCCGGGGTGCCGACGGGGCTCGGGCTCGCCGGGGCCGAGGGGCTCGCGGCGGCGCTCGCGCCACCGCCCGCCGCGGCCGGCGTCGCCGGGGCCCCGGCCGCGGCGGGCTCCGAGCCCCCCGCGCATCCGGCCGTCGCGGCCACCAGGGCCGCACCCACGGCGAAGCCCGCCACCCGCCGCGCCGCTCCGCCGATACCCACCACGCGCATGCCGTTCCCGCCCCCGTCGATCGTTTCGAAAGGCCGATTGTGCAGCATGCCCGCCGCGCGCCGGCCGGCGGGAGTCAGTCCGCGAAGACGCGGGCCAGGTACGCGGCCACGCCCTCGGCCGTCGGAGGGTGGACGCGGGCGCCGAGGTAGCCGTCCGGGCGCACCACGAACGCGGTCGGCCCGCTCACCCCGTAGGCGCGGGCGAACTCGCCCCGGGCGTCGCGGTACACGGGCAACGCGGCAGCCCCGGCGGGCGCGGTCCCGCCCTCGGTGAGGACCGCGTACGCCGTGAGCCGTCCCGGCGGCAACCCGGCCGCCCACGCGGCGAGTTCCGGGAGCCGGGGGTCCGGTGCGCCGTCCGTGTACAGCAGCAACACGTGGTCGCGGCCGCGCAGCAGGTCGTGGAGGCGCAGGGGGAAGGCGGGGATCGCGCCGCGCAGCCCGCCGCAGTCGGGGGCGCGCGCGCCGGGCCGCGGACCGGGCCCGTCGGGCCGATCGCCGTCGGGTTCCGGGGGGACGAGCGGGCCGTCGGGGTAGCCGACCAGGAGCTGCGCCTCGCGCAGCAGCGGGGTGGTCGCGTCCGCCGGGTCGACGTCCATGCCCTCGCGGGCGTGGCGCACGGTCCGCCCGACGACCTCCTCGCCGACGGGCCGGCGCTCGGCGTCGTAGCTGTCGGGCAGGTCCGCGCGGGCGGACCCCTCGACGGCGAGCGCGAGCTTCCAGGCCAGGTTCCAGGCGTCCTGGATGCCGGTGTTCATGCCCTGCGCGCCCGTCGGGGGATGGATGTGCGCCGCGTCCCCGGCGACGAAGACGCGGCCCCGCCCGTACCGGTCCACGATCCGGTGGCTGATCCGGAAGACGGAGGCCCAGCGCAGGTTCCGCGCGGTCACCGGCTGCGGCGACAGCCGGTCCAGAACGGCCTGGATGTGGGGGAGTCCGGGGGCCCGGTCGCCCTCCAGGCCGTGTACGACGCCGTCCCCGCCGTCCGGGGGCGCCTGCGCGGAGGCCAGCTCGGGCGGCACCATCATCGACATCCGGTAGCGCCCCGGTCCGGGCAGCGGGACGCACACCAGCACGTCGTCGGGGCGGTCGCGGTGGTCCAGGTGCGTGGAGCGCAGCGACCAGCCGGCGGGCAGGTCCCAGTCGACCTCCACGTCCCCGAGCATGTACTCCTCGGGGAAGGCCCCGCCGGCGAAGTCCAGGCCCAGCCCCTTGCGGACGGTGCTGTGCGCCCCGTCGCAGCCCACCAGGTAGCGGGTGCGCAGCTCCTCCTCCCCGTCGGGGCCCAGGAGTCGGGCGGTGACCCCGTCGGCGTCCTGGGTGAAGCCGAGGAGTTCGGTGCCGCGCTCGATCCGGGTCCCGAACCGGGCGAGGAACTCCTCCAGGATCCGTTCGGTCTCGTACTGCGGCATCGCCGCGAACCCGTACGGCACCTCGGGCGGCAGGGCGAGCTCGATCCGGCCGCGTTCGGCGCCGCCCACGTACAGGAGCTGCCCGCGCAGCGGGACGGCCACCTCCAGCGCCTCCCGGACCAGGCCCGCACGGTCCCACAGTTCCAGGGTGCGCGGCTGTACGCCGACGGCCTTCGCGTACGGCAGCCGCGCGGGCAGCCGGTCCACCAGACGGCAGGCCACCCCCCGCCGGCGCAGTTCCACCGCCGCGGTCAGGCCCACCGGGCCCGCACCCGCGACCAGGACGTCCGCCCTCTCGCCGTGCATCCTTCCATGGTGGCCTCGCCCGCCGGCGGCGGCCACCGCAGTGCGGTGCGGGGGCCGGCGGGACCTGCGCGCCCGGTCAGTGCGCCCGGTCAGTCGAGCGCCGGATGAGCCTCGGGGTGGGCGTTCCACCACACCTGGTGGAAGGGGTGGTTGCCGACGTTGGCGAGGTGGGCCCGGGCGGCGGCGCGGTAGAGCAGCGCCGCCTGTTCCCCCGACAGCGCGGAGCGCATCCAGGCGAGCCGGATGCGGCCCGTGACGGGGGAGCCGACCAGCGGTCGCATCACCGTGCCGGGGACGTCGGGGGCCGTGGGCTGGCTCAGGGAGACGGCCCGGCCCGCCGCGATCAGGTCGTAGTGCATCTTGCGGTCCGTGATCCGGTGGCGCAGCAGCGGGGTGAACCCCGCCGCGGCGCAGGCGGCGGACAGGGCCTCGGGGCCGCCGTCGTCGTCCTCGACGAGGGCCATCCAGGTCTCCCCGGCCAGGTCGGGCAGGGCGATGCGGTCCAGGGCGGCGAGCGGGTGGCGGGCCGAGACGCGGATGCAGAACGGCTCCTTGGCGACCAGGGTCCGGGCCCGGGCACCTTCCGGCAGCGGCACCTCGTGGTCGTTGACCTCCCCGTACACGATGGCGTCGTACCGCCCGGCGCCCAGCATCCGGGTCAGCGTGGTCACCGAGTCCTCCAGGTCGACGGTGATCTCCCGGCCGGACATGGACCGGTCCGTCTGCGCGAGGAGACCGTCGAGCAGCACCAGCAGGATGCATCCCAGCCGCAGCGGTGTGCCGTCGGCCACCGCCCGGGCCTCCGCGCCCAGCGCGTCCATCTCGTTCAACACCCGGCGCGCCTTGGCGAGGACGAACTGACCCAGCGCCGTGGGCTCGACGCCGGCCCGGCCCCGGACGAACAACTCCCCGCCGGTGACCCGCTCGATGCGCCGCAGTTGGGCCGAGAGCGCGGGCTGTGACACGCCGAGCCGGCGTGCCGCGCCCCCCAGGCTGCCCGCTTCCGCGATCCGGCAGACGGCTTGCAGATGTCTCAACTCCAGCTGCATCCCGGCAGCGTACGAGAGCGCCGCACCGCCGACCATAACTCCGGCCTTATGCCTGCCGATATGTCCCAATCTCGCCATGTCCACGCCCATACTGCGGCGAACGAGCACTCACCCCCCCCCACGAACGGAGTGGACGTGCACCCCAACAGATGGACGGCGAGCGTGGCGGCGATGGCGCTGACCGCGAGCCTCGCCGGCGCCCTGGCGGCCACCCCCGCCTCGGCCGCCCAGCCCACCCCACGGGCCGCCGCGCAGGACACCCCCGCCTCGCGCGCCGTCGCCGCCGCCGACCAGGCCGTCCGCAGCGGCCTGGACACCCTGGTCAACTCCTCCCAGGAACAGTACGAGCGCCGCCTGGTGACCCCCTGGGTGCAGGACCTGTACTCGGTCGCCTACGAACGCAGCTACCGCGGCCTGCCGGTCGTCGGCGGCGACGCCGTCGTCCTGGCCGACGGAGCGGGCAGGGTGCGCGCCCTGCAGTCCGCCTCCGCCGTCCGCATCGACGTGGCGACCGCCCCCGAGGTCACCGCCAAGGCCGCCGAGAGCACCTCGCGCGGCAGGCTGGCCGCCGTCGACAAGGTCGACAGCAGCCGCCTGGTCGTCCGCCTCAAGGACGACAAGCCGGTCCTGGCCTGGGAGACCGTCCTCTCGGGCCGCACCGACCGCGCGCCCAGCAGGATGCACGTCTTCGTCGACGCCCGCACCGGCGCGGTGGTCGACACCTACGACGACGTGGTCGCGGGCACCGGCAACAGCAAGTGGAACGGTCCCGGCCCGATCACCATCGACACCACCAACTCCGGCTCCACGTACACCCTGCGCGACCCGAACCGCACCGGACTGAGCTGCGCCGACTACAGCACCGGCACGGTCTTCACCAAGTCCTCCGACTCCTGGGGCACCGGCAACCCCACGAGCAAGGAGACCGGCTGCGTCGACCTGATGTTCGCCGCCCAGAAGCAGTGGGACATGCTCGGGCAGTGGCTGGGCCGCAACGGCGTCAGCGGCAACGGCCGCTCCTTCCCGGCCAAGGTCGGGCTGAGCGACCTCAACGCCTACTGGGACGGCAGCTCCGTCACCATCGGCCGCAACAGCGCGAACGAGTGGATCGCCGGCATCGACGTGGTGGCCCACGAGTACGGGCACGCCATCGACAGCAACACCCCCGGCGGCACCAGCGGCCAGGAGGCCGGACTCGGCGAGGGCACCGGCGACATCTTCGGCGCGCTCACCGAGGCCTACGTCAACCAGCCGGCCCCCTACGACGTCCCGGACTACACCGTCGGCGAGGTCATCAACCTCCAGGGCCGCGGCCCCATCCGCAACATGTACAACCCGCCGGCCGTCAACAACGACCCGGCCTGCTACAGCTCCGCGATACCCGGCACCGAGGTCCACGCCGCCGCGGGCCCGCTCAACCACTGGTTCTACCTGCTCGCCGAGGGCACCAGCCCCGGCGGGGGCAAGCCGAACAGCAGCACCTGCAACCAGAGCACGCTGACCGGCGTCGGCATCCAGAACGCCGGCAAGATCTTCTACGGCGGCATGCTCCTCAAGACCAGCGGCATGTCGTACAAGAAGTACCGCACGGCCACGCTCAGCTCCGCCAAGTCACTCGACGCCACCTGCGAGCTGTTCCTCAAGACCAAGGCCGCCTGGGACGCCATCACCGTCCCCGCCCAGAGCGCCGACCCCACCTGCACCCCGAGCGGGCAGAACAACGACTTCTCGCTCGCGCTGAACCCCGCCTCGGGCACCGTGCAGCAGGGCGCCTCCCTCACCACGACCGTCGGCACGACGGTCACCACCGGCGTCGCCCAGTCGGTGACGCTGACCGCCTCAGGCCTCCCCGCCGGCGTCAGCGCCTCCTTCAACCCGGCCACCGTCCAGGCCGGACAGTCCTCCGTCCTCACCCTGACCGCCACCGCCAACGCGGCACCGGGCGCGTCCACCGTCGTCGTCAAGGGCCAGGGCACCGCCCTCTCCCACACCGTGGACTTCGCGCTCAACGTCGGCGGCACCACGCCCGGCGACGATCCGCCGAACATCGACGTCGCGGCCGTCCGCGCGCACCTCACCCAGTTCAACACCATCGCCTCGCAGAACGGCGGCCACCGCCGCGCCGGCAGCGCCGGCTACACGCAGTCGCTGGCCTACGTGAAGGGCAAGCTCCAGGCCGCCGGCTACACGGTCACCGAGCAGACCTGCACGAGCTGCACCTACCCGTCGAACAACCTGATCGCCGACTGGCCGGGCGGTCCCGCCGACCAGACCGTCATGTTCGGCGCGCACCTCGACGGCGTGTCGGCCGGACCCGGCATCAACGACAACGGCTCCGGCTCCGCGACCCTGCTGGAGAACGCCCTCGCCCTCGCCCAGCGCAACCCCACCCTCACCAAGCACGTCCGCTTCGCCTGGTGGACCGACGAGGAGCAGGGCCTCAACGGATCCCGGTTCTACGTGGGCCAGCTGAGCGCCGCCCAGCGCACCGCCATCAAGGCCTACTACAACTTCGACATGGTGGGCTCCACCAACGGCGGCTACTTCATCAACAACCTGAACTCCACCGCCGCCGCCCCGCTGAAGGCCTACTGGACCTCGCTGAACCTCGCCCCCGAGGAGAACACCGAAGGACAGGGCCGCAGCGACGACTACTCCTTCCAGCAGGCCGGCATCCCCACCTCCGGCTACGCGGCCGGCGCCTCCGCCCGCAAGACCTCGGCGCAGGCCGGCAAGTGGGGCGGCACCGCGAACGCCGCCTACGACCCCTGCTACCACAGCGCCTGCGACACCACGAACAACATCAACGCCACCGTCCTGGACCGCAGCGCCGACGGCGTCGCCCACACGATCTGGAAGCAGGCCGTCGGCGGCGAGACCCCCGCCCGCGACTTCTCCCTCGCCACCAGCCCCGCCGCCGGCAGCGCCGCCCCCGGCGGGTCCACCACCGCCACCGTGAACACCACCACCCTCAGCGGAAGCCCCCAGACCGTCGCCCTGAGCGTCTCCGGCGCCCCGGCCGGCGTCAGCGCCTCCGTGAGCCCCGCCTCCGTCCAGTCCGGCGACTCCGCCACCCTCACCGTGCAGGTCGGCGCCAGTGCCGTACCCGGCACGTACACCCTCACCGTCACCGGTGCGGGCACCGTCAGCCACACCACCACCTACACCCTGACCGTCACCGGCGGGGGCGGCACCTGCACCCCGCGCCAGCTCGTCGTCAACGGCGGCTTCGAGAGCGGCACCAGCCCGTGGACCACCACCTCGGGCGTGATCACCAACCAGGCCGGGCAGCCCCCGCACGGCGGCAGCTACAAGGCGTGGCTCAACGGCTGGGGCTCGCCGCGCACCGACAGCGCCGCCCAGACGCTGACCGTGCCCGCCGGCTGCTCCTCGTACCGCCTCTCCTTCCACCTGCACATCGACACCGACGAGACCGAGAACGTGGTCTACGACCGCTTCACCGTCTCCGTCGGCGGCCGGACCCTGGAGACGCTGTCCAACGTGGACGCGAACTCCGGCTACACCCTGAAGACCTACGACCTGGCGTCCTTCGCGGGCCAGAGCGTCACCCTGAAGTTCAACGGCGTGGAGGACCAGTCGCTCCAGACCTCCTTCGTCGTGGACGACGTCGCCCTCGACGTGAGCTGACGCACACCCGCCCGACCGACGAACGCGCGCAGCACCGGCCCGGCCCCGCACGCGGGGCCGGGTCGGCCCGCTCCGCCGCCGGCCGTCCACTGGCCCGCCGCCGGCCGAAGATCCCCCGTCCGGACTGGGCCAATGGCCCACCCATGACCGCGTCACTTGAGCCAACGCACCTTCGGATGGTTTTCTGTGCACCATCCATGTACTTACGGCGCCACGCGGCGCCGGACGGCAACGAGGCCGATCCGGACCGTGGCGCCTTCGCCGTGCCCCCACACCGCCCACCACCCCCGGGCGGAAGGCGGCCCGGCGTGCTCCATCGCGAGGGGGGCGGCACACCGCCGTGAAGAGGATGTTCGTGGCTCCGGACCCGGGGCGCCTGAGACTCAGGAACTCACTGCGCGCGGTCGTCGGCGTGGGACTCGCCGTCGCCGTCGCCGAACTGGCGGGACTCTCCCTCACCGCCTCCATCACCGGCGGGCTCGCCGCGCTGCTGGCCCTGTTCACCGTCCTGGACCCCACCGTCCGCGCCCAGCGCGTGACCACCGCCCTGCTGCCCGTCGCCGGCTTCCCCGTCCTGGCCCTCGCCACCACCCTCCACGGGACGCCGCCCCTGCGCGACGCGGCCTTCCTCGCCGTGGTCTTCGCCGGGGTCTACGCCCGCCGCTGGGGCCCGCGCGGCCACGCCCTCGGCATCTTCGGCTTCATGATGTTCTTCGTCACCCAGTTCCTGCACGCGGTCCCCGCCCAGCTCCCCGAGCTGTACGCCGCCGTCGGACTGGCCCTCGTCGCGTCCGGCGCGGTGCGCTTCCTGCTCTGGCCCATCGAACGCCGCACCCCGCCCGCCCCGGCCCCGCCCGGCCTGCCCGGCACCGGGCTGCGCCGCCCCACCACCCGACAGGCCTTCCAGACCACCGCCGCCTGCGGCTTCGCCCTGGCCATCGGCCAGGCCCTGTCCGAGGACCGCTGGTACTGGGCCGTCGGCACCGCCTGGTGGATCTTCGTCAACACCGCCTCGCGCGGCGAGACCCTGGTCCGCGGCTTCCGCCGGGTCCTCGGCACCGTGATCGGCATCGCCGCCGGACTGCTGATCGCCGTCCCCCTGCACGGAGCACCGGCCCCCACCGCCGCCCTCGTCGCCGTCTGCGTCTTCGGGATCTTCTACACCGCGGCCCCCTCCTACTCCTGGATGATGTTCTTCGTCACCGTCATGGCCGGGCTCCTCTACGGCCTCCTCGGCGTCCTGCACCCCGGCCTGCTCCTCCTGCGCTTCCAGGAGACCGCCGTCGGCGCGATCGGCGCCGCGCTCGCCGTGGTCCTGATCCTCCCCGTCACCACCCACGCCACCAACGACGCCTGGATCCAGCGGGCCCTGCGCCGCGTGCACGCCGCGACCGCCGAGGCCACCGCGCGCCTCGCCGGCTCACCGACGGCGGACCCCGCCCCGCACGCCGCCGAGCTGGAGGCCCTGCTCGCCCGCGTCCGGATGGCGCTCGCCCCGCTCGTCCACCCGCTCAGCCCCTTCCCCGCCCGTAAGGCCCGCGCCCGCCGGGTGATCGCCCTGCTCGACGACTGCTCCCGCGAGGTGCGCGGACTCGTCGCCGTCGCCGCCGACCCGGACGCCTCCCACGACGCCCGCCTGGCCGCCGCGTGCTGGCGCGTCGAGGCCGCCGTCGAGGCCCTCACCGCCGGCGGCCCCGGCGCCCCCGCCCCCTCCTCCGAGCAGCACCCGCACGCCCCGGAGGCGGCAGGCGCCCTCGCGCACCTGCACGGCCTGGAACGCGCCCTCGTCGACCTCGCCCACCCGCTGCGCAGCTCCCGACCCTCCCCGCTGGTCGACGCCTGAGCCCGGGCCGGCCCCCGCCCCCCTTCCCCGGGAAGGGCCCGGGGGCCGGCCCGCGGGGGTACCGTCGCGGGATGACCACCACAGCCGACCCGTCCGTCGCGTACCGCACCGCCCGCCCCGAAGACCGCGCCGCCATCGAGGCCCTCGACGGGTCCTTCGTCACCCGCAGCGTGTTCGAAGTGACCCGCCCGGAGGACGGTTTCGTCCTGCGCGAGGTCCCGGTCGACCCGCCGGTGCGCAAGGTGTTCCCGCAGGACGACGAGCCGGACGACGAAGCGGACGGCGACGACGACGCCGGCGACGCGGACCGCCGGACCTTCGTCGCCCTCGACGGCGGCGTCCTGTGCGGCTTCGTCGCCGTCGCCCACTCCGCCTGGAACCGCCGCCTGGTCGTCGAGGACATCGAGATCGCCCCGACCCACCGCGGCCGCGGCATCGGACGCTCCCTGATGGAGCTCGCCGCCGACTTCGCCCGCGAGCGCGGCGCCGCGCACCTGTGGCTGGAGGTCAGCACGGTCAACGCCCCGGCCGTGCACGCCTACCGTCGGATGGGCTTCACCCTGTGCGGACTCGACACGACCCTCTACGACGGCACCCCGGCCGCGGGGGAGCAGGCCCTGTTCATGAGTCGTCCCTGCTGAGCGGGTTCGGGGCGCGGCGCGGGACGCGGTCCGGGTGCCCGTCGACCCCAACTCCCGGAGCGGCGGGGATGATACGGCGCCCCCGGGCCCCGCGCAGGCCAACGGAGCGAGATCACCCGGAGGTGTGGAGCGGGCCTTGCACGGGCACGGCGCTGACCTGCGGCATGTACAACGGGTGAGTGTTCATTGCACATTCATCCGGCACGTACAGGGTGGATCTGGTCGGACAGGGGGTAACCGCCCGGAATGGAAATACTTCAACAGCACTCCGACACCGCTCGGGTGTGGGAGGAAGCCGAGGAGTTCATCGGGCTCTTCCATCGGGAGAACCGGGAAGCCGGTGATCCGCGTGCCCGACTCGCCGCCGTACGGGCCGAGCTGGCGGAGACCGGCACCTACCGGCACACCCCGCAGGAGCTGGTCCACGGCGCCCGGGTGGCCTGGCGCAACAGCAACCGCTGCATTGGCCGGCTCTACTGGAACTCCCTGCGGGTGCGCGACCGCCGGGGCCTGACCGAGGGGTCGGAGATCGCCGACGAGTGCTTCGAGCACCTGCGGGAGGCGACCAACGGGGGCCGTGTCCGCCCCACCATCACCGTCTTCGCCCCGGACGCGCCGGGCCGCCCGGGCCCGCTGATCTGGAGCGAGCAGCTCGTGCGCTACGCCGGCTACGGCGACCACCACTCCGTCACCGTGGGCGACGCCCGCAACGCCGAACTCACCGAGGCCCTCCTGCGGCTCGGGTGGTCCGGCGGCGCCGGTACCCCCTTCGACCTCCTGCCGCTGGTGGTCCAGGGCGTCGACGACAAGCCCCGCTGGTTCGACACCCCGGCGGACGCCGTGCTGGAGGTGCCGATCCGCCACCCCGACCCCCAGGACGACTGGTCGGACTGGAGCCTGCGCTGGCACGCGGTTCCGGCCATCTCCAACATGTGCCTGGAGATCGGCGGAATCCACTACCCGGCCGCGCCCTTCAACGGCTGGTACATGGGGACCGAGATAGGCGCCCGCAACCTGGCCGACACCGACCGCTACAACCTCCTGCCGGCGGTGGCCCGTCGGCTCGGACTGGACCTGTCCAGCGAGCGTTCCCTCTGGCGGGACCGCGCGCTCGTCGAGCTCAACCGGGCGGTGCTGGACTCCTTCGACCGGGCCGGCGTCACCATCGCCGACCACCACACCGAGTCCCGGCGCTTCCTGTCCCACCTGGAGCGGGAGGAGCGCAAGGGCCGTGAGGTGGGCGCCGATTGGTCGTGGATCGTCCCGCCGATCTCCGGTTCCGCGACCCCGGTCTTCCACCGGACCTACGAGGACCGGCCCAGCACCACCGCGTACGTGCACCACGAAGGGGCCCAGGAACGGGCCAGGGGACGGGACTTGGTCTAGACCTTCTGTTACCGTTTCGGAAGGATCCGGGACGGCGGAGAGAGGCACCTGTGAGCGGCGCGCGGGGTACGGACGGTACGAACGGTACGGACCACGGCGGCGGACACCGGGCCTACATCGGCTCGTTCACCTCGGGGGGCGGCCGCGGTGTCATCACCGCGGCCGTGGATCCGTCCACCGGGGCCCTGACCGCCCTCGCGGCGACCGACGTCCTGACGGACCCGTCGTACCTGGCGCTCGACCGGCGCCGGGGCGTGCTCTACGCCGTGAGCGAGACCGCCCCGGGGGCGGTGGGGGCCTTCCGGACCACCGGCGGGGGACTCGCCCCCCTGGGCGCGGCCGTCCCCGTCGGTGGCGCCGGCCCCACGCACCTCGGCCTGGCGGGGGACCGGTTGCTCACCGCCAACTACACGTCCGGCGACGTCAGCAGCCTGCCGCTGGACGCCGAGGGGCTGCCGTCGGGCCCCGCCTCGATCCTCGCCCACGAGGGCTCGGGTCCCGACCCGGACCGGCAGGAGGGCCCGCACGCCCACCAGGTGCTGCCCGACCCCACCGGCCGTTGGGCGCTGGCCGTGGACCTCGGCACCGACTCGGTGCGGGTCCTGGCGCTCGACCCGGCCGACGGCGCCCCGCGCCCGCACGCCGAGGTCGCCCTGCGCGCCGGGACGGGCCCGCGCCACCTGACCTTCCACCCCGCGGGCGGGGTGGTCTACGTGCTGCACGAGCTGGAGCCGCAGCTGACCGTCTGCCGCTGGGAGGCGACCTCCGGGCGACTGGAACCGGTCCGCGAGCTTCCGGTCGCCCCTGGGGGCGCTCCAGGGGGCGTGCGGGCCTATCCCTCGGCGATCGTGGCCTCGCCGGACGGTCGCTTCCTGTGGGCGGCCGTGCGCGGCGCCGACACCCTGGTCACCTTCTCCCTCGTCGACGACCCGGAGGAGCCCCGGCTCACCGACACGACCGCGAGCGGCGGGACCTGGCCGCGCGACCTCGCCGTCGACCCCTCGGGACGTCGGCTGTACGCGGCCAACGAGCGGTCCGGGGAGGTCGTCTGGTTCGACGTGGACCCGGACACCGGTCGGCCGCACCGCGCGGGCGCGCTGCCCGCCCCGGCCGCCACCTGCGTGGTGTTCGACTGAAGGGCGTCCGTGTGGCGCCCTGCGGCGGGCGCCCCGAACGCGGCGAGGGCCCGTCCCCGGGATGTACCGGGTGCGGGCCCTCGCCGTAGGGGTGCGCGCGTCAGTGCGCGGCGGCGTTCAGGGTGATGCCGAGCGCGGCGCTGAACTGCGCGACCGCGAGCTTGCCGAGGGCCGGGTAGGCGCCGAGCACCTCGGCCGCCGAGCAGTCGGCCTCCTTGCAGGCGGTGTCCAGCAGCCCGTCGGCCGCCTCGGGGCCGATCAGGTACGGGGCCAGGGCCAGCTGGGTCGAACCGGAACCGCGCAGCTCGGCGGCGACGGCGGCCACCGAGCCCTCCTGGTCCAGCGCGGCGGCCATCACCGGCACGGCGAGTCGGGCGGCCAGCAGCATGCCGGTGATGCCGGCGGCCTGGACGGCCTCCTCGCCGCCGGTGGTGGCGAGGATGATGCCGTCCGCGGCGGTGGCCACGGTGAACAGGCGGGCGCGGTCGGCGCGGGCCAGGCCGGCCTCCGACAGCCGCACGTGCAGGCCCTCGGCGAGCAGCGGGTGCGGGCCGAGCACGTCGGCCAGCTCGGCGGCGGCGGAGGAGTCCATCAGCGCCTGGCGCACCCGGCGCAGCAGGTCGCCGTCCGGGCCGACCAGCAGGGGCACCACGACGGCGTCCGGGCCGGTGGGCGCGGGCACCTCGTGGCCCGCCGCGCGGGCGAACTCCGCGCGGGCGTTCCGCTCGTCCGCCACGGCGGTCAGGACGCCGGACAGCGAGGGGAACTCGGAGCCCTGGGAGTCGTCGCCCTCCAGGTAGCCGATGCGGGCGTCCAGGCCCGGCAGCTCGGAGCGGCCGATGCTGAGGATCTCTTCCGCGAGCCCCCGCGAGGCGGCCGAGGGGGCACCGGGCACGGCGAGCACCAGCGCGGGGGCGCCCTCGGGCGCCACCGCGGGCTCGGGTCGGCGGTGCCGCCCCGTCTGGCGGGGTCGCGGCATTCGTACGGGCAGGCCGTTTGCGGGCCCAGTGGGGGAGCTCATGGCGCCGCATGCTACTGGCTTATCGGAACCGGGTGTTCGGGCAGGGCCTGGTCAGGCGGCATCTGTCCGTATTTATCCGGTGAATGACCACTGAATACCGCCGTGCAATGTCATATACGGTTCAACTGACCGAGGGCAGGGTCCAGTCGACGG
Organism: Streptomyces sp. NPDC048606; assembly: GCF_040650855.1. Classification (NCBI taxonomy): domain Bacteria; kingdom Bacillati; phylum Actinomycetota; class Actinomycetes; order Kitasatosporales; family Streptomycetaceae; genus Streptomyces; species Streptomyces sp. NPDC048606. The sequence continues at coordinate 261,802 of NZ_JBEZIB010000005.1, read as the reverse complement.
GCTGCGCGCCCTGGCGTTGCAGCAGGTCGTTGACCCGGCTGAAGGGTCGCGAGCCGAAGAAGCCGTTCCCGGCGGACATGGGGGAGGGGTGCACGGATTCCACGGCCGGCAGCTCGCCCAGCAACGGCCGCAGGTTGCGTGCGTCACGTCCCCACAGCACCGACACCAGCGGCTTGCCGCGCGCGGCCAGGGCGCGGATCGCCTGTTCGGTGACCGCCTCCCAGCCCTTGCCCCGGTGGCCGCCGGTCTTGCGCGGCGCGGTGGTCAGCGCGCGGTTCAGCAGCAGGACGCCCTGTCGCGTCCAGGGCGTCAGGTCGCCGTTGACCGGGCGGGGCAGCCCGAGGTCGGTGTGCATCTCGCGGAAGATGTTGTCCAGGCTCGGCGGCACCGGCCGCACCTCGGGCGCGACGGAGAAGGACAGTCCCATCGCGTGCCCCGGGGTGGGGTACGGGTCCTGTCCGACGATCAGCACCCTCACCTCGTCGAAGGGCTGCTGGAACGCGCGCAGCACGTTCGCCCCCGACGGGAGGTAGGTGCGCCCCGCCGCGACCTCGGCGCGCAGGAAGTCGCCCATCGCGGCGATCTGCGTCGCCACCGGCTCCAGAGCCCGGGCCCAGCCCGGCTCGACGATCTCGTTCAACGGTCGTGCTGCCATGGTTGATCACTCTACTGGCCCACACGGACAACGCCGCCGCCCCGCGCCCGCGCGGGGCCTCAGCGCAGGACGGCCGCCCGTACGCACAGGACGTCGGGCAGGTGCCCCGCCAGCAGCCGCCAGCTGTCGCCGTCGTCGTGGCTCGCGTACAGCTCGCCGTTGCGGTTGCCGAAGTAGATCCCGGCCGGGTCCGCGTCGTCCGTGCACAGGGCGTCGCGCAGGACGGTGCCGTAGTGGTCCTCGTCCGGCAGGCCCCGGGACAGCGGTTCCCAGGCGGCGCCCGCGTCGCGGGTGCGGTAGACGCGGCAGCGGTGTTCCGCGGGGACCCGGTCGGAGTCGGCGTTGAGGGGGAAGACGTAGGCGGTGTCGGGGTGGTGGGGGTGGGCGGCGACCGCGAAGCCGAAGTCGGAGGGCAGGCCCGCGCCGATGTCGGTCCAGCGCGCCCCCGCGTCGTCGCTGCGGTACACGCCCCAGTGGTTCTGGAGGTAGAGCCGGTCCGGGTTCCCCGCGTCCTGAGCGATCTTGTGCACGCACTGGCCGAACTCCGGGCGCGGGTCCGGGAGGAACACCGCCGAGACCCCGTGGTTGGAGGGCGCCCAGCTCGCCCCGCCGTCCAGGGTGCGAAAGACGCCGGCGGTGGAGACGGCCACCGTGACGGCGTCCGGATCGTCGGGGTCGGTGATCACGGTGTGCAGGCCCTCGCCGCCCCCGCCCGGTACCCACTCGGAGCGGGTCGGGTGCTCCCACAGCGGTCGGACCAGCTCGAAGGACTCCCCGCGGTCGGTGGAGCGGAACAGGGCCGCCGGTTCCGTGCCGGCGTAGACCACGTCGGGGGCCTCGGGGCCCGCCGGGTGCAGTTGCCAGACGCGCTCCAGGGAGGCCCCGGTGTCCGCCGGGAAGCGCACGGCCGGCGCGGCCGGCTCCCGCCACGTCGCCCCCAGGTCGTCCGAGGTGAAGACGGACGGCCCCCAGTGCGAGCTGTCGCCGCCGACCAGGATCCGGGGCGTGGGTCCGCGTCCGTCGAAGGCGACCGCCGACACGGCCTGGGCGTTGAAGTGCGGACCGTCGAACTCCCACGGGCCCTCGCCCCGCCGTCGGCCGATGAACAGCCCCTTGCGGGTCCCTGCGAGCAGCAGCAGATCGGTCATGGCCGACACCTCCGGACATTCGGGCTCATCTGGGTCAAGACGACAGCTGTCCGGCCAGTGTGCACCCGCGCGCCGACAGTGCGGCGGAGGCGGTGCGGCAGAGGCGGCGCGCGAACGACGGCATTCTTTGTACGGGACCTCTCGTACTACGAGAGGTTTCGTAGTACGGTAGTTCTCGTACTTAGCGCCGATCCCCGGTGCGTGTCCGGTCACATCTGGAGACTCCCCATGAGTGCTGCGCCCGCCGCTGCCGCCCTGTTCCAGCCCTACACCCTCCGTTCGGTGACCATCCCGAACCGGATCTGGATGGCCCCGATGTGCCAGTACAGCGCCGAGGCCTTCGGCCCGAACGCGGGCGTGGCCCACGAGTGGCACTTCACCCACTACGCGGCCCGCGCCACCGGCGGCACCGGCCTGATCATCCAGGAGGCCACCGCCATCTCCCCGGAGGGGCGCATCAGCCCCTACGACCTCGGCATCTGGAACGACACCCAGGTCGAGGCCCTCCGCCGGATCACCACCTTCCTCAAGTCGCAGGGCACCGTCCCGGGCATCCAGATCGGACACGCCGGCCGCAAGGCGTCCACCGACCGCACCTGGAAGGGCGGCAGCCCCGTCGGCCCCGAGGAGCACGGCTGGCGGCCCAGCGCCCCCAGCCCCCTGCCCTTCTCCGAGGCCCACCCCGTACCGCACGAGCTGACCGTCGAGGAGATCCACGAGATCACCGGGCAGTTCGCGGCCGCCGCCGAACGGGCCCTGGCCGCCGGCTACGAGGTGCTGGAGGTCCACGGCGCCCACGGCTACCTCATCGGAGAGTTCCTCTCCCCGCACTCCAACCGCCGCACCGACTCCTACGGCGGCTCCTTCGAGAACCGCACCCGCTTCGCCGTCGAGGTCGTCGACGCGATCCGCGCCGTGTGGCCCGAGAAGCTCCCGCTGCTCTTCCGGATCTCCGCCACCGACTGGCTCGACGGCGACGGCTGGACGGCCGACGAGACCGTCCGCTTCGCCGACGTCCTGCGCGAACACGGCGTGGACCTGCTCGACGTGTCCACGGGCGGCCTCGCCCCGCACGTCAAGATCCCCGTCGGTCCCGGCTACCAGGTGCCCTTCGCGGCCCGCGTCAAGAAGGAGACCGGCCTGCCCGCCTCCGCCGTCGGCCTCATCACCGAACCGCGCCAGGCCGAGAAGATCCTCGCCGACGGCGAGGCCGACGCCGTCGTGCTCGGCCGGGAACTGCTGCGCGACCCCTACTGGGCCCGCCGGGCCGCCCGTGAACTGGGCGCCGAGATCCCGGTCCCGGACCAGTACCACCGCTCCTGGTGAGCGACGCGCGACCCGGGGGCGCCGGCGCCGCCCCCGGGTCGCCCCCCTTCACCCACCCCGGTCCTACGACGGTTCTCGTACGATGGAACCCCCGGCAGGGCCGGCCCGGGCAAGCCGACGGAGCGGAGCAGAACATGACGGAACGTGACACGGCCCGAGCCCTCCCGCACCCCGAACCGGACGGGATCCGGCTGGAGGGCGTCCTGCACGCCCTCTCCGACCCGATCCGGCTGCGCATCGTGCGCGACCTCGCCGCCTCGGAGGCGGAGCTGGCCTGTTCGTACTTCGTCCTCCCGGTCACGAAGTCCACGACCACCCACCACTTCCGGGTCCTGCGCGAGAGCGGCGTCATCCGCCAGACCTACCGGGGCACCGCCAAGATGAACGGCCTGCGCCGCGCCGACCTCCAGGTCCTCTTCCCCGACCTGCTCGACAGCGTCCTGGCCGCGGCCGCCGCCGAGGAGGCCCGTACGGCGGAGGCGACCTCCGCCGACTGACGCCGACCGGTGGCCGAGACGTGCCCTGGTGGCGGTCCGAGCGGGTGCGGGACGATCGCCGTGTCCGTACGGTCACCGACACCGAGGAGCCGTCCGTGCCCACTTCCTCGCCCCGATTCCTCCGCCCGCGCCCCTCCCTCCGTTCCCTGGTCACCGTGCTCGCCCTGATCGCCGCGGCGCTCCTCGCGCCCGGCTTCGGCGTCCTGACGGCCGCCGGCGAAGCCCACGCGGCCGGCAAGATCAGCCACGCCACCGCGACGTCGATGTTCCGCCAGTCCGGGATCACCTGGTCCTCGTCGGGCAACTGCTCCGACCGCAACAACCCCAACTGCACGTCCTTCGAGCAGCTCAACCTCGACACCGCGAAGGCCGCGCAGACGCTGAAGAGCGCGAGCGGCTGCGCGCTGAACATCACCGGAGGCACCGAGACGGGCCACGCGGGCGGCACCTACTCCCACTGGAACGGCTACAAGCTGGACTTCGGGAAGGCCTCCTGCCTGAACTCGTACATCAAGAACACCTTCACGCCCATCGGCGCCCGCCCCGGTGACGGAGCCCCGCAGTGGAAGTCGGGCTCGGGCAACGTGTACGCCGACGAGGGCAACCACTGGGACGTCATCTACTACAACTGCGGCGGCTGCTGATCCGAAAGAGACGGTCTAGCCGCGTCCCGCCGCGCCCCTGAGCCCCGCCCAGTCGGGGATCTTCACGGAACGGCGGCCCAACGAGCGGCCCAGCCGCTCCTCGGCCGCCTCGATGGCCAGCCAGCCCGGCCATTCCACCGGCCGCAGCCCCGCCGCCCGCAGGGCGTCCAGCGGGTCGCCGGCCGGTCCGTGACGGGCGGCCAGCGCCCCCGCGTCCTGGAGCAGCGAGGAGACGGTCTCCTTGGCGCAGGGGCGGTTGGTGCCGATCACCCCGGTCGGCCCCCGCTTGATCCACCCCGCGACGTACTCGCCCACCGACACCCGGCCCGCGCGCAGGACCCGGCCCGCCGCGTGCGGGACCGTACCCCGGGCGGCGTCGAAGGGCAGGCCGGGCAGCGGAACGCCCAGGTAGCCCACCGAGCGCAGGACGAGCTGGGCCTCGACGTCCTCGTGGACGCCGGTGCCGACCACCCCGCCCCGGCCGTCCGGCGCCGTCCGCTCGAAGCGCACCGCGCGGACCCGGCCGTCCGGCCCGCCCAGCACCTCGACGGGCCGCAGGTGGAAGCGCAGGGCGATCCGGCGCGCCGACCCGGACGCCGACCCGTCGGCCCCGGCCCGCGCCCAGCCCCGCAGCACCTCCAGGTTCCGCCGGGCGACGGCGGGCAGCGCCGCCGCCGCGTCCGGGTCGGCGTACGCGGGATCGAGGGCGGCCTCGGACCGGTCCACCGTGACGCCGACCCCGGGCAGGGTGCCCAGTTCCCGCAGCTCCTTGGTGGTGAAACGTCCCTGCGAGGGGCCGCGCCGGGCCACCATCGACACCTCGCGCACCCCGCTCGCGGCCAGGACGCCCAGCGCCGGTTGCGGCATGTCGGTGGGCTCCAGCTCCGGGACGCCGCGCGCCAGGATCCGGGTCACGTCCACCGCCACGTTCCCGGCGCCCACCACCACCGCCGAGCGCACGCCCGTCAGGTCGAAGGGGGCGGCGTCCGGGTGTCCGCTGTACCAGGACACGAACGCCGTCGCCGAGTGCACGCCGGCCAGGTCCTCGCCGGGGATGTCCAGCGTCCGGTCGCGCGCCGCGCCCACGCAGTAGACCACCGCGTCGTACAGCTCCAGCAGCCGGGCGGTGGACAGGGCCGCGCCGCCGACTTCCACGTCGCCGAGGAAGCGGATCCGCTCGTCCTCCAGGACCGACCGTAGATTTCCGGTCAGCGATTTGATCTTCTCGTGGTCGGGTGCCACCCCGTAGCGCACCAGTCCGTACGGGGCCGGGAGCCGGTCCAGCACATCGACCCGCACGCCCGGCACCTCCCGCTGGAGGACCAGGCTCTGGGCGGCGTAGACCCCGCTGGGGCCCGAACCGACGACGGCCACACGAAGCACGGCGGAGCTCCTCCCGCAGGTGTTCCCAGCATGGCACCGGCCACCGCGCCCGTCAGCCCATCGCGCGCATCCGGTGGATCTCGGCTGTCTGCGTGGCCACCAGCTCGGTGGCCATCTCCTCGACGGCCACGTTGTTGCCGGCCGCGAGCGCCTCGCCCGCCATCTTCAGCGCGCCCTCGTGATGGGTGGTCATCAGCCGCAGGAACAGCCGGTCGAAGTCCGCCCCGCGGGCGCCCGTCAGCTCCTCCAGCTGCGCGGGCGTCGCCATGCTGGGCATCGTGGAGTGGTCGTGGGCGCCCGGGTCGGGGGTGGGTCCGGGGTGGCGGTCGAGCCACCGGCTCATGGCCTCGATCTCGGGCCGCTGCGCGGTCGTGATCCGTTCGGCGAGCCGGCGCACGGCCTCCGCGGAGGCCCGCTCGGGCGCGAGCGCGCTCATCGTCAGGGCCTGGCGGTGGTGTTCGATCATGTGGCGGACGTAGGTCAGGTCGGCGGCGTTGGGACTGTCGTCGGGCCGCTCCCGGGCGGCCTGTTCGGGCGAGAGGGTGCGCGCCGGCTCGCCGGGTCGACCGGGCGCGACCACCACGGCCCCGCCCTCGCGCGCGCCCCGTGCGCCGGCGCCGTCGTCCCGGCAGCCGGTGAGGGTCAGGAGGAGTCCGGCGGCCAGGGCCGCCCCCAGGAATCGGCCGAGTAACGCATGTGCCATGTCCATGGAAAGGAAGATACTGCCGGGGTCCAGGTTCCGTTCCCACGAGGAACGAAACGCGCGGGCCCCCACGGGAGGCACAGTGACCTCGTTGCACACCGTCAGAGTGCGCCGCCGGAGTCTGGGGGTGGCCCTGGCGGCCGCCGGACTCCTCACGACCCTGCTGGTCGGCGCCGGACCGGCGTCGGCCACCCCCGACCCCGGCGACCTGTCCCCGGGCGCCGGATCCCGGCAGGACGCCGCCCCCGCCGCGGGCCGCGACCTCGCGCCCGGCGAGATCCCCGGCAAGGACGAGATCGTCCACAGCCGCAACATCGAACTGCTGGCCAACGTCCCCAGCGCCAACCCGGACGGCATCAACACCGACCTGGCCTTCCAGGGCCGGTACGCCTACGCGGGCAACTACGACGGCTTCACGATCTACGACATCGCCAACCCCAAGGCCCCCAAGGTCGTCAGCCGGGTCCTGTGCCCCGGCGGCCAGAACGACGTCTCCGTCCTGGGCGACCTGCTGTTCCTCTCCACCGACTCCTCGCGCAGCGACGACTCCTGCAACAGCGTCTCGCAGCCCGCCACGGAGAAGTCCTCGTGGGAGGGCATCAAGATCTTCGACATCAAGGACAAGCGGAACCCCAAGTACGTGAAGTCCGTCGAGACGGCCTGCGGCTCCCACACCCACACCCTGGTACCGGGCGCCAAGGACGTGTACGTCTACGTCGCCTCGTACGCGCCGAACGAGGCCTACCCGGACTGCAAGCCGCCCCACGACGGCATCTCCGTCGTCAAGGTCCCGAAGAAGGACCCGACCCGGGCCGCCGTCGTCGGCTTCCCGGTGCTCTTCCCCGACGGCGGCAACCCCGGCGCCCCCGCCAACCCCGGCGTCTCGAAGACCACCGGCTGCCACGACATCACCGTCCTGCCCTCGAAGAACCTCGCCGCCGGCGCCTGCATGGGCGACGGCATCCTCTTCGACATCAGCCGGCCCGAACAGCCGCGGGTCATCGACCGGGTCCAGGACAACGTCAACTTCGCCTTCTGGCACTCCGCCACCTTCAACGAACGCGCGAACAAGGTGGTCTTCACCGACGAGCTGGGCGGCGGCACCGGCGCCACCTGCGACGCGGCCACCGGCCCCGACCGGGGGGCCGACGGCATCTACGAGATCACCGGCCGCGGCGACGCCCGCGAGCTCGTCTTCAAGAGCTACTTCAAGATCCCGCGCCACCAGGCCGCGACCGAGAACTGCGTCGCCCACAACGGCTCGCTGATCCCCGTCGGCGGCGGCCGGGACATCATGGTGCAGGCCTGGTACCAGGGCGGCGTCTCGGTCTGGGAGTTCACCGACTCCAGCCGCCCCAAGGAGATCGCCTACTTCGAGCGCGGCCCGCTGACCACCGACGCGCTCGGCCTCGGCGGCTCCTGGTCGGCGTACTACTACAACGGGCACATCTATTCGAACGACATCGTCAAGGGGCTCGACGTGCTGAAGCTCCGCGACTGGCGCACCGAGAGCGCCAAGTGGGTCTGGATGGACCGCCTCAACGTCCAGACCCAGCCCGACTACCGCTGACGCCCGAGCGTCGGCGCCAGACCGGCGCCGGCGCCCGAGCCGTGACGCTCAGCCCGCGACGACGCTCCCGCCCGGCGGCTCCCCGCCGGGCGGGACGCCGAGGTCCCAGTCCAATCCGTAGCGCTGGAACAGCTCCGCCCGCAGCCGGGACGCCGGCATCGGCGCCCCCGGCAGCAGCACCGCCACCACCGCCCCCATCAACAGGGCCCGCAGCAGCGGGTAGTCCGTGTCCACGTCCGTCGAGCCGTACCGCTCCACGGTGTCCCGCAGCAGGTGGGCGAGCCGCTGCTGCTCCGGGCACCGGATGAAGCCGTCCGCCTGGAGGATCCCCGCCATGTGCGTGCGCATCAGCCGGGGACGGTCCCGGGCCAGCCCCAGGATCGCGTCGATCGCCCGCGCGAGGCGCTCGCGCCCGTCCTCGGTGCGCGGCTCGGCCTCCAGGGCCGCCTCCAGCGTCAGGTGCATCAGACGGTGCACGGCCGACTGGAGGAGCTGCCGCTTGCCGGGGAAGTAGTAGGACACCAGGCCGCGTGCCGCGCCCGCCCGATCGGCGATGTCGCCGAGCTTGGTCGCCTCGTAGCCGCGTTCGTCGACCAGTTCGACCGTGGCCTCCAGCAGTCGCTCCCGGGAACGTCTGCGCAATTCTTCATTGACCGATGCGCTGCGCGGGACCATGCTTACTCCTGCGTTGACTGGCTCGGAGCCAATATACTCAGCGCACGGAGTCGTCTGCCTGGGGCGACGCGGGGGATCGCCCCAGGCAGGCACATCTGAACACCGTCGCCACCACCAGGGCCACGCCCAGCAGCCAGCCGGCCAGCACGTCCGAAAGCCAGTGCACGCCGAGGTACAGCCGGGTGAAACCGACCCCGAGCACCGACACGGACGCCACCGCCCACGCCGCGCCCACGGCGAGCCTCGACGTCCCTGCGGGCACCAGCCACAGCAGCAGCCCGCACACCACCGTCGCCGTCATCGCGTGCCCCGACGGGTAGGCGGCGTACTGCGCCGAATCCACCGGATCCGGCCACTGCGGGCGATCCCGTCCGACCGCGGCCTTCAGCCCCTGCTGCACCGCCGAGGCCACCAGCGTCGCCGCCGCCACGCACAGCGCGCGCACCCGGTCCCCGCGCCACCACAGCCACACGACGGCCGCCGTCGCCAGGGCCCGCATGGTCCAGGGGTCCCACACCCAGTCACTGAGCAACCGCATGGCCCGGGTGACGTCCGGGTGGGTGACGGCGTGCGCGTGCAGGCGCCCCGCGATCCCCTCGTCGACGCCGATCAACGGCGGCCACCGGACCGCGACGAGGACGGTCAACGCGACGGCGAGCAGGGCGCAGCCCACCCCGGTCCTGGACGCAACTGTGCTCCGCATGCACTCGATCTTCGCAGCCCCCGGCCCGCGACACGCCCGGGGGCACGGCGCGCGGGAGCCCTCGCCTCCGCCGGGCGGCGCATTCCGGATCGGTCGGTCGGGCTCGGCGCCCGGCGGCTACCGCAGGGCGCTGAGCCCGGGTACGAAGGCCACCAGCAGCGGTACGGCCGGGACCAGGGTGGCCAGCGCGGTCAGCCGCAGCCGGCGGCCGGCCGACAGCCGGGGGGCCGCGGACAGCAGCCGCCGCACCCGCTGCGGCACGTGGGCCTGCGGGTGGCAGGGGTCGAAGACGCCCCGGTCCTCGTTCAGCCCGACCAACGCCAGGGCGATCGTGAGGCGCCCGTAGCGCCGCGAGGCGACGTCGTCGGCGGCCAGCTCCACCAGCCGGTGCATCTCGGCCTCGAACGCCGCGAACACCGGGACCTGCGGGAACCCCCGCGACAGCGCCCGCGAACAGTGCAGCAGCCAGTCGTGTCGGGCCGCCACGTGCCCCTGCTCGTGCGCCAGCACGGCGTCGAGCTGGCTCCCCTTGAGCCGGCCCAGGGCCGCCGTGGTCACCACCAGGCGCGGCGCGGACCCCGGCTGCCACCAGGCCTCCGGACGCGGTCCCTCCAGCACCACCAGCCGGGCCTGCCCCGGGTCCTCGCCCGGCAACAGCGGCGCGCGCAGGCGCAGTTCGGCGCCCCGGGCGCGGCGCCGGGCCCGGGCCCGCAGCACCTCCCGCGTCAGCATGGCGGCGGTCCACAGGCCCCCGCCGGCCAGCGCCAGGGCCGTGGCCGTCGCCCAGGGGCCGCCGGCCGCGCCGAGCGCGTAGGCGTCGACCACCCCGTGCGGGGCCACCGCGAACAGTCGTCCCCGTACGGCCTGCCAGGCGGCGGCCGCGCTCAGCAGCATGGACAGCGCCAGGCACAGCAGCGTCGCACCCACCACGCACTGCCACACCCACAGCGCGACGACCGGTTCGCGCTCGGGCCACTCGGCCCGGGACAGCAGACGGGGGGCGAGCACCGCGGTCAGTGCGCCGAGCAGCAGGAGAACGGCGGGGACCATCATGTCCGCCAGCCTATGAGCGCGGCGCCGCCCACGGGTACGCCCACGGGGTTTTGGTGACGCAGGACACGTCGGAGGGGCGTTTCGCCGCCCCTCACATGCCGAGCAGCATCACCAACATCCCTGTGCCCATGGCCAGTCGGCAGGCCCGCGTCAGCTCCCCGGCCCCCGCGACGGCACTTCCGACGGCGCCGCCGCCCGTCCCGGCACCGGCCGGCGCCGCCGTCCTCGGGACGACGCCCCCGACGGTCACGAGCCGGGCCCCGCCGAGCAGGACGTAGGCCGCGTAGTAGACGAGCAGCGCGCCCGTCACCGCGGGCAGCCCCGCCCGGCCGTGCCCGTGCCCCGCGCCCGCGGACAGCGCCATGGCCGCCATGTACGCCATCGCCAGCGAGCCGACGAGATGGTGCGCGTGGTGCGCGTGGCGCGGGTCCCCGCGCAGCAGCCACAGCGCGTGCGCCACCGCACCGCAGCACACCACCGCGAGCACCCGCGCGCCCCACGGCCCGGTCCCGGACGGGACGGCCATCACGGCCATCGCCAGGCCCATCACCGCCTCGCCCGCGGCCGCGCCGCGCGAGGCCCCGTCCGCTCTGCGCGCCCGCAGCAGACAGTACGTACCGCTCACGGCGCACAGCACCACCACCAGCCAGGCGCTGACGGCGAGGGGGGAGAGGAGGGAGAGGGGCATCGCGGGACCGTGCACGGCGGAACCTCCCGGTTCGTCGGCTTCACCGGAAGGGATTCCCCCTGCGCTCCCCTTCACGCCGACCCGACCGCGATCCCCGTTAGGCTCGGGGTGCCAGACGCGGCATGATCACGTGCCGCCGCACCGAACGGAGTCCACCCGATGTCGACCGCGCAGCCCGCCGCCCTCAGTTACCGCAGCGCAGTGGAGGCCGACGTACCGGCGTTGGTGGCGCTCGTGGAGTCCGCCTACCGGGGGGACGCCAGCCGCGCCGGCTGGACCACCGAGGCCGACCTCCTGGACGGCCAGCGCACCGACGCGCAGGGCGTCGGCGAGATCGTCCGGGACGCGGACAGCCTGCTGCTCGTCGTCGAGCGCGCCGGCGAGCTCGTCGCCTGCTGCCACACCGCGCACCGGGGCGACCACGTGTACTTCGGCATGTTCGCGGTGCGCCCCGGCCTCCAGGGCGCCGGTCTCGGCAAGGAGATCCTCGCCGAGGCCGAGCGCCGCGCCCGCGAGACCTGGGACGCGAAGGAGATGCGGATGACGGTGGTGAACGTACGGGAGGAGCTCATCGCCTACTACGTGCGCCGCGGCTACCGGCGCACCGGCGAACTGAGCCCCTTCCCCTACGGCGACGAGCGCTTCGGGGTGCCGCTGCGCGACGACCTCGCCTTCGAGACGCTCGTCAAGGAACTCTGACGGCGATCCCGCCCGGGCCCGCCGTCTCGCGCGCGCCGCTCCGGTTGCTCAGGCCGCTCAGGCCGTGAAGCGGCCCGTGCTGCGGATCTCCGGGAGGCCCGTGGCGGCGCCGTCGAGCTGGAGCGCCCGCGCCAGGCGCAACTGGTCCAGGGAGTCGACCGTCCACCCCGTCACGCGCAGCCCCGCCGCGTGCGCCGACTCCACCGTCTCCAGCGTGATCCGGCGCAGGTCCAGGGCCAGGGTCCGGGCGCCGGCGGCCAGCCCCCGCTCCACGACGTCCTCGCCGTGCCCGGGAACCCGCAGTGTGGTCCGTACGCCCGGTGCCCGCTCGGCCACGAGGGCGAGCACGGCGGCGTCCCGGGAGGCCACCTCCACGCGGGAGGTCAGGTCGAGGCGGCCGATCGAGGCGGCGAGGGCCCCGGCGGCGGCCGGGTCCTGGGCCGCCACGTGGAGCGGGGTGCGGACCGCGTCCACCACCTCCTCCAGGACCGGTACGCGCTCGCCCGCGCCGGCGTCCAGCGCCCGCAGCTCGGCCAGGGTCAGGTCGGCGACGGCACCCGCGCCGTCGGTGGTGCGGTCCACTTCGGCGTCGTGCAGGACGACGAGGGCGCCGTCCTTGCTGAGTCGGACGTCCAGCGCGATGACGTCCATCCCGCAGCGTTCCGCGTGGACGAACGACCGCAGGGTGTTCTCAGGCTCGACACCCATGACCCCGCGGTGACCGATGGTGAGGAAAGTCAAGGTTCTCTCGCTTCCGTCGACGGCGGCTCCGCGCGGTCGCGGTGTCCCGACCGGCCGCGCGCGGTGAGGACGCATGCTAGTGCGCCGCGCCCGCGGGGGGACCGGCCGTGCGGGGGCTCGCGGAAGCCGTCCGGCCGCTTCCCGCCAGGGTCGTACGACGCCCGGCGGGCCGCGGCCGCGCCGGCGCGTCACCCGGGCGTGGGCGCGTCCCCCGTGGCTTGACGCGGCACGCCCGCGGAGCCGCCGGCACCCGAGGGGCCGGAGGTGTCGGAGGGGCTCGGGATGTCCGGGAACCCGGCCGTCACGAGCTCGGCGAGGTCCGCGAGGAGGGCCTCGGCGAGCTCCAGCTCCGCCAGGTGCTGCCGCTCGCTCCAGCGCAGGGCCAGCGTCGGGAAGCTCCACTCCGGCACGCCCGCCGCGTGCGCCATGGCCTCGCGCACGGCGGCCAGTTCGCCCCGGGTCCGCTCCATGTGGTCGGTGACCATCGTCCGCAGCCGTTCGGGTTCGGCCAGGTGGCCCAGCCAGATCCGCAGCAGGAGGCCGTGCTTGAGCACCGGCGGGCCGGCCTCGGCGGTGTCGCGGGCCCAGTCGGCGAGGGCCGCGCGGCCCGCCTCGGTGATGCCGTAGCGGCGCTTGGTGCGCGTCTCCTCGGGGCCCGAGCGGGTGGAGGCCGCGTAGCCGCGCTCCTCCAGGCGGCGCAGTTCGGCGTAGATCTGGCTGATCGCGGGTGACCAGTAGAAGAAGCGCAGGGAGGAGTCGGCCCACTTCTTCAGCTCGTACCCGGTGCGCTCGCCCGGGAACGACAACAGGCCGAGAACCGCCCATGCGGTCGGTGGAAGGTCTTGCTTCTTCGAGGGCTGACTACTAGTCATATTCCTAATAGAAGTAAGACCGGGCACGGAACGCATCCCTGGAGGCATCGTGAAGTTCTCCGTCATCTTCGAAGCTCAGCTGGCCGACCCGACCGTGGAACGCGAACACCAGGTCATCCGCGACTGCGTCGAGCAGGCGGTGCTCGCCGAACGCATGGGATTCGACCGGATCTGGGCCGTCGAGCACCACTCGCTGAAGTGGTACGCGCACATGAGCGCCCCGGAGATCTTCCTCACCTGGGTCGCGGCCCGGACGCACACCATACGCATTGGGCACGGCGTCGTGTGCATGCCCTTCAACTTCAACCATCCGGTCCGCGTCGCCGAGCGCGCCGCGATGCTCGACCTGCTCTCCGACGGGCGCCTCGACCTCGGGGCCGGACGCGGCGGCACGGCGCAGGAGACCTCCCTGTGCGGGGTGGATCCGGCGCGTACGACGGCCGAGGTGGAGGAGGCGCTCCGCGTCATCGGCCGGGCCTGGCGGGAGGAGGAGCTGGAGTACCACGGACCGTTGCTGGACATCGAACCCCACCCGATCCTGCCGCGCCCCGCGCAGTGGCCGCATCCGCCCCTCTTCCTCGCGTGCAGTCGCGGGGAGACCCTGGAGCAGGCCGCCGAGCTGGGGATCGGTGCGTTGGTGATGGGCTTCGCGGGACCGGAGTCGATCGCCGCGATGCGGTCCGTCTACGACGCCGCCCGCGCGGCCCGCGACGGCTCGCGCTTCGTCTCCACCGTGGTCAACGACCACTTCGCGGTGCTCTGCCCCACCATCGTGCTCGACGACGCCGAGGAGGCGCGCCGCATCGGGGTGCGGGGCCAGCGCTTCTTCGCCCAGTCCATCGGGCACTGGTACGGCGGTGCGGGGGTGCCGGACGAGGCGGTGGTGGCCGGCGCCGACGAGGCGGCGGAGATGCGCCGGGCGGCGGAGCAGGTGGTGGCCCGGCTGCACGAGCAGGACATCCCCGTACGGCCGACCTCCACGGCCACCTTCAACGCCGACCACGCGTACGGCGGGGCGGAGGAGGCCGTGGCGTACGTGGAGCGGCTGCGGGAGGCGGGCGCGGACGAGGTGATGTGCCTGATCCAGATGGGCACCGTCCCGCAGGAGGCGGCGCTGGAGACGCTTCGGCAGTGGGGGGAGAAGGTGATTCCGCACTTCAGGGGCTCGGGCGGGCCGGTCGCGGGCCCGAGGGACTGAGGGGGGGTATACGGGGCGGAGTCACGGCTTCCACCCTGAGTGACGGGAAGACTTTCGGTAAAGATGGGGGTGCCGCAGGATATTTTCCCGAGTTCCCTCTTGAGCAGGAGAGCCTCGCATGCATACGCTGTCTTGACGTGAGGTTCTCCTGTGGAGGAAGTGACATGACGGAAACTCTTGTGCCGGGTACTGGCGCTGCTCTGACGGCTGCTGGTGCGCGGGTGGTCGACCACCCGGCGTGGCCCGAGCTCAAGGCCGCCGTGGAGGAGATCCGCCCCTGGCAGGCCACCGACGGCTCCATCGACTTCGAGGCGGAGGGCGCCCCCGCCCCGTCCGTCGTCGAGGCCGCGGTGGAGCGCGTCGTCGCCGGCGTCGAGGCGCTGTCGCCGCTGCTGCCGCACGGCGCCGCCTACCACCGCGCGCTCGTCTCCGACCTGCGCAAGTGGGTCGCCGACGGCTTCCGCGTGCCGGACTTCCTCGACTCCCTGCTGGCCTTCCACCCGGCCGCCGAGCGCGCCGACGGCCTCCAGCACCTCGTCGTCTTCCCGATGTACACCCAGAACGGCAACCTCGACCGCAACCTCGAGGCCGTCGTGCTGAAGATGGTGTGGCCCGAGTGGCTCGCCGAGCTGGAGCGCACGCGCTACGACAACCCGCTCTTCCTCGGCATCACCTTCGAGGACTTCACCCCGGGCTACGACACCCACTCCGCGGTGCTCTTCCCGGAGACCATCGCCGTGCGCGAGGCCCCCGAGCGCTTCACCTGGGGCGGCATCTTCTGCGACCGCGAGGCCGCGCGTTACCGCAAGGTGACCGAGGCCGCCGTCGACATCCTGGGCATCGAGCTGCCCGAGGACATCGCGAAGATGGTCGAGGACCAGGAGCGCTGCGAGAAGGCCTTCGTCCTGTGGGACATGGTCCACGACCGCACCCACAGCCACGGCGACCTGCCGTTCGACCCCTTCATGATCAAGCAGCGCCAGCCGTTCTGGATGTACGGCCTGGAGGAGCTGCGCTGTGACCTCACCGCCTTCAAGGAGGCCGTGAAGCTGGAGTCCGAGGGCAACGAGCACGGCCGCGACGTCCAGTACGCCGTCCTCTTCGACCGGATGTTCCGCTTCCCGGTCTCCGGCGACCGCAACCGCAACTACGACGGCCTCGGCGGCCAGCTCCTCTTCGCGTACCTCCACAAGCACGACGTGGTGCGCTGGACGGACAACAAGCTGAAGATCGACTGGATGCGCGCCCCGCAGGTCACCAACCAGCTCTGCGCCGAGATCGAGGACCTCTACCGCGCGGGCATCGACCGCCCGAAGCTCGTCCACTGGTTCAAGGCCTACGAGCTGGTCTCCACCTACCTCGCCCCGCACCCGGGCTCCAAGTGGGCCAAGGGCGCCGACGCGCTCGACCTGTCGCAGCCGCCGCGCAAGCTGGTGGACGACGTGCTTCCCGACGAGTTTCCGCTCAGCATGTTCTATGAGGCCCTCGCCAAGAAGCTCAAGGGCGTGATCGCCTCGACCAAGGGCATCACCGCCCAGAACGCCGAGACGGCCGAGCGGGCCGCCGCGTGAGCACTCGCCCACAGGAGGCTGCACCGATGAACGGCTCCGGGAACGGCAACGGAAGGCTCCACGGAGCGGTGGTCGCGGTGGCCGGGGCCGGCGGTCCCGCCGGTCGTGCCACGCTGATGCGCCTCGCCGAGGCCGGTGCCACGGTGGTGGCCTCCGACGCCGACGCCTCGCGCCTCGCCGAAGCCGTCGACGCCGCCCGCTACGCCCACGGCGGCGCCACCGTCACCGGGGACACCGTCGACCTGCTCGACCTGGAGGCCACCAAGGCCTGGGCCGAGCGCACCGAGAAGGAGTTCGGCCGCGTCGACGGCCTCGTCCACCTCGTGGGTGGCTGGCGCGGCAGCAAGACCTTCACCGACGTGGACCTCGCGGACTGGGACTTCCTGGAGAAGCTCCTGATCCGCACCGTCCAGCACACCTCGCTCGCCTTCCACGACGGACTGCTGCGCAGCGACCGCGGCCGGTACGTCCTCATCAGCCAGTCCGGCGCGCACAAGCCGGTCGCCAACAACGCCGCGTACAACGCCGGCAAGGCGGCGGCCGAGGCCTGGACGCTCGCGATGGCGGACTCCTTCCGCAAGGCGGGGGGCGAGGACGGTCCGCGGGCGGCGGCCGCGATCCTGGTCATCAAGGCACTGGTGCACGACGCGATGCGCGCCGAGCGACCCAATGCGAAGTTCGCGGGCTTCACCGACGTCGAGGAGCTGGCCGAGGCCATCGCCGGCGTGTGGGAGCGGCCCGCCTCCGATGTGAACGGACAGCGTCTGTGGCTCACTCCGCAACCGTGAGGACCGATGCCCGCCGCCACCACGACCCGGCGGTGCGGGGTTTCGCGAGCGACAACTACGCGGGGGTGCATCCGGAGATCCTGGAGGCCATCGCGCTCGCCAACGACGGCCACCAGGTCGCCTACGGCGAGGACGAGTACACCGAGCACCTCCAGAAGGTCGTCCGCAGCCACTTCGGCCCCTACGCCGAGGCCTTCCCGGTCTTCAACGGCACCGGCGCGAACGTCACCGCCCTCCAGGCGATGACGGACCGCTGGGGCGCCGTGATCTGCGCCAAGACCGCCCACATCAACGTGGACGAGGGCGGCGCGCCGGAGCGGATGGCGGGGCTGAAGCTGCTCGCGGTGCCCACCCCGGACGGCAAGCTCACCCCCGAGCTGATCGACCAGGAGGCCTGGGGCTTCGAGGACGAGCACCGCGCGATGCCGCAGGTCGTCTCGATCACCCAGAACACGGAACTCGGCACGGTCTACACGCCGGACGAGATCCGGGCCATCTGCGAGCACGCCCACGGCCTGGGCATGAAGGTGCACCTGGACGGTGCGCGGATCGCCAACGCCGCCGCCTCCCTCGACGTGCCGATGCGGACCTTCACCAACACGGTCGGCGTGGACGTGCTGTCCTACGGCGGCACCAAGAACGGCATGATGTTCGGCGAGGCCGTCGTCGTCGTCAACCCGGACGCCGTCCGGCAGATGAAGCACGTCCGCAAGATGTCGATGCAGCTCGCGTCGAAGATGCGCTTCGTGTCGGTGCAGTTGGAGGCCCTGCTCGCGAAGGACCTGTGGCTGCGCAACGCCCGCCAGGCCAACGCGATGGCGCAGCGGCTGGCGGCCGGGGTGCGCGAGACCGACGGGGTGGAGATCCTCTACCCGGTGCAGGCCAACGCGGTGTTCGCCAAGCTGCCGCACGAGGTGTCGCGCAGGCTCCAGCAGCGCTACCGCTTCTACTTCTGGGACGAGGCCGAGGGCCACGTCCGCTGGATGTGCGGTTACGACACCCAGGAGGAGGACGTCGACGGCTTCCTCCAGGCGCTGAAGGAGGAGCTGGCGCGCTAGGCGTCGGATCCGCCACCCAGACTGAATAAGTATGCCGCCGAGTGTAAATCTATTGATCTACGCTCGGTGGCATGCCTATGCTCCCGGGCATGCAGCTGATCCAACAGAACCCGGACATCCATGCCTACTTGGCATCGGACGGGGCGATCGACCACTGGCACCCACGGGTGCAGGACACCGCGGACGCCCTCTGGTCCGCCACCGGCGACGCATACTCATACGCCAAAGTGGCCTTCGAATTCGTCCGCGACACCATCCCGCACTCGGCGGACTCCGGCGCCCCCGGCGTGACCTGGCGCGCCTCCGACGTGCTGGCCACCCGCAACGGCATCTGCCACGCGAAGTCCCACGCCCTCGTCGCCCTCCTGCGCGCCCAGGGCATCCCGGCGGGCCTGTGCTACCAGCGGCTCACCGAGGACGACGGCACCGACCCCCTGCTCCACGGGCTCGTCGCCCTGCGCCTGCCCGGAGCCGACCGCTGGTCCCGGGTGGACCCGCGGGGCAACCGGCCCGGCGTCGACGCGCGCTTCGACCTCGACGAGGAACGCCTCGCCTTCCCCGTGCGCCCCGAACTGGGCGAGGTCGACCACCCCGGGGTGTACGCCGCCCCGCACCCCGCCACCCTCAGGGCGCTCCGGGAGTCCGCGGACCGGCGGGAGCTGTGGGGGCGCCTGCCGAAGGACCTGTAGCCGCCCCTCGCGTCCGCGCCGCCGCCCGTACGGGTCCGCGCGGCGCCATCGACGCGTGCAGCGCGGCCCCCGCGAGCTGCAGGCCGGCGATCCCGAGCAGCAGCGTCCACGCCGGCGCGGCGGCCGCCAGCCCCACCAGGGCGGCGCCCGCGGACGCCGCCGTCACCTTGAGCCCGGCCCCGAGGGTGAACACCTGGGCCCGGGTCCCCGGCGGGGCGAACTCCGAGCGGATCCGCAGCGTGGCCGTCAACAGCGGCCCGTCGCACACCCCCGCCAGCGCGAACAGCACGGCCGTCAGGGGCAGCGACGCCGCGAACGCGGCCCCGGCCAGCGCCACCCCGGTCGCGGCCATCGCCGCGCACGCCATCCGACCCGGGGCGACGGAGGTCATCCGGCCCAGCGTCAGGGAACCCGCCAGCGCGCCCACCGCGAAGGACGTCACCAGCACCCCGCCGCCGCCCGGGCTGCCGAGGCCCCGGGCCAGCAGGACGGACGTGGTGGTCAGCGCCCCGACGCCGACGAAGGCCAGGGTCGTCGCCGAGGTGACGGCCCGCAGCTCCCGCACCCGCCACAGGGCCGCCAGCCCCGCGCCGAGCCCGACCCGGGGGCCCTCCCGGGAGGGACCCGCGCCCCGGTCCTCGTAAGGGAGCGTGGCCGCCAGGGCCACGGCCAGGGTCCCCGAGAGGGCGAGCGCCAGCATGGCCTGCGCCGCCGAGGCGTACGCGGCCGTCAGGCCGACGACCGCGGGCGCGGTCACCGCCGCCGCGTTGTACGTGGACGCGTCCCAGCCGTAGGCCCGCTCCCGCCGCGGCCCCTCCGGCAACAGCCCCGCGACCAGGCTCGACAGCCCGCCCGTCACCATCGGTCCGCAGGTGCCGCCGAGGACCGCCACCGCGAGCACCACCGGCGTCGGGGCCCGCCCCAGCAGCACGGAGAGCGTCGCCACGGCCACCGTGAACCCGGCCAGCGCCCCCGGGTAGAACAGCCGGGGCCGGCGCGTGCGGGCGGCCAGCACGCCCGCCGGCGGCGCCGCCAGGACGTTCGGCGCCAGCCAGGCGGTCAGGACGAACGCCCCGTGCGCGGCGCTGCCGGTGCGCTCCAGCGCGAGCAGCACCACCGCCATGCCCATGCCCTCGGAGGCGAACCGCGCGGCCAGGGCCGCCCCCAGATACCGGCCGAAGCCGCCCATCGCCATCCCCGTCCCCCTCGTGCCCCGGACCGGCGTGCGCCGGCGGGCTGCCCCTCTCGGAGGGTACGGGGCGGGGCCGTGCGCCGGCAGGCGGCAAAGCGACGGTGGACAACGTTGTCGGATCGACGCGGCGTACGCCTTCGCGCCGCCGGAACACCCCGTGGACCACCCGCACCGCGCACCGGACGGGCCGCCGGACGCGGCGCGGCGACGAGCCCGCGGCCGGGATCGTCGCCGCGCCGGGCCGGACGGTCAGCCGGCCTCGCGCACCTGCGCGGCGGTCGGGGCGGTGCCCCCCAGGTGGGCCGGGAGCCACCAGGAGTCCGCCGGGCCCTGCGGCTTGGCCGGGTAGGCGGCCTGGGCGGCGTCCAGCAGCTCCTGGACGCGCTCGCGCAGCCGGCGGGTGATCGCGCCCGCGTACTGGTCGCTCGGGGCCTCCAGCGGCTCGCCGACCCGCATCGTCACCGGGATGTGGCTGCGCTTGAGGTTCTTCGGGCGGCCCTTGGTCCACAGCCGCTGGGTGCCCCACAACGCCACCGGGATCAGCGGGACGCCGGCCTCCTGGGCCATGCGCGCGGCACCCGACTTGAAGCTCTTGAGGGTGAACGACTGGGAGATCGTCGCCTCCGGGAACACCCCGATGATCTCCCCGGCCCGCAGCGAGTCCAGGGCGTGCCGGTACGCCGACTCACCCTGCTCGCGGTCCACGGGGATGTGCTTCATCGCGCGCATCAGCGGGCCCGACACCTTGTGCCGGAACACCGACTCCTTGGCCATGAAGCGGACCAGGCGCTTCTGCGGGCGGGCCGTCAGGCCGGCGAAGATGAAGTCGAGGTAGCCGATGTGGTTCGACACGAGGACCGCGCCGCCCTTGCGCGGGATGTGCTCGGTGCCCTTCATGTCGATCCGGATGTCGAGCGCGCGGAAGAGCGTGTGCGCGGCACCGATCACTGGGGGATAGACGAGCTCAGCCATGATGGGGAGACCCCGCTTTCTGCCTGGGGAGGTGCTCCCGGCCGGAAGTTACGGCAGCGTAGGTACGCGACCATGGGGATCGTGCCCCAAACCGGGCCCGGTGGCCAGTCCGCAGGCCCCCGGTCGGGGAGATTCTCGTCACGCGCGACCGCGCGCCGCGAACGCGGGGCGCCGCGGGGGCGCTCGCGTCCGGGGCACCGGCCGGCGAGGGTCGGGTGGGTACGTGCACGAGGGAAGCGTAGACAGGAGTGGGTGTGCGGGGACAGGAACCGGACGCGGCGGGCGCCGGCGGGCACGGGCCGTTGGGCGCGGTCGAGCTGGGTCGGGTGCCGGGGGAGCGGGCCAGTCTGGTCCAGTTCTCCAGCGCCTTCTGCCGGCCCTGCGCGGCGACCCGGCGGATCCTCGCGGAGGTGGCCGCCATGGTGGACGGGGTCGAGCACATCGAGATCGACGCCGAGGCGAACCTGGAACTGGTGCGGGCCCTTGCCGTCGAGAAGACCCCGACCGTCCTCGTCCTGGACGCCGCCGGTCGGATCGTGCGCAGGGCGGAGGGGATGCCGCGCAAGGCGGACGTGATCGCGGCCCTGGGCGCGGCGGTCTGAGGCCCGCGACGGCGCGGCGGTGCGGGTGCGGTGGGGTGCGGCGGGGCCGGTGTGCGGCGGGGCGCGGGACGTCGGTGTGCGGTGGGGCGCGGCGGGGCGCGGCGGGGCCGGGCGCGCTCCGGCGGCGGCGCCCGCGGGGGCGCCGTACCCCGGTGCGCGCGCCCGTACGCAGCGTGACGCGCCTGACATCTGACCGCTGCGGCTTGACTGTGTACGCGTGAGATCGCCAGGCTGGCCGCATGCGGTATGAACTCCTGCTTTACGGGCGGGTCCATGTGGACCTCGTCCGCCACGCGAGCGCGCGCTGTTGGGATCACTGAACGCCCCCGGCCCCCGATCCCCGATCGCGTCCGCGCCTTTCGCGGCAGAAGGAAGTCCTCCCATGACGGCCCCCACGGTCCCGATGGCCCCGCCCGCCCCCTTCGACGAGGGCCGCCCGGCCCTGCCCGGTTCGCCCGAGCTGCTCCGCTCCGTCTTCCGGCGCCACGCGGCCGGTGTGGCCGTGATCACCGCCGAGAGCGGGGGTCGGCCGGTCGGCTTCACCGCCACCTCGCTCAACTCGGTCTCCGCCGACCCGCCACTGCTCTCGTTCACCATCGGCACCGGGTCCTCCAGTTGGCCGGCCGTACGCGACAGCGAGCACCTGGGGGTCCACATACTCGGCGAGCACCAACGGGAGCTGGCCGGCCTCTTCTCGCGCAGCGGAGCCGACCGCTTCGGCCCGGGCACCGCGTGGACGGACGGGCCGCACGGGGTCCCGCTGCTCGACGGGGTGCTGGCGTGGCTGGTGTGCCGCGTGGTGGCCCGGGTGCCGGCCGGCGCCCACCGGGTGGTGATCGCCGAGGCCGTGGCCGGGGACCCCGCCGGCGAGGGCCGCCCGCTGCTGTACCACCAGGGGCGCTTCAACGCGTTGCGCGACTGAATCGTCCCTGCTGGGGAGGGTTCGGGCGGCGTTGGCCAGATCACAGTTCGGTGGCCTTGCCAGCGGGGAAGACCCACTGTGTACTGACGAGTAACATTCCCTTCGGAGCGCGGCCCGCCCCGACCGGGATCCGCCCCACAAGGCGCCTATGCTGCCTTCACAAGGCGGTACCAGTTAAAAGACGATGCGGTAGGAGAGCCGGCGTGAGCCTGAGGATCGTTGTCTGTGTGAAGTACGTGCCCGACGCCACCGGCGACCGGCAGTTCACCGAGGACCTGACCGTGAACCGCGACGACGTCGACGGCCTGCTGTCGGAGCTCGACGAGTACGCCGTCGAGCAGGCCCTGCAGATCGCCGACGAGGCGGACGACGCGGAGATCACCGTCCTGACCGTCGGCCCCGAGGACGCCAAGGACGCGCTGCGCAAGGCGCTGTCGATGGGTGCCGACAAGGCCATCCACGTCGAGGACGACGACCTCCACGGCACCGACGTCATGGGTACCTCGCTCGTGCTCGCCAAGGCCATCGAGAAGGCCGGTTACGACCTGGTCCTCACCGGCATGGCCTCGACCGACGGCACCATGGGCGTCCTCCCGGCCATCCTCGCCGAGCGCCTGGGCGTCCCGCAGGTCACCCTGCTCTCCGAGGTCAAGGTCGAGGACGGCACCGTGACGGGCCGCCGCGACGGCGACTCCGCGAGCGAGCAGCTGGAGGCCTCCCTCCCGGCGCTCGTCTCCGTGACGGACCAGTCGGGCGAGGCCCGCTACCCGTCCTTCAAGGGCATCATGGCCGCCAAGAAGAAGCCGGTGGAGTCCTGGGACCTGTCCGACCTGGACCTGGAGTCCGACGAGGTCGGCCTCGAAGGCGCCTGGACCGCGGTCGACTCCGCGGCGCAGCGCCCGGCCCGCACCGCGGGCACGATCGTCAAGGACGAGGGCGAGGGCGGCAAGCAGCTGGCCGAGTTCCTGGCCGGCCAGAAGTTCATCTAGAACTTCCGCCGCCCCCTCACGCCCCCAGATACTTCGCAACAGCAGGAGAGCAGTCCCATGGCTGAAGTTCTCGTCTACGTCGACCACGTGGACGGTGCCGTCCGCAAGCCCACCCTCGAGCTGCTGACGCTGGCCCGTCGCATCGGCGAGCCCGTCGCCGTCGCCCTCGGCGCCGGTGCGGACGCCACCGCCGCCGTGCTCGCCGAGCACGGTGCCGTCAAGGTGCTCACCGCCGACGCCCCCGAGTTCACCGACTACCTCGTGGTGCCGAAGGTGGACGCGCTCCAGGCCGCGTACGACGCCGTGTCCCCGGCCGCCGTCCTGGTCCCGTCCTCCGCCGAGGGCAAGGAGATCGCCGCCCGCCTGGCGCTGCGCATCGGCTCCGGCATCATCACCGACGCCGTCGACCTGGAGGCCGGTGACGAGGGTCCGGTCGCGACCCAGGCCGCCTTCGCCGCGTCGTTCACCACCAAGTCCCGCGTGTCCAAGGGCACCCCGGTCATCACCGTGAAGCCGAACTCGGCCCCGGTCGAGGCCGCTCCGGCCGCCGGCGCCGTCGAGGCGCTCGCCGTGACCTTCGGCGCCCTGGCCACCGGCACCAAGGTCGTCTCGCGCACCCCGCGCGAGTCGACGGGTCGCCCCGAGCTGACCGAGGCCGCGATCGTGGTCTCCGGTGGCCGCGGCGTCAACGGTGCCGAGAACTTCGCGATCATCGAGGAGCTCGCGGACTCCCTCGGTGCCGCCGTCGGCGCCTCCCGCGCCGCCGTCGACGCCGGTTGGTACCCGCACACCAACCAGGTCGGCCAGACCGGCAAGTCGGTCTCCCCGCAGCTGTACATCGCCTCCGGCATCTCGGGCGCGATCCAGCACCGCGCCGGCATGCAGACCTCGAAGACCATCGTGGCCGTCAACAAGGACGCCGAGGCCCCGATCTTCGACCTGGTCGACTACGGCGTGGTCGGCGACCTCTTCGAGGTCGTCCCGCAGCTGACCGCCGAGATCAAGGCCCGCAAGGGCTAGTGGCGCCCGGGGGCCGGCGCTCGCCGCCGGCTCCCGAACGCAGACGCGAGGGCCTTCCGGGCCGGGGCGGACGATCGTGTCCGCGCCGCCCGGGAGGCCCTCGCGTCGTATCGGGGCGCCCGCGCCGGCGGCCCCGTCCTGACCAGCACGTGTGTCGTCCGCGGGGCCGTGTGGTGATTGTCACCACACGGCCCCGGCTCGTTGGGCCGGGACGGCGGGGGGACCATTGACTGAGCGGAACCCCGTGACTAAATTCTGCTATGCGGATCTAAGCTTCCGTGAAGCGGAAAAGAGGAGAGTGCACGATGGGTCAGCAGGAGAAGGTGGCGACGAGCCTCGCAGGCGCGGTCAGCGAGGGCATCAGCGCCTCCCTGGCGCCGGTGGACGCGGAACTCGCGCGTCACTACCCGGGCGACCCCGGCACCCGTCAGCCCATCCACACCGTCTACGTCCCCGGCGACGTCTTCGCGGCCGACACCATCCGCTCCTGGGGGGACCAGGCCCTGGCCGCCCTCGACGAGCACGCCCCCGACGCCGCCACCTTCGCCAAGGTCCTCGGCATCTCCGACGAACTGGCCGGCCCCGTCTACGACCGCGTCCGCGCCAAGCTCCTGAGCGAGCCCATCGAGGACCTCCGCGTCGACTTCGAGGACGGCTTCGGCGTCCGCTCCGACGAGGAGGAGGACCAGGCGGCCGCCCGCGCCGCCCGGCTGATCTCCGAGGCGTACTCCAACGGCACCAACGCCCCCTACATGGGCATCCGCATGAAGTGCATGGAGTCCAACGTCCGCGACCGCGGCATCCGCACCACCGACGTCTTCCTCTCCGGCCTCCTCGCCCACGGCGGTCTCCCGGACAACCTCGTCCTGACCCTGCCCAAGGTGACCTACGCCGAGCAGGTCTCCGCGTTCGTCAAGCTCCTGGAGGCCTTCGAGTCCTCCCGCGGCCTGCGCCCCGGCCGCATCGGCTTCGAGATCCAGATCGAGACCAGCCAGTCCATCCTGGCCTCCGACGGCACCGCCACCGTCGCCCGCATGATCGAGGCCTCCCAGGGCCGCGCCACCGGCCTGCACTACGGCACCTTCGACTACAGCGCGTGCGTCGGCGTCTCCGCCGCCTACCAGGCCAGCGACCACCCCGCCGCCGACCACGCCAAGG
The DNA here is from genome assembly GCF_040650855.1 of Streptomyces sp. NPDC048606. Lineage (NCBI taxonomy): Bacteria > Bacillati > Actinomycetota > Actinomycetes > Kitasatosporales > Streptomycetaceae > Streptomyces > Streptomyces sp. NPDC048606. The sequence continues at coordinate 236,286 of NZ_JBEZIB010000005.1, read as the reverse complement.
CGATCATGCAGGTCGCGGCCGCCGGCACCGGCGTACGGGTCTCCGACGGCTCCACCAACGTGCTGCCGATCGGCACCACCGAGAAGGTCCACGAGGCCTGGAAGCTGCACTACGGCCTCACCCGCCGCGCCCTGGCCCGCGCCTACTACCAGGGTTGGGACATGCACCCGGGCCACCTCCCGACCCGCTACGCGGCCGTCTTCACCTTCTACCGCGAGGGCCTGGAGACCGCCGCCGCCCGCCTCAAGGCGTACGTCGCCAAGATCGAGGGCGACGTGATGGACGAGCCGGCCACCGCCAAGGCCCTCGCCGGCTACCTGGTCCGCGGCCTGGACTGCGGCGCCGTCGGCATCGAGGAGGTCACCTCCCTCACCGGTCTGACCCGCGCCGAACTGGACGCCTTCGCCATCCCGCGCCGCTCGGCGACGCTGACCGCCACCTCCTGACCCCGCCGGGCGTGCGGCGCCGGGTCATCCGGCCCCACCGCGCGCCGGCGCCGGCGCACGGCCCGTCCGGGACCCTTCCGGACGGGCCCCGCCCTTCCCGGACCGGGCCCGCGGCGCGGCCGGCCCCGTCAGGTGCCGGCCCAGGGCGAGGGCGGCGAGCACCGCCACGAACGCGCACACCCCCGCCCACCCGGCGAGCCCGTGGACGCGCACGCCCAACCAGGAACCGGCACTTCCGCCCAGGTAGGCGCAGGTCATGTACGCCGTGTTGAGCCGGCCCCGGGCATCGGGGCGCACGGCGAAGACCCGCGCCTGGTTGGCGACCGTCCCGCACTGCAACGCCACGTCGAGCAGCAGCGTGCCCGCCGTCAGCGCGAACAGCCCCCACGCACCGCCCGCGACGCCCCCGGCGAGGACGCCGGCCGCGAGCAGGACGCCGATCAGGCAGACGAGGTTCATCCCGTCGGGACCGCGCCGGTCCACCAGCCGCCCGGCGAGCGGGGTGCACAGCATCGTCACCGCGCCGACCAGGGCGAGCATCCCCACCGCCCGGGTGTCCATCCCGTACGTCGGGCCGGTCAGCAGTAGCGCCAGGCAGGTCCAGACGGCCGAGAAGGCCCCGAAGATTGTCGCCTGGTAGAGGCAGGAACGGCGCAGTTCGGGCTCCGTGCGCAGCAGCCGCAGCGCGTCCGTCAGCAGCGTCCGGTACGGGCTGGGCGGGGGAGGGGGCGTGGCCGGCAGCGCGCGGGCCAGGACGCCCGCGAGGAGCAGGACCACGACCGCCGCCGCCAGGTACGGTGCCCGCCACCCCAGCCGTTCCCCGAGCGTGGAGCTGAACGTACGGGCGAGCAGCATGCCGCCGATGGACCCGCTGAGCAGGGTCCCCATCACCGCGCCCCGCCGATCGGGGGCCACCAGCCCGGCGGCCATCGGGGCGATGATCTGCGCGGCCACGGTGGAGACGCCGACGCAGACGCCGGCGGCGACGAGGAACGGCAGCGCGGGTGCGCAGCCCGCCGCGAGCAGGGCCGCGCCGGAGAGGGCGAGCAGGGTCACCAGGTACGGCCGGTGCGGCAGCCGGTCGCCGAGCGGGACCAGCAGGAACATCCCCAGCGTGTAACCGACCTGGGTGGCCGTCACCACGAGCGAGGCGGTGTCGGGGGAGACGTCCAGACCCGTCGCGATCAGGGGGCCGATCGCCTGCGGGAAGTAGATGTTCCCGACGGCCACGGCGCAGGTCAACGCCAGGATCAGGACGGTTCCCCGCCCCAACTCGGCCCGCGGGGCCGCTGTTCGTGTCATGCGTCGAGTCCACGGCAACCGGGCCCCGCGGCCAATCGATGTAGCGTGGTGCTTAATGATCAGTTTCGGGCTCGGCGTCGAGGACCTCGCCGACACGCGGTTCGCCCTCTCCCCGTTGGGCGAGACGGTCTTCAGCCTGCGTGTGCTCCGCGAGCCGGGCCTCTCGGCCCTCCACCTGCCGTGGCGCGCCTCCGTCCTGGCCCGGCTCGACGCCCTCGACGGCCGGCTGTTGATGTCCCTGGTCGCGCCGCGCCTCACCCTGCCGGACTTCCTGACGCCCCGACCGGCCGACTTCGACCCGGCGTTCGAGGAGGAACTGGCCGGTGTCCGCGCCACCCCGCCCGACCTGGTCCGACGGGACCTGATCGCCGCGTACGCCCCGGACCCCCTCCCCGCGCCGCTCGCGGACGCCGCCCGCGCGGACGCGGCGCGGGTCGCCGCCCTGCGCGACGCCGTCTGCGACGTGCTGCGCGACTACTGGGAGGTCGCCGTCCGGCCGCTGTGGCCCCGGATGCGGACGCTGCTGGAGGCCGACATGACCTACCGCGCCCGGCAACTGGCCGTGGGCGGGGCCCGCCGGCTGTTCGCCGGGATGCACCCCAACCTGCGCTGGCACGACGGCGTCCTGTACGTCGACCGGATGCTCGCCGCCCACCACGTCGAGGCGCACGGCCGGGGACTGCTCCTGGTCCCCTCGGTGTTCGCGCACAAGCCCGCGCCCCCGGTGAGCCCCGAGGAGCCTCCCCTGCTCGTGTATCCCAGCCGGGGGGTGGCGACGCTGTGGGATCCGGCGCCGACGGCCGACGCGTCCGCGCTGGACGCCCTGCTCGGAGCCCCCAGGGCGCGGATGCTCCGGCTCCTCGACGAGCCGCTGCCCACGGTGGAGATCGCCCGCCGCTTCCGGGTCACCCCGAGCGCCGTGTCCCAGCACCTGCGGGTGCTGTACGCCGCCGGTCTGTTGGCGCGGGCCCGCGACGGGCGGCTGGTCCTGTACCGGCGCAGCCCCCTCGGCGACCTGCTGGTGGGCGGCGGCGGGTCGGCGTAGCGCTACGACGTCGGCTCCGCCGGGGGGAGTTCGCCCGAGCCGCGCGGGATCAGGCGGGTCGGGAGCTCGATCCGGGCGGGGGGCAGCTCGGCGCCGGCCAGCCGTTGGAAGAGCCGGTCCGTGGCCACCCGGCCCAGCGCGGCGGCGTCCTGGGCGACCACCGTCACCCCGGGGCGCAGCAGGTCGGCGAGCTCGAAGTCGTCGAAGCCGACCAGCGCCACCGGCCGGTCCCGGTCCGCGAGGACCCGTACCACGGTGACCGTGACCCGGTTGTTGCCGGCGAAGAACGCGGTCACCGGCTCCGGGCCTTCGAGCATCGCGCGGGCCGCGCCCGACACCCGCTGGGGGGCCGTGGAGCCCACCGACACCCAGGAGGGGTCCACCGGCAGGTCCGCGTCCGCCATCGCCGCCCGGTACCCGCGCAGTCGTTCCGTCGCGGTGTGGATGTGCGGCTGGTCACCGATGAAACCGATCCGGCGGTGCCCGCCCGCGATCAGGTGGGCCACCCCGTCGCGGGCGCCGCCGAAGCTGTCCGACAGCACCACGTCCGCGTCGATCCGGCCGGCCGGACGGTCCACGAACACCATGGCCACCCCGGCCCGGATCTCCGGCTCCAGGTAGCGGTGGTCGTCCCCGGCCGGGATCACGATCAGCCCGTCCACCCGGCGGGCGCACAGGGCCAGGGCCAACTCCCGCTCGCGGTCCGGGTCCTCCGCGCTGGACCCGTTGATCAGCAGCGCGCCGTGGGTGCGGGCCACCTCCTCGACGGCCCGGTTCAGGGGACCGTAGAAGGGGTCCGCGAGGTCCTCCAGGACCAGACCCACCGTCGCGGTACGCCCCTTGCGCAGCACGCGGGCGCTGTCGTTGCGGCGGAACCCGAGCGCCTCGATGGCCTCCTGGACCCGGTGTTCGGTGTCGGGGGTCACCCCCGGCTCGCCGTTGACGACCCGGGAGACCGTCTTGAGGCCCACACCCGCCCGGGCCGCCACGTCCTTCATGGTCGGCCGGTTGCCGTATCGGGGCTCGGACGGGCGGCGGCTGTGCGGCACGGTGGGGAAACCTCCGGGACGGCGATGGCGGACGACGGTCGGGGCAGGGCCCTGACCTTGAGGATAAGCACTCGTCCGGTGGGCGGGTTTCCGTGGCAGGGTGGTGCGGGCAAGCCACTGGGGGCTTCGCAGGCGAGCCATCGGGAGAGGGGTAGACGTGATTGTCTGGATCAACGGCACGTTCGGCGCCGGGAAGAGCAGCACGGCCCGCGAACTGACCGGACTTCTGCCGGACGGCACCCTGTTCGACCCGGAGTTCATCGGCGACGTGCTGATGCGGATCCTGCCGGACGCACGCCGTGCCGAGGTCACGGACTACCAGGACCTGCCGAGTTGGCGCCGCCTCGTCGTGGACGGGGCGGCGGCGCTGCTGGCGGAGGTGGGGGGCGTGCTGGTGGTGCCGATGACCCTGCTGCGCCAGGAGTACCGCGACGAGATCTTCGGCGGGCTCGCGGCCCGCCGGATCGCCGTGCGGCACGTGCTGCTCGCACCGGCGGAAACGATCCTGCGGGAGCGGATCGCCACCCGTCGGGAGCCCGGGGCGCCCGAGACGGTCGACGTCCGGGTCAGACAGTGGGCGTACGACCACATCCCCGCCTACCGACAGGCCCTCGGCTGGCTGAGCGCCGACGCGCACGTCATCGACAACGGGCACCTCACGGTCCGCGAGACGGCGGAGCGGATCGCCGAGGCGCTGCGGTCCGGCACGGCGCCGGCCTGCGACATCGTGCAGACCCCGGAGCCGACGCGCGAGACGGTGGCCTCGGGGGTGCTGCTCTTCGACGACGCGGACCGGGTGCTGCTGGTGGATCCGACGTACAAGCCGGGCTGGGAGTTCCCCGGCGGCGTCGTGGAGGCGGGCGAGGCGCCGACCCGGGCGGGCGTGCGCGAGGTCGAGGAGGAGCTCGGCCTGACCCTGGACCGGGAACCGGGCCTGCTCGTGGTCGACTGGGAGCCGCCCTGCCCGCCGGCGTACGGGGGGCTGCGGTTGCTCTTCGACGGCGGCCGGCCGACGCCCGCGCAGATCGCCCGACTGCGCCTGCCGGGCCCTGAGCTGCGGGCCTGGCGGTTCGTCACGGAGGCGGAGGCCGCCGAACTGCTGCCGCCGCACCGCTTCGAGCGCCTGCGGGGGGCGCTGCGCGCCCGGGAACGAGGCCGCCCGCTGTACCTGGAGGCGGGCCGGCCCACACCCTGACGCGGGCCGGGCGGCCTCCGTCCGCCTGCCGGGCCGTGCGGGCCGTGCGGGCCGTGCGGTGCTCGGGTCGGGGCCGTCCGTGCCGTGCCGTGCCGTGGCCTCTCGGCCACGGGGGTGAGACGTGCCCGCCCGCTCGGCCCTTCGCCTGGTCCTCGGGTCGGGGCCGTCCGGTCCGTGCTGCCGCCCCGTGCCGCGGTCACGCGGGCCGCTGGCGCCGGCGGGCCCTCGTCCGGGCGCCCGCGCACACCGCGAGCGCGACGGCGATCAGGGCCGCCGCCACCGCGTACGTGACCCGCGTACCGGCGGCGACGGCGCCCGGGGCCGCCGTCGTGACGTCCGCCGCGCCGGAGGCCAGGGCGAACACGGCGCCCATGGCCGAGGCGCCGGTGATGAGTCCGAGGTTGCGCGACAGGTTGAGCAGTCCCGAGACCACGCCCCGCCGGTCCGCCGGGACGTCCGCCATCACGGCGGCGTTGTTCGCGGTCTGGAACACGGCGTAGCCGCACGTGAGCAGGGCCAGCGGGGCGAGGTGACCGGGAACGCCGAGCCCCGGGGAGGCCGCCGCGAGCAGGCAGGCACCGGTGACCATGACCAGCAGCCCGGCGACCGTCGTCCGCCGGGCGCCGAACCGGTCGGTCAGACGCCCGGCCGGGACACCGGTCAGCGCCGCGACGAGCGGACCCACCGACAGGGCGAGGCCGGTGAGGGCGGCGTCCAGCCCCAACGCCCGCGACAGGTGGAAGGGGCCGACCACCATCGTGGCCATGACCACGGTCGACACGAGCGCGCTCATGGCCAGCCCCGCGCTCAGCTCCGCATCGCGCAGGGCCGCCGGTCGCACCAGCGGCGCCGCCGCCCGCGCCTCGACGCGTACGAACACCACCACTCCGCACAGCGCCACCGCCGACAACGCCCACACCATCGGCCCCGGGACGCCCCCGCCCGGGGCCAGGGCCAACGCGTACGCGGCCAGCGTCGCGGCGAGGACCAGGGTGCCCGCGTGGTCGAAACGGGGCCGGCCGTCGGCGCGGGGCGCGGGGGCGTCGGCGGGCAGTCGGCGGCGTACCAGGAGGAACGCCAGGACGCCGAGCGGCACCTGGACGAGGAAGATCGCCCGCCAGCCGGGGCCGGCGAGCAACAGGCCGCCCAGGGAGGGGCCCAGCGCGGTGCCGACCGCCGAGGTCGTGCCCAGGATCCCCATGGCCCGGCCGGTGGCCTCGCGGGGAACGGTCCCGCCGACGAACGCCATGGTCAGCGCCATCATCACGGCCGCCCCGACCCCCTGCGCCGCCCGGGCCGCGATCAGCAGCCCGAGGGTGGGGGCGAGGCCGCACAGGACGGACGCGGCCGTGAAGAGGGCGATCCCGGCCGACAGCAACCGGCGGCGCCCGAACAGGTCACCGAGGCGTCCCGCCCCGACGATCAGGCCGGTGACGGTGAGGAGGTACGCGAGGACCACCCACTGCACCCCCCGGAAGGACGCGGAGAACTCCCGCGCCAGGGAGGGGAGCGCGACGTTCGCGATGCCGGCGCCGAGCGAGGACAGCAGCGCGGACAGGGCGAGCGCGGCCAACGCCCACCGCACCGACGCGGGCCGGGCCCCGGCCGCCGGCGGCGCGGCCGGCGCCGTGGCGGGGTCCGCGTCGGGGCGTCTCACGAGGCGGCCCGCCGTGCACCGTCGTGCGGCCGTACGCCGGTGTGGACCGTGACGGCGGACAGCAGGAAGACGTCGGGGCGCAGCAGCACGCCCGCCTCCGACGCGGGATCCACCAGCACGTCGAGGGTCCTCAGGTCCCCCGCGTCCAGGAACCCGCCCGTGTTCTCGCGCAGCCGGCTCAACTGGAGGTGCAGGAAGGCCCGGCCGGCGTCGTCCAGCGGGGCGGGCACGTCGACCAGGGCCGTGAAGGAGCGTACGTCGCCCAGCCCGGCGCGCCGGAGCATGGCCGCCCAGTCCTCGACGACGGGAGTGCTCCCGGGGAGGGACTCCCGCATGTCCTGGAAGGACCGCTCGTGGGCGGCGTCCAGGCGGGACTGGAGCCCCGGCCGGCCCACGCCGATGTCACGCGGCAGGAACCGCATCGGCAGCCCGCCCTCCGCGACGGCGAGCACCCCGCCCGGCCGCAGGGCCCCGGCCAACGTGTCCAGCGCGGCCTGCTGGTCCCCGAGGTGGTGCACGGTCTTGCTGGTCCACACGAGGTCGGCGGTGCCGACGCCGGTGTCCCCGGACAGGTCCTCGGGCAGGCGCGCGTGGCGGGCGGTGACCCGGCCGGCCAGGCCCAGCCGGTCGGCGCGGGCCAGGGTGCGGTCCAGCAGCGCGGCGCTGCCGTCCACGGCGACGGCCTCGGCGTGCGGGAAGGCCTCGGCGAGCAGGCAGGTCATCACGCCGGGCCCGCTGCCGATGTCGAGGACGCGGCGCACCGGCCGGTCCGGGCCGAAGAGCGCGCCCAGGTGGTCGGCGATGCGGCGGTGGGCCGGGAGGTGCAGTTCGGCGCCGGTCTCCAGGTGGTCGGCGAGCACCGACCAGTCGAGGTCTGCGTGGTCGCCGTGGCCTTGGCCGTGGTCCCCGTGGCCGTGGCCGTGGCCGTGGGCGTGGGCGGGCGCGGGGGACGCGTGTCCGTCGACCGGGCCGTCGTGGCCGGAGCCATGGCCGGAGTCGTGGCCGTGGGGTCCGGCCGGGGCGTGGTGCGCGTGTGTGGTCATGCCGGGAGGGTGCGGCCCCGCCCGAGGGTCTGGCAACTTGTGTTGCCGATTCCGGGAAACCGGGGTGGAATGCCCGCATGGACACACCGGAGCCCTATCAGTCGGTACTGGACGAGGTCGCCCCCCGGCTCAAGCGGTTGCGCGCCCAGCGGGGGCTCACCCTGGCGGCGCTCTCCGAGGAGACCGGCATCTCCAAGAGCACCCTCTCCCGGCTGGAGTCCGGTCAACGCCGCCCGAGTCTGGAGTTGCTGCTGCCGCTCGCGGGCGCCTACCGGGTGCCGCTCGACGACCTGGTGGGAGCGCCCGAGGTCGGGGACCCGCGGGTCCGGTTGAAGCCGCACCCGCTGCCCCACGGGGGGACCGTCGTCCCGCTGACCCGGACCCCGGGCCCCCTCCAGGCGTACAAGATGATCATCACCGACCGGGGCTCGGAGCCCGACCGCCGGACGCACGAGGGCTACGAGTGGCTGTACGTGCTCGACGGGAAGCTCCGGCTGGTCCTCGCCGAGCACGACCTCGTGCTCGGGCCCGGTGAGGCGGCCGAGTTCGACACCCGCGTGCCCCACTGGTTCAGCAGCGCGGACGGGCGGCCCGTGGAGGTCCTCAGCCTGTTCGGGCGACAGGGCGAGCGCATGCACGTCCGGGCCAAGCCGCAGAGCTGAACGCCCCGCCGCCGAACCCGCCTCTCGGCGGCCCCGGCCCCGCCTCGGACTCAGCCCGCGGCTTCGGGGGCCGCCGCGGTCGCCTCGGCCTCCTCGGTGGCCTTCACCGCCCCGAGGAGGGTTTCCGCCGTGTCCGTCACCCACGGGTCCCCGTGCCCGAAGCAGGCCACGGACGGCGCGAGTTCGGCAAGGCGGCGGAACGACGCGACGGCCTGCGCGCGGTCCACGTTGAACACGCCCAACATCACTTGGCCCACCCCCGCGACGCAGTCACCGGTGAACAGGACCCCGTGCCGGGGCAGGTGCACGCCGATGCTGCCCGGCGTGTGTCCCGGGGCGTGGACCACCACCGCCCCGTCGCCGAACGGCAGCACCTCGCCGTCCTCCAACTCCCGGTCCACCGGAGTCGGCGGCGCCTGCGGCACCGTCAGGCCGTGCGCGTACAGCGGGACCTCCCAGTCCAGCAGCACCGGCTCGGGCACGGGCAGTTCGCCGCGGACCACGGGCGCGTCCAGCCGGTGCGCCCACACCCGCGCGCCCCAGCGGGCGGCCAGTTCCCCGGCGGCGCCCACGTGGTCGCGGTGGCAGTGCGTCAGGACGATCCGCTCCAACCCTTCGGGCCGCGCCCCGAGGGAACGTATCGCCTCCTCGATCGCGCCGGCCGATCCGGCGTGGCCGGCGTCGATGAGGGTGAGGGCTTCGCCGTCCCGCCAGAGGTAGGCCTGGCCGATCGGGAAGCGGAGCATGTGGAGCCGGTCCGGGAGCAGTTCTACGAGGTCCATACCGGGGAACGTAGACGCCCGAACCGGCTCCGCGCGCGTGACTTCACCGGGAGCGGACTACGCCCTGGGCGCAGTGCGCCCGGGGCGAAATCCCCTTCCGCGGGCGGGTGTCAGCCGCGCTTGGACTCGGCGTAGTTCACCAGGAACAGGGCCTCCGCGACCGACAGCCGCTCCAGCTCCTGCGGGGAGACGCTCTCGTTCACCGCGTGGATCTGCGCCTCCGGCTCGCTCAGCCCGATCAGCAGCATCTCCGCGCCCGGGTAGAGCGAGGTCAGGGTGTTGCACAGGGGGATCGACCCGCCCATGCCGCTGACCTGCATCTCCTGGCCGGGGTAGGCGACGCTCATCGCCGCCGCCATCGAGGCGTACGCCGGGCTCGTCGTGTCGGCCTGGAACGGCTGGCCCTGGCCGACGACCTCCAGCTCCAGGCGGGCCTTCCACGGGGTGTGCGCCACCAGGTGCGCCTCCAGCAGCTTGATCGCCTCGCCGGTGTCCACGCCCGGCGGCACGCGCAGGCTGATCAGCGCGCCGGCGCTCGCGTGCACGGACGGGGTCGCGCCGATCACCGGCGGGCAGTCGATGCCGAGGACGGTGACGGCGGGACGGGCCCAGAGCCGGTCGGCGATGGTGCCCTCACCGATGAGCTCGACGCCGTCCAGCACCTTCGCGTCCGCGCGGAAGTCCTCCTCCGGGTACTGCAGGCCCTCCCACACCGCGTCCGAGGCCAGGCCGTCCACCGTCGTGGAACCGTCGGCCGAACGCAGCGACGCGAGCAACTGCACCAGCGCGGCCAGCGCGTCGGGGGCGACACCGCCGAACATGCCCGAGTGCAGGTTGCCGCCCAGCGTGTCGATCCTGACCTTGATCAGGGTCATGCCGCGCAGGGTGGCCGTGACCGTCGGCAGGCCGAGGCGGAAGTTGCCCGCGTCGCCGATGACGATGGTGTCGGCGGCCAGCAACTCCGGGTGCGCCTCGGCGTACTGCTGGAGACCGCCGGTGCCCTGTTCCTCCGAGCCCTCCACGATCACCTTCACGGAGACCGGGATCCCGCCGTTGGCCTTCAGGGCGCGCAGCGCCAGCAGGTGCATGATGAACCCGCCCTTGCAGTCGGCGGCGCCGCGCCCGTACCAACGGCCCTCGCGCTCGGTCAGCTCGAAGGCGGGGGAGATCCAGGCGGCGTCGTCCAGCGGCGGCTGCACGTCGTAGTGCGCGTACAGCAGTACGGTCGGGGCGCCCTCGGGGCCGGGCAGGAAGCCGTACACGGACTGGGTGCCGTCGGGGGTGTCGAGCAGCGCCACGTCCTGGAAGCCCTCGACGCGCAGGGCGTCGGCCACCCAGGCCGCGGCGGCCTCGCTCTCGCTCTTGGGGAACTGCGCCCAGTCCGCGACCGACTGGAAGGCCACCAACTCGGCCAGCTCCGCCTTGGCGCGGGGCATCAGCGAGGCGATGGTCTCGGCGATCGGATTCTGGGACATGGGCACGCTCCTCGTGGGTGCGACGTTGTATGGGTGCCGGGGTACGGCGGTACGGCGGTACTGCGCGGTCGCGGTACGGCGGTCCCCGTACGGCGGAAAACAAGGTGAAGCCGGCAACGATCCTCGCACAGAGGGTCCGGTCCCACTCGCGCCGTAGGATTTCCACGGCATCCGAGCAACCGCGTGATCAGGAGCAGCAGCACATCGTGAGCAGCGACGACGACGTACACGGCGCAAGCGCAGAGCAGGCCGCTCAGGGGGCGGACGAGGGGACGGCGCCCGCAGCGGCGGACGGCCCGGAAGGCGGCCCGGGGGGCGGTACGACGGACGGCGCCGCGGCGCACGCCGCGACGACCGACGGCACGGCGAAGGACGCCGCGACGACGGACGGTACGCGGGACGGCGGGCCCGTCGCCGGGACCGGTCCCGCTGCGGACGCGGAGGCCGCGCCGGCGGAAGCGGCCGGGGCGACCGGCGAGGTGTGGGACGTCGTGGTGGTCGGCGCCGGACCGGCGGGCGCCTCGGCGGCGCACGCGGCGGCGGAGGCCGGCCGGCGCGTCCTGCTGCTGGAGAAGGCCGAACTGCCGCGCTACAAGACCTGCGGCGGCGGCATCATCGGCCCCTCGCGCGACGCCCTGCCGCCGGGCTTCGTCCTGCCCTTCCGTGACCGCGTCCACGCGGTCACCTTCTCCCTGAACGGGAAGCTGACCCGCACGCGCCGCTCGAAGGGCATGCTCTTCGGGCTCATCAACCGGCCCGAGTTCGACGCCGCGCTGGTCGCCGAGGCCGAGAAGGCCGGCGCGACGGTGCGCACCGGCACGGCCGTCACCCGCGTCGAGCAGCACGGCGCGGCAGTGCCCGACCGGCGCACGGTCGCGGTGGTCCTGGCGGACGGCGAGACGGTGCTCGCCCGCGCCGTCGTCGGCGCGGACGGCAGCGCGAGCCGCATCGGCGCGCACGTCGGGGTGGAGATGGACCAGGTCGACCTGGGCCTGGAGGCGGAGATCCCGGTGCCGGCGACGGTGGCCGAGGACTGGAAGGGGCGCGTCCTCATCGACTGGGGCCCGCTGCCCGGCAGTTACGGCTGGGTCTTCCCCAAGGGGGACACCCTCACCGTGGGCGTCATCTCCGCCAAGGGGGACGGCGCGGCCACCAAGCGCTACCTGGACGACTTCATCGCCCGGCTGGGCCTCGCCGGTTTCGAGCCGGCCGTCTCCTCCGGGCACCTGACGCGGTGCCGCAAGCCGGACTCGCCGCTGTCGCGCGGTCGGGTCCTGGTGGCGGGGGACGCGGCCGGGCTGCTGGAGCCGTGGACGCGGGAGGGCATCTCCTTCGCGCTGCGCTCGGGGCGGCTCGCGGGGGAGTGGGCCGCGAAGATCTCCGAGGCTCAGGACGCGGTGGACGCGCGGCGCCAGGCGCTGAACTACGCCTTCGCGATCAAGGCCGGGCTCGGTGTGGAAATGGCCGTGGGCAAGCGGATGCTGACGGTGTTCGAGGCCCGACCGGGGATGCTGCACGCGGCGATCACCGGTCTGCGGCCGGCCTGGTTGGCGTTCGCCCGGATCACGCGGGGTGCGACGACCCTGGCGGACCTGGTCCGCACCTACCCGCTGGCGCGCAAGGCACTGCACCTGCTGGACGCCCGGCAGGCGCGCGAGGGCCGGACCGACGTCTGACGCGTCCGACGCGCGCTCGTTTCCGCTACTGACCTGACCTGACCTGACCCGACCCGACCCACCGCCCGGCCCGGAGGCCGTCCACGGCGCGCCACGCGCGTCGGGGGCGCGCCACCGCGCCGGGCGGTGGGCGTTCGGGGCGCGGGCGGAGCGGCGTTCGGGGCGCGTTCGGCGCGGCGGGCCTGGCGGCGTGCGGTGCGTCGGGGTCACCGCTCGACCGTGATGAGGAAGACGGGGTGGTCGGCGCAGGCCTTGCGGAGTTCGGCGTCCGAGGACTTCGCGGTGACCCCCTGGAAGAACCGGTTCACCTCCCAGCCCCACTTCTCCAGGTAGGCGCGCAGCACGACCGCCTTCCGCTCCGGGTCGGTGATCTCGGTCGCCGTGAACGTGCGCACCCGGCGGCCGACGCGCAGCTCCCCGCCGCCCGCCACCCGCATGTTGCGCACCCACTGGGAGTGGCCGCGGGCCGAGACCAGGTACCGCGCGCCGTCGTACTCGTGCGGGTTGACCGGTATCCGCTGCATCCGGCCGGAGGTGCGGCCGCGCACCGACAGCTCGGCGGTGCCGGCGAGGCTGATGCCGAGGCGGGCCAGCTTGCCCACGAGGGAGTTGAAGCGGACGCCGACCGCACTGGCCCGGACGTAGTGGGGAGTGGGGGTGGGCGCGTTCACGATGGCCTCCGACGGCAATGGGAGAGCGGTGCTCTCGCTTGAGACCAGTGTGCACGGATCGGTGCACCAAAACAAGAGCAGTGCTCTCTGAATGGTTCAGTGCTCCGAAAATTGGGCGGTGCTCTGAACCCCTGGCACACTGCACCACATGAGTACCGTGCGAGGAGCCAGGGAACGGGCCCGTATCGAGGTCACCGCCGCCATCAAGGACGAGGCGCGTCGCGCGCTCGCGGCCGAGGGGGCGGCGAAACTCTCGCTGCGCGCCGTCGCCCGCGAGCTCGGCATGGTCTCCTCCGCCCTCTACCGCTACTTCCCGAGCCGCGACGAGCTGCTGACCGCGCTGATCATCGACGCCTACGACAGCGTGGGCGCCGTCGCGGAGGCCGCCGACGCCGAGGCCCTCGCCGCGGGGGCCCCGCCGCGCGCCCGCTGGCTCGCGGTCTGCACGGCGATCCGCGGGTGGGCCCTGGCCCATCCGCACGAGTACGCCCTCATCTACGGGTCCCCCGTCCCCGGCTACAGCGCGCCCCTCGACACCGTCGGCCCGGCCTCCCGCGCCGCCGAGACCTTCATCGGCATCCTGCGCGCGGCCCACGCCGGCCGCGGCCTCGCCCTGCCGCCGCTGCCCGGGAACCTGCGCCCCGAGGCCCGGCGGATGGCCGCGGACTTCGACGAAGGCCTGCCGCCGGAGGTCGCGGCGGCCCTGGTCGCGACGTGGGCGCAGCTGTTCGGGCTGATCTCCTTCGAGCTGTTCGGCCAGTTCGAGCGGGTGGTGGAGGAGCGGGACGCCTTCTTCGCGTACGCGGCGGACCGACTGGGGCGGGAGGTCGGCCTGCCCCTCGTGTGACGGTTCGCTTGTCTGTTCCTCACACCAATCCTGATGGTTCGCCGTTCATCGACTTTCCGCGCGTCTACTCTCGACGGATCCCCCCACCGCGCCGCCCCGCGCCGCCCGTCCCGTCATCCGACCATCCGTCATCCGACCGTCCCGTCGCCGGAGGAAACGCCCGTGGTCCGCCCCCGTGCCGTGAAGGTCCTGTACGCCGTCCTGTTGACCGCGTTGCTCGTCGCCTCGGTTCCCGCGGTCATCGCCGTGGCGGAAGGTTTCCGCAACCCCACCGCAACCGGCGTGCCCGCCGCGGCGCCCCCCTCCGCGACCCCGTCCCCGCCCCCGTCCCCGACCGCGTTACCGGCGCCCGCCGCGCCCCCGACGGTGACCCCCACGCCCCGGCCGCCCGGCGTGCGCGGCCTGGAGATCGGCGTCCCCGCCTATGTCTGGGCCGATGCCCCCATGCTGACCGACGTGACAGCCACCGGCCCGGCCGCCTCCCTCGTCGTCCTGAACCCGGGCAACGGCGACGCCCCCTTCGACGCCGCCTGGCGGGCGCGCGCCGACGCCCTGCGCGCCGGCACCACCGCCACCGGCGAGCGGACCAAGGTCCTCGGCTACGTCCACACCGACCACGGCAAGCGGGACCCGGAGGCCGTCAAGGCCTCCGTCGACAACTACCTCAAACCCCTCGGGAAGGACCGGCGGCTGCACGTCGACGGCATCTTCTTCGACGTCGTCAGCCGCGACTGCGGTCCCGACAACGCCACCCGCGACCACTACGCCGCCCTGCGCCGCCACGTCCAGGACGCGATGCGGGCGGTCGATCCCACCGCGACCGACCTGGTCGTGAACAACCCGGGCACCGCCATCGCCGACTGCTACCTGGAGCCCGGCCACCGCACCGCCGACATCTTCGTGACCTACGAGGACACCTACGCGGCGTACACGAGCGACGGTTGGCGCGGCGGCAACGTGTTCGACGCCGAGTCCGGCTACCGCCCGGGCACCGAACTGGACCCGACCGGGACCGCGTTCTGGCACCTCGTCCACGAGGTCCCCGACGACCCCGCGATGCGGGCGACCCTGCGCACCGCCTTCGACCGGGGCGCCGGCTACGCCTACGCGACGGACACCGTCATGCCCAACCCGTGGAACGCCGCTCCGACGTGGAAGTTCGGGGCCCAGACGGGCTACGCCTCCACGCTCGGCTGACCGTCGCACCCGCCGGGCCCGGGAGCGGGACCCGTGTCGTCGGATCCCGTGCGGTCGGATTTCGCGCGGTCGGATCCCGGGCCGTCGGATCCCGTGCGGTCGAACCGCCACAGCACGCGCCCGACCCGCGCCAGGAAGGCCGCGCCGGCCAGGACGCCGCTCACCGCCATCGCCGTCCCGTCCGTTCCGGCCGGCAGCGGCAGGGCCCACGCGAGGCCGTAGAGGGCGGCGAAGACCACGGCGGCGGCGAGGCAGCCCGTGACGAACGCGTACCCGATCTCGACGGTCACCGCGTCCCGCCGCGCCGCCTCGCTCCTGTCCATGCGGGGCAGTCTCACCCCGCCCGCCGGCCCCCACAAGCGAGACCCGCGCCGATCGTCCGGAAACGGCCGGTTCAGATGCCCGACGTCTCGATCCACAGGCGGGCCGTGGCGGCGTCGCCGGTGACGCCCGGCCCCGTCAGCGGCAGGCGGTTCCACAGGGCGGCGTACAGCCACGCCGCCTCACCGCTCACCTCGCAGTCCGCGGGTTCCCCCGTGTCCCCGCGCACCGTGCGGGCCGGCTCCTTCGACAGGTGCACCGTCCACACCGCGCCCGTGTCGCGGGCCCGCACCCGCAGCACGCGGGGTTCCTCCGTACGCACCCGGCTGCGCGGCCGGGCGTGGAAGCCGGTCAGCAGCTCGTCGACGCCGTCCTCCGCGAACGCCGCGTCCACCGGGCCGAAGACCCCGCCGAGTGCGGACTCGGCGTCGAAGCGGTGCACGGTCGTCTCGTGCGCCTGCCGGCGCGCCCAGAACGCCAGCGGGGACGGCGGCGCCGTCGGCAGGAACGTCCAGCACGCCACGTCCCGCGGGGCCCGGGACAGGGTGTCGACCAGCGTCGCGTGCCCATCCCGGAACCAGGACGTCAGCTCCGCGCCGACGAGCTCCGGCGGGTCGGGGAACTCCACCGGCTCCACCCGGGCGTCCGCCACGAACCCGGTCGCCCAGCGGTGCACCGCCCCCGTGTGCCGCAGCAGATCGCCGACCCGCCACTCGGGACAGGTCGACACCGCCGCCTCCGTTCCGGCCCGTTCGGCCGCCTCGGCGAGCAGCTCGCCTTCCCTCGCGAGCGTCTCCACGTATTCGGTGATCTTCATGTCGCGAGTCTGCCGGCAGCCCGCCCGACAATGGAGGGGTGGACGGTGAACTCTTCCCGGAACCCTTTCCGGAACCCTTCGCGGAGCCCTTCCCGGAGCTCTTCGCGCGCGAGCGCGAAGAGATCGCGCCGGGCGCCGTGCACGTGCCCGACTGGCTGGGCCCGCGCCGCCAACGCGAGCTGCTCGACGCCTGTCGGGAGTGGGCCCGCCCACCCGCCGGACTGCGCACGGTCCACACCCCGGGCGGCGCCGCGATGACCGCCCGCCAGGTGTGCCTGGGCCGGCACTGGTACCCGTACGGCTACGCGCGCACCGCCGTCGACGGCGACGGGGCCCCCGTCAAACCGATGCCGGCCTGGCTCGCCGAGCTGGGGCGCGAGGCCGTCACCGCCGCCTACGGGACGCCCCCGCCGGTCGGGGAGGAGTACGACATCGCCCTGGTCAACTTCTACCGGGGCGACTCCCGCATGGGCATGCACCAGGACGCCGACGAACGCTCCCCGGCCCCGGTGGTGTCCCTGAGCCTCGGCGACTCCTGCGTGTTCCGCTTCGGCAACACCGCCACGCGCGGGCGACCGTACCGGGACGTCGAGCTGCGCAGCGGGGACCTGTTCGTCTTCGGCGGGCCCGCGCGGGCGGCCCACCACGGGGTGCCGAGGGTCCTGCCCGGGACCGGGCCGGCGGACCTCGGCCTGACCGGGCGGCTGAACATCACACTGCGGGTGGGCGGCCTGGACCCGTAGGGCGGCGCCCGAGACCTCCCGATCATGCGAGGATCCATGTCATGAACGGCAACGGGGTCCCGCCGAGGGGCGGGGATGTGTCCGAGGTGTCCGCCGGCCCGGCGGGGTCCGGGGCGTCCGCGGCTTCGCCCCCCGGGTCCGCGTCGGCGGCCTCGGCGGCCTCCGCGGCCTCGGCGCGCAGTCGGCTGGAACGCGGTCGCGGAGCGCTCGGCCCGGCCCTGGAGCTGGTGCACACCGGCAGGGCCCCGACCCGCGCCGTCCTGACCGCCGAGCTCGGCGTCACCCGGGCCACCGCCGGCGCGGTCGCCGCCGAACTGGAGGCGCTCGGCCTGATCCGCGTGGACTCCCGCCCCGGCGGCGCCGGAGGCACGCAGGGCCGCCCCTCCCACCGCCTCGCGGTGGACGAGAACGGTCCGGTGGCGCTCGCCGCCCAGGTGCACCCCGACGGGTTCCGGGCCGCGCTCGTGGGCCTCGGCGGGCGGATCGTGGCCACCGCGCCCGGCAAGATGACCGTCTCCGCCGACCCCGCGCAGGTCCTCGGGGCCGTCGTCGAGGCGGGCGCCGAGCTGCTCGCCGAGACCGGGCGGCGCTGCGTCGGCGCCGGCCTCGCGGTGCCCTCCGCGGTCGCGGAGCCGGACGGCACCGCCCTCAACCCCCTGCACCTGGCCTGGCCGGCCGGTTCTCCCGTACGGGACATCTTCGCCGAGCGGGTGAAGGCCGCCGGTATCGACGGACCGGCCCTGACCGGCAACGACGTCAACCTGGCCGCCCTCGCCGAGCACCGCCACGGCGCCGGCCGCAGCGCCCAGCACCTGCTGTGCGTGGCCACCGGCCACCGGGGAGTCGGCGGTGCGCTGGTCCTGGACGGCCGCCTGCACAGCGGTAGCGCCGGCCTCGCCCTGGAGGTCGGCCACCTCACCGTGAACCCGGAGGGCCGCCCCTGCCACTGCGGCGGACGCGGCTGCCTGGACGTCGAGGCCGACCCGCTGGCCTTCCTGACGGCGGCCGGCCGCACCCCCGGCCCCGAGGTGTCCCTCCTCCAGCAGGCCCGCGACCTGCTGCGCACCGAGTACGCCTCGGCGGCGGTGCGCACCGCCGCCGAGGAACTCATCGACCGCCTGGGCCTGGGGCTCGCCGGCCTGGTCAACATCCTCAACCCGGACCGGATCATCCTGGGCGGCCTGCACCAGGAACTGCTGTACGCCGACCCGGAACGGCTGCGCGCGGTGGTCGCGGACCGCAGCCTGTGGGGGCGCAGCGGGGGAGTGCCGATCCTGCCGTGCACCCTCGACCACAACAGCCTGGTCGGGGCCGCCGAGCTGGCCTGGCAGCCGGTGCTGGACGACCCGCTCGGAACGCTGGGCACGGCTGCCTGACACCGGCCCCGGTCGGCCCCGGCTCGGCGCCCGCCGGCGGGCGGGGCGCGGGGCCGCGCGGACCGGGGAGCCGCCCCGGCTCCGGGGGAGTCAGCCGGGCCCGGGGCCGACCGAGGCCGACACCGGCACGCCCGTCGAGAGGGGCCGCGCGTCGACAGCGACGGGTACCGGCCGGGCGGGTTCTCGTACGGGCACCAGGGCGTCGATGCGGACGGCCGGCCCGTGCGGGACGGGGGCGGGGGCGGCCCGCAGCGAGAACCAGACCGACTTGCCCCGCGCGCCCTCCAGGGGCCGCGCCCCCCAGGCCTCGCTCAGCGCCTCGACGAGCGCCAGCCCGCGCCCCGAGGTCTCCAGAGCGCCGGCCTCGTGCCGTACGGGCAGTCGCGGATCGCTGTCGTGCACCGACACGGTGACCCGGCCGAGGCGGAGTTCGATCTCGACCCTGCACACCTTGTCGGGCTGCGCATGTCGGTGGACGTTGCTCAGCAGCTCCGTCACGCCGAGCGCGGCCCGGTCGACGAGCGGATCGAGCTGCCAGTGGCGCAGTTGTGCAGAAACGATTCTGCGGATCTGTCCGATCCGCACCGGCAAGGCCTGCAGTTCCACGACGCAGTGCCTACGGGAATGACTGATCACGGCTGCGACTCCCCGATATCAGTGTTACGGGTGCTGCACCCTCGGTAGCCCACCACAAGGGTCACCCACCGTCGCCCCACGTGCAACCGAACGCCACCGAAAGCAATCCGCATGGAAACCCAAAGTAACCGTTTGCGCAGGTGAGGGGGGTACATTGCGAAAGAGGGGGGCCACGGAACGGACAAGGGAGCAAGGCGCATGAGCACCACCGGCACCACCGGTAAAACGGCCTCGAACGCGGTGACGACGATCGACGTCGACCGCAGCGACGCGGACTACCGAGCCTGGCTCAAGGAGGCCGTGCGCAAGGTCCAGGCGGACGCCAACCGCTCCGCCGACACCCACCTGCTGCGCTTCCCCCTCCCCGAGGAATGGGGCATCGACCTCTACCTCAAGGACGAGTCCACGCACCCGACGGGCTCCCTGAAGCACCGCCTGGCCCGCTCCCTGTTCCTCTACGCGCTGTGCAACGGCTGGGTGCGCCCCGACCGCCCCGTCATCGAGGCCTCCAGCGGCTCCACCGCCGTCTCCGAGGCCTACTTCGCCAAGCTCATCGGCGTCCCGTTCATCGCGGTCATGCCGCGCACCACCAGCCCCGAGAAGTGCCGGCTGATCGAATTCCACGGCGGCGCCTGCCACTTCGTCGACGACCCGATGAAGATGTACGAGGAGTCCGCCGACCTCGCCGCCCGCACCGGCGGCCACTACATGGACCAGTTCACGTACGCGGAGCGCGCCACGGACTGGCGCGGCAACAACAACATCGCAGAATCGATTTACCAGCAGCTGCGCCTGGAGCGGTACCCCGAGCCCACCTGGATCGTCGCGACCGCCGGCACCGGCGGCACCTCCGCGACCATCGCCCGCTACGTGCACTACATGCAGCACGACACCCGCGTCTGCGTCCCGGACCCGGAGAACTCCTGCTTCTTCGACGGCTGGACGCGCCACGACCCGCACGCGAGCAGCGACTGCGGATCGCGCATCGAGGGCATCGGCCGCCCCCGGATGGAACCCAGCTTCGTGCCCGGCGCCATCGACCGCATGATGCGGGTCCCGGACGCGGCGAGCGTCGCCGCCTGCCGCGCCCTCGAAGCGGCCATCGGCCGCAAGGCGGGCGGCTCGACCGGCACGGGCCTGTGGAGCGCGCTGAAGATCGTCTCGGAGATGGTGGCCGAAGGCCGCACGGGCAGCGTCGTGACCCTGCTGTGCGACCCGGGCGACCGCTACCTCGACAAGTACTACTCCGACGAGTGGCTCGCGGCGCAGGGCCTCGACATCACCCCGTACGCGAAGACGCTGGAGACGCTGCTGACGACGGGCGACTGGGCCGAACCGACGGTCTGAGGGGCGTCGAAGCGGTGGCGTGACCGGCGGCCTGACCGGCGGCTGGACCGGCGGCTGGACCGGCGGTCGAAGCGGCGGCCTGACGGTCCGTCGCCTCCGGCTCGCCCTCCGCGGGGCCCCGCTCCCCCTCCGCTCGCCTCCTGTTCATCCGCCACGCCCTGTCGGGCCGGGGGACGGCCGGCTACGCTCCGGACGTCCGGCGCGTGCGTGCCGAGGCCGGGGGGCGGCATGACGGTGGTCGACGGGGGCGGGAACGACGGCACGGCGGGTGACGGCGCGCCGGACGGCGGGGCGGTCCCGCCCTGTCCGCGCTGCGGCCGGGCGGACCGGGTGACGGGTGTGCCCGCCGCCCACCTGGAGGCCCGGGCCACGCGCCGCGAGGAAACGGACGCCGGGCCCGACGGCCGAGCGACGGTCACGACCACGCGCAGGGACGCGGCCCTCGCCCGCGCCCTGGCCCCGCACCCGCCCGAGCCCGAGAACGGCGGGACGGCCTGTCTGGGCGCGAGCCTGCTGTTCGCCGCCGCCGGGACGTTCGTCTGGTGGCTGGTCGCGGCGAACCGCTACCACGTGGCGGCCGCCCGGCGCGCCGCGACCGCGGGCCTCGGCGACCACCCGGCCCCGGAAGCCCCCCTCCACCCGCTGGTGGGCACGGTCTCGGCGACCGCGTTCGCCCTCGGCCTGCTGGCGATCGGCGCCTTCCACATCTCCCTGGCCTCCTGGCGCCGCCGTACCCGGACCGGCCGGGCCGCCGCCGACCGGGTCTGGTCCAAGGGGTGGTACTGCGCCCGCTGCGGGTCGGTGCACCACGCCGAGGGCCCGCCGTCGACCCTGTACGAGTTCCGGGTGAGGGTGTGGACGGCGGGAGGCTGGGCGAAGTCCATCCCGAAGCACCCGCTGTCGTGACGGCCCGCCCCGACCGTCGCGGGCGCCGCCCTCACCGCGCCCCGGCCCCCCGCGCGGCGATCCGCCGGTCCAGCGCGCGGACCGCGCCGCGGAAGGACTGCCCGAGTCCCGGGCGGGCGGCGGTCAGCGCCAGACGGAACGCGGCCGGGCCGTCGGCGGCGAACGTCCACCGGACGCGGGCCCCGCCCTCGTCCGGGCCGGCGTCGCCCGCCTGCGGGCCGTGCTCCGGGGTCAGCCGCCAGTCCTCCAACAGGGCCCGTACGCCGGGCAGGTTGGTCTCGTCGACGCGGTAGGAGTACCGCCGTCCCGGTTCGCGGGCCATCACGGTCTCCCGGAACCGGACGCCGCCCACCAGCCGGATCTCCCGGCCCGCGCCGCCGCGTGTCGGCCGGGCCAGCGTGATCGCCCGGAACCACCGCGGCCAGCCCGTCACCTCCTGCGCGAGGGCCCGGTACACGTCCTGCGGGGAGGCGGCGACGAGGGCCTCGAACTCCAGGCGCACGGGCGCGGCGGCGATGAAGTCCAGCTCCACGGGGCGGAGTCGGCGGGCCATGGTGGAACCCCCTGGGATGCGGTGCGGATGGGTGGTGTGGCGCGGTGCCGGGTCACCTTAGCCGGCGTTCCGTCAGTTGTCCGCACCGCCCCGGGGATCGGGCGGCGGATCCGGCCGGGGGCCCGACCGGGGCCCGGCGCGCGGGCCGCGCCGTCACGCGTACGGGGTCTGGGCAGCGCCGGCGCGGCACGGGATCCTGGTGGAGCCGCCCAGGCCCTGCCACTCCCCACGTGCGGAGGCTCCGATGTCGGATCCCGCCGGCGAACCCTCCCCGTTCCCCGCTCCCTCGCCCTCCTCGTCCCCTTCCCCCTCCGCCGGGTCCGCCCCGCCCCTCGCCCTCGAACTGCTGGTCCACGGCGTCGCCGGTGCGCCCCCGGGGGAGTTGCTCGGCGATCCGCACCCGGTCCGGGTCGGCGGGGACTCCGTCGCCGCCCTGTTCCGCCGGGCCGAGGACGCCGACGCCGAGGCCCGTCCGGAGCGGTACGCCGACCGGCCCGTGCCCGAGGCCTACTGCTGGTCCCGCCTCACCTCCGGCAACGGCGCCCGCGCGCTGTGGCTGCTGCTCCTGCCCTTCATGGTCGCCAACCTCGCGCACTGGGCCCGCCCCGCTGCCGGGCCGGGCGGGGCGCCGGCGCGCGCGGTGCGCGCGTACGGGCTCCTCGTACGCCTGCTCGCGCTCAGCCTCACCGTGCTGCTGGTCGCCGCCGCCTGCGAGGTCGCCCTCGACCTCCTGGCCTGGCAGTGCGCGGGGAACACCGCCTGCGCCGGCTCCCGCTCCGGGCTCGGGTTCCTCGGGCCCGACGGCCGGTGGGGACAGCCGGGGCGGCGTCTGGCGCTCGCCGCCCTGGTCCCGGCGGCCCTGACGGGGCTGCTCTGGTACCTCTCCAACCGGACCTGGAGCGCCTACGAGTCCCAGCCGCCGCCCGCGTCCGGAGCCCCGGACCCCGAGGCGGACGACGCGGCCGACGCCGACACCGACGGCGACGGCCGCGGTCCCGCGCTCGGCCGCCCCGGGTTCTGGTACGGCCGCCGGATCGTGGCCCGGCTGCGCGCGGCGCACACCGCCGCCGGACTGCTCACCGTGGCCGCCGCGGTCGCCGCCCCCACCGTCCGGCACGACCGGGGCGCCCCCGACACGGGCGCCGCCCTCCAGACCGTCGGCTGGACCGTGCAACTCCTGATCGTGGCGGGGGCCGTCACCGTCGTCGGCGTCGTCTGCCGGCGCGGCCGCACCGAGGCGCGCCCCGACCACCGACTCGACCGGGCCGCCGTGACCCTGCTGCCCGGCACCGCCCTCGCGGTCCTCGCCGCCGTGCTCCTCTACGCCGCCTGGCCCCGCCCTCATTGGACCTCGGCCGGACGGCTCCCCGGCGACTTCGCGTTCGGGGCGCTGATGTTCGGGCAGGGCTGCTGCGTGCTCGCCCTCGCGGCCTGCGCGGCCCGCCTGCACCGCGCCGGCCGAGGACACCGCGCCGGCCGAGGACACCGCGCCGGGCCGGGCTCCGGCGCGGCGCTCGGGGGCCTGGGCGGGCCCGCCGTGGCCCTGCTCGGCTGCGCGCTCGGCGGGGTCATGTCCGGGGGCGTCGCGCAGCGCGTCGCCGACTGGCTCGACGGGGGAGCCACCCCCGGCATGGCCGGAACCCCCCTGCCCGGGCCGCCCGTGGTGCTGTCCTGGCAGGCGGCCGTCCTGCCGCCGTTGCTGCTCGCCCTGACCGTGCCCGCGCTGTGCGTCGGGATCCGGGCGGTCCGGACCGGCCGCCGCACCGCCGCCGGCGTGGCCGCCGCGTACCCGGGCGAGCGGCCCGACCCCGCCCGCAGCCGACGCATCGCCGCGGCGCGGGCCACCGCCGGACTCACCGACTCCGCACCCTGGTTCGTCGGGACGCTGTGCGTCCTCACCCTGCTCCTCGGCGCGGGCGCCCTCGCCGGCGCCCGCCTCACCGGACAGGTGCCGGGCGAGGCGGCGCGCGGCACCCACCCGCTCGTGGAGGGTGCCGCCCGCGCGGCCCAGGACACCGGCTCCTGGCTGATCGGCCTCGGCATCGCCCTGTTCGTCGCCTGGGGCCGCCGCGCCTACCGCGACCCCGCCGCCCGCCGCACCATCGGCATCCTGTGGGACGTCGGCACCTTCTGGCCGCGCGCCGCGCACCCCTTCGCCCCGCCCTGCTACGCCGAGCGTGCCGTCCCCGACCTCACCTGGCGCATGACTGGCTGGACCGCCGAGACCGGGGGCCGGCTCGTCATCTCGGGCCACTCCCAGGGCAGCGTCCTCGCGGCCGCCGCCGTCTGGCAACTGCCGCCGCGGACGCGCGGCCGCGTCGCCCTGCTGACGTACGGTTCGCCGCTGGCGCGGCTCTACGGCCGCTGGTTCCCCGCCTACTTCGGCCCCGGTCCGCTCGCCGCCCTCCACCGGGACCTCGACTGCTGGCGCAACCTGTGGCGGGCCACCGACCCCATCGGCGGACCCGTCGCCACCACCACCACCACCGCCGGCGGCCCCGGCGCCCGCGTCGACCGGGGACCGCTCGCCGATCCGCTCGCCTACGGCCGCAGCGTCCGCCATCCGCTGCCCGCGCCGATCCTCGGGCACGCCGACTACCAGGCCGATCCGCTGTTCACCGTCGAACGGGACCTGCTCCTCGCACGGTTGGCCGCCGCCGCGCGGGGCGACGGGGCGCCGGGGCCCAAGGAACTCCCCGGTCAGCGGATCAGCGGGGCGCCGTCACCGGAGCCATGTCCGCCGCGTCCGCCGGACCCGTCGACGTCATCGGCGTCCCCGCCGCCACCGGCAGGTCCGGCAGGTCCGGCAGGTCCGTCGGGAACAGGAGGGTGAGCTCGTCCGTGCTCGGATCGGCCAGCTGCGCCACCCGCCCCGCGTGCCGCTCGACCATCGACTCGAACGTCTGCCGGGCGGTCCGGCCGTTCCCGAAGGCCGGACCCTTCGGCAGCCGGGTGAAGTACCCCAGCAGGGCCCGAGCCGTCCCCTCGCCCAGCCGGTACTCGTGCTCCTCCGCCTGCTGCTCCACGATCCGCAACAGCTCCTCGGGGCCGTAGTCCCCGAAGGTGATGGTCCGGGAGAACCGCGAGGCCACCCCCGGGTTGACGGTCAGGAACCGCTCCATCTCCGCCGTGTACCCGGCGACGATGACCACCACGGCGTCCCGGTGGTCCTCCATCAGCTTCACCAGCGTGTCGATGGCCTCGCGCCCGAAGTCCCGCCCCGAGTCCTCCGGAGCCAGCGCGTACGCCTCGTCGATGAACAGCACCCCGCCGCGCGCCCGGTCGAAGGCCTCCTGCGTACGGATGGCGGTGGAACCGATGTGCTCCCCGACCAGGTCCACCCGGGACACCTCCACCAGGTGGCCGCGCTCCAACGCCCCCAGGGAGGCGAGGATCTCGCCGTACAGCCGGGCCACGGTGGTCTTGCCCGTGCCGGGAGCGCCGGTGAACACCAGGTGCCGGCGGACCGAGGCCGCCTTCAGGCCGGCCCGCCGCCGCCTGCGGCCCACCTCGATCATGTCGGTCAGGGCCCGCACCTCGCGCTTGACGCTGTCCAGCCCGACCAGCGCGTCGAGCCGACCCAGCACCTCGCCGGCACCGGGGGCCGCGCTCTTTCCGGCCTCCACGACGGGAGCGGGAGCGGGCGCGGTCGGGGGCAGGTCGGTGGCGCGCGGCGCGGGCAACGGCCGGTCCGCCGCGGCGCCCGACGCCGCCGTGACCGTACGGATCCCGGGACGCTCGCCCGACGGGCCGCCCGCGGGGGCGGCGCCCGCGGCCTGGGAGGCGAACCGCGGGCCGGAGCCGTCGGCGGTGCACCCCTCGGCCCGCGGGCCGTCCTCCGAGAACTCGTAGCCCCCGCGCGCGCAACGCTCGGTGTGGCACCGGTCCAGGGCGGTGCGGCAGCCGTCGATGACGTGGAAGCCGAAGCCCGAACTGTCGCTGACCCGGCATTCCGTGAAGGTGCCCCGGCCGCCGGCGGACACGTAGAAGCCCGCTTCGGCGGGCGAGGTCACCGTGCACCGCTCCAGGACCGGATCGGCGCCCTTGGTGACGATCACCCCGGTCTGCACGGCGTCGATGACGCAGTCGGTCATCGTGCCGCCGCTGCCGTGGTCGCGGAACCAGGCGCCCGTGCCCGCCTCGCGGATCCGGCAGTCCGCCACCCGGGCCGTGGCCCCGTCGCTCACCGACACGGCGGTGTTGCGCACCTGGGAGAGGTCGCTGTCGACCACGTCGGCCCGCGAACCGCGGTCCAGCACGAACACCGCGTCCGGAACGTCGCGTACGCGACAGGCCTCCAGCGAGGCCGTCGCCCCGTCGCTGATCCACACCGCCGGGTAGTCGCCCGTGCTGTCGTGGATCTCGCAGGACTCGGCCTCGACCCGCGTACCCGGGTCCCACACCGACAGCCCGTTGCGCCCGAAGCGGCGGACCGTGGTGCGGCCGAGCGTCAGCACCGAACGGGCGCGCAGGTCGACGGCGTTCTCCGGGATGTCGTGGATGTCGCAGCCGGTGAGGGAGAGGACCGCGTCGGTGTCCAGGGTGACCCCGTCGGCCGAGGCGCGGTGCACCGAGCAGTCCGTGAGGCTCGCCGTGCCGCGCGCCGCGATCCGCACACCGGCGCCGTTGATCTCGTACACCTCGCAGCCCAGGGCCTCCAACCCGGAACCCTCGCCCGTCACGGAGATCCCCGCGCCCGTGGCGTGGTGGACGCGGCAGCGCTCCAGCCGGGGGTGTCCGCCGTGCACCGCGACCCCGGCCTGACCGGCCGCGACCACCTCGCACTCCTCGAACACCCCTCCGCCGCCGTCGAGGACGAGGATCCCGACCCCGGCGGGGTTCTCCACCGTGCACCGGCGCACCAGCGGGCGGGCCCCGCCGCGCACCTCGACGCCGGCCGACGAACGCGTGTGCACGCGCAGGTCCGTGAGCTCCGGCGAGCCGTCCTCCACGAGCAGCGCGGGCGCCGCCCGGTCCGCCCCCTCCAGGTACAGGTCCCGCACGACGGCCGAGGCGCGCACCGTCAGCGCCACCCCGTCGAGCGGGGCGATGCGCACGGATCCGGCGACGCTCCCCTCGGGCCCGCGCAGGGTGACGGCATGGCGCAGGACCAGGTTCTCCCGGTAGGTGCCGGGGGCGATCGACAGCACGTCGCCGTCGCCGGCGACGGCCAGCGCCGCGCTCAGCGTCGGATACTCACCGGAGCGACGCCGCCACCGCGAGGCCCCGCCGTGCGTCAACTGGACCGTGCCCTGAGCCATGGTGCGCTCGTGCCCCCACCCTCGTACTCGTGTTGCCTGAGCGGCCGGAGCGACCGGAGCCGTTCACAGCCGCCGAAGGGGCCGAAGCGGCCCCACGGGTCACGGTAGCGCGCGCGGGGCCGGTGAGTGGCCAGGTCAGCTGCCCGCACCCGCCCGACCCCAGTCGGGCCCGGCGGCGGCCCACGCGCGGTCCAGGCGCGTGTACCGCCGATGCATGAGGCGTCGTACGACCAATCGTCGGACCGTCTCCACCAGAGCCGCCGCCGTCAGCGCGGCGGCCAGGCCGGCCACGCCCGCGTGGAAGGACGCGGAGGAGGGGTCGAGCGGTTGCCCGACGAGGCGACCGCGGATGTCGGTCCATATCCGGAACCGGTCGCCGGGGCGCGGTGGTTCCTCCGCCGCCGGCACCGTCCCCTGGTGACTGCTGCCGTCGGGCGCCGTCCAGGAGGCGACGATCCGCGTCCGCTCCGGGGACTGGCGCTGCGCCGACGGGTCGGTCGCCGATCCGGCGACCGCGCCCGCGGCGGGCCGGACCACCACGGCCGGCACGAGGTAGCGCTCGTGCCGCTGCTCGCGCGCGGCCCGCTGGAGCGTCCCGTCCACCTGGAGGCTGGCGACCCAGCCGACGGCCGGAGCCACCAGCAGGAAGCAGACCAGCGCGGCGAACGCCACCCACGCTTCGAAGAGATCGGTGCGCCGGCGCAGCGGGTTCCGCCGCCACCGCCACACTCCCATTGCCGTTCGCACCGTCCGGCTCCCCCTGCCGCTGCGAGTCACTGGTCTGCCTGCGCGTCCTAGCCTTCCGCATGCCCGGTGGACGCGCATTCCGGGACGCGCGGACGTCCGTCACCCGATCCGGTGCACACGCCCCGGGGCCGGTCACACGTCCTGATCGCTGCAACGGCCCCGCCCGGTCCGTTGGTTCCAGTGGACACCCGGAGCCCCCCGAAGGGGTGATCCGGCCCGCCGTGGTCAAGGCGTGCCCGAGCGCTCCTCCAGCCGGGGGACCCCCGGCCGGGCCTTCCGTCCCGTGTGCCCCGTGTGCCCCGTGTGTCCGGTGCGTTCGGATGCGGCGTCCGTCGACGGGACGCGACTACTCCAGGATCCGCACCTCGTCGCCCACCCGCACCGTGCCGGGGGTGACGGGCACCAGCTGCCGCCCGAAGGCCAGCGACTTCCCGATCCGGCGGTGCTTCGCCAGGGTCTTCAGCGGTTCGCGCCCGCGCTCGGCCGTGGCCTGGTCGGTAGTGGTCACGACGCAGCGACCGCATTCGCGGACGCCGCGGAAGACGGCGTCGCCGATCGCGATGCGCCGCCAGTGGTCCTCGGCCCAGGCCTCGGCGCCGGCCACCACCAGATTGGGGCGGAACCGGTTCATGGGCAGGGGGCCCTCCTGCGGGTCGTCGCCCTCGGCGATCCACGTGTTGAGGGCGTCCAGCGAGGCGAGGGTGGCCGCCAGCAGCGGGTAGCCGTCGGCGAGGCTGACGGTCTCGCCGGGGAGCGCGTAGCGCGGGTCCACGGGGCGGCGCACGGCCGGATCGTCCATGTGCACCAGGCGCGCGGGCACCCCGAGGTACGCGCTGAACCAGTCGGCGGCGGCGGACGCCGCGACCACGGTTTCGACCTTCTTGCCGAACAGGACGACCGGCTCCAGTGGGCCCGGTTCCGGCACCTCCACGACCAGGTCGGGCATGCCGGGCGCCGACAGGGCGACGCCCCCGCCGTCCAGCGGACGTGCGGAGGCCAACGCCAGCCGCGCCTGCTGGCGTTGCGTGATGACCGCGCCCTCGGTGTCGACGACGGCCCAGCGCCGGTCGCCGGCCGGCCCCCACGGCTCCACGAACGCCTCGTCGGGTGCGGTGCCGGCGAGGGACTTCACGGGGTGGACGTGGAGGGAATGGACGTACAAGTTCGGCATGGGGGCATTGTGACAGCCGCCCCGCCCCCGACCCCAGGGTGTTTCGCGCAGGGCACACAGGGCCCCGCGCGTCACGTCACGTCAGTAGCCGCGGCCCTGGTGGCCCCGACCGTACGGATCCTCGTACGAGGGGACCTGCGCCGCGGACGCCACGGGGCGCGGGGCGGCGGGGCGCATCGCCTCGTAGCCGCCCGCGGCGACCGGACGGGGCTGCTGCGGCTGGGGCTGCGGCACGTACCCGACGCGGGCCGGCACCGGCTGCTGCTGCGGGATGTACGGCGCCGGCGCGTGCTGGAGGGGCATCGGCATCGGCATGCCCATCGGCGCGGGCATCTGCTGCTGCGGAGCCTGGTGCTGGGGGTACGGGTAGCCGTACCCCTGCGCCTGCTGCTGGGGCATGGCGGGCGGCAGCGCGGGCAAAGCGGAAGGGAGGGCCGGCAGGTAACCACCGCTCGAGTAACCGGCACTGGGCGACTCGTAGGCGGCCGGAACGCGGATCGGGGCGATCTGCGGAGTCCCGCGTTCGGCGACGAGGGAGTCGTAGATGGGGGTGTCCGGGAAGGAGGGCGCGGAGTAGTAACCGCCGCCATAAGTGGAGCGGGGGGAGGTCATGGGACCTAAGTTAAGCCCACGACTTCACGGGGTCCATAGCGAGGTGCCGTCAACCCCGCCCTGACCTGCATATTCCCAGGTCAGCGCCACACCTTTCACCAGACGTTCACGTGCACGATTCGCCACTTGCGCACCGGCTTGTTCCTACTCGTGCTCACCGGTTGGTCGTTACACCCTGTTGTCGTCGACGCGTCGTCACGCCCGCGTGACCTCGGATGACGTACGCACGGTGACCACCCGCGGGTTTCACGCGTCGCCGGGACGGGCATAGGTACGGCCCTTCCAGGCCGCCCCCCGCCCCCGGTAGTGCCGCACCGCCGAGTCGACGGTCATCAACAGGTACAGCAGCGCCGTGAACGGAAGCAGCGGGGCGAGCGCGGGGGACCGGCGGTGGTAGCGCAGCATCGGCAGGTACGTCCCGGCCATCAACAGCCAGGCGAGCGCGCCGGCCCACGCGAGGGCGGCCCGCCCCGAGGCGAGCCCGACGAACAGGGCGACCGGCGGCACGAGGTACACCAGGCACAGCCCCGCCACCGTCCCCGACAGCAGCGACGGCCGGTGGCGCAGTTGCGCGTACGCGCTGCGCGACACCATCCGCCACAGGTCCACCAGCCGCGGGTACGGGCGCACGCTGTCGACCCGCTCCGCCAGCCCCAGCCAGATCCGACCGCCCGCGTCCTTGACCGCGCGGGCGAGCGACACGTCGTCGATGACGGCCTGCCGGATGGAGTCCGGGATCCCGGCGCGGACGGCGACCTCGGTGCGCAGCAGCACGCAGCCCCCGGCGGCCGCGGCGGTGCGGGAGGCGGGCCGGTTGATCCGGCGGAAGGGGTACAGCTGGGCGAAGAAGTAGACGAACGCGGGGACGACGAGCCGCTCCCAGAAGTCGACCACCCGCAGCCGCGCCATCTGCGAGACGAGGTCGAGGCGGGCGGAGGTCGCGGCGGAGACGAGCTCGCGCAGGCTGTCGGGCTCGTGGGCGATGTCGGCGTCGGTGAGCAGGAGGTAGTCGGGTTCGTCGGCGTGGGCGCGACGGGCGTGGGCGATGCCGTACCGCAGCGCCCACAGCTTCCCGGTCCAGTCGGCCGGCGGTTCGCCGGGGGAGGAGAGCACCATGAGGGGCAGCCCGGGGTACTCGGAGGCGAGACGAACGGCCAGCTCGGACGTGCCGTCCGTGCTGCCGTCGTCGACGAGGACCACCTCGGCCTCACCGGGATAGTCCTGGGTGAGCAGGGAGGGAAGGCTGTGCGGCAGCACCTCGGCCTCGTCCCGGGCGGGCACCACGATGGCGACGGACGGCCAGTGGGCGGGCGCGGTGCGCGGGGGGAGGCGGACGTCGGTGCGCCAGAACATGCCCTGGGCGAGGGTGAGCCAGAGCCAGACGGCGAGGGAGGCGTAGGCGGCGACGAGGAGGAGGCCCATGGCGGCAGTGTGCCGAACGGCGTGGGCGCTGTCGCGGACGCGGCGCTCACGGCGCGGCCGGATCGGGCGGCGTTGTGGGGATGTTTGTACCGATTCGTTGTGGTGCTGCGGGGTCGGTGCGCTGGGGGGTGAGGGGGGCGTCGATTAAGGTGACCAGGTGAAGATCGCGCTCATGGACTCGGGAATCGGCCTCCTCGCTGCGGCCGCCGCGACGCGTCGGCTGCGGCCCGACGCCGATCTGCTGCTGTCGTCCGACCCGGACGGCATGCCCTGGGGGCCGCGCACGCCCGCCGACCTCACCGAGCGCGCCCGGGGCGTCGCGCGGGCCGCCGCGGCCCTGCGTCCCGACGCCCTGATCGTGGCCTGCAACACCGCCTCCGTGCACTCCCTGGAGACCCTGCGGGCCGACCTGGAGCCCGACATCCCCGTCATCGGCACCGTCCCGGCGATCAAGCCCGCCGCCGCGGCCGGCGGCCGGGTGGCGATCTGGGCCACCCCCGCCACCACGGGCAGCCCGTACCAGCGCGGTCTGATCCGCGAGTTCGCCGCCGGCGCCGCCGTCACCGAGGTGCCCTGCCCCGGACTCGCCGACGCCGTCGAACACGGCGACGAGGAGGCCGTCGTCCGGGCCGTGGCGGCCGCCGCCGCCCTCACCCCGTCCGACGTCACGGACGTGGTGCTCGGCTGCACGCACTACGAACTCGTCGAGGAACCCATCCGGGCCGCCATCGCGGAGCGCGCCGGGGGAGCGCAGCCGGTCTACCACGGTTCCGCCGAGGCCGTCGCCGTCCAGGCGCTGCGCCGGATCGGCGTCGCCCCCGCGCCCGAACTGCCCGCGACGGGCACCCTGACCGTGCTGCTCAGCGGACGCCCCTCCGCCCTGCCCGCCGCCGCCCTCGGCTACGCCGAAGGACGCCTCGTCGCGCAGCTCGCGCACGACGCCGCCGTCGGCCGCTGACCGGGGACCCCCACCGCGCCGGGGGGCGCGGGACCGCCGGGGAGGCCGCCCGGCGAACCGCCCGACCACCCCGTTCCGTCGCAGGCCCCGCGCTCCCATACTGGGCGCATGATGGCCTACGCCAAGCACCTTCCCGTCGGCGTGAAACCGGCAAGTGACGTACGTGCCTGGGGAGTTCCGGAGGGGCAACGGTGGCGCCGGGCGCTCGTCCCGATCATCTTCGCGCCCCTCGGCGGGAGTTGGTTCCTCGCGATCCTGGTGGCCGTCGTGCTCGCCCTGGCCCCGTGGGCGGGAGGCTCGGCGGACGCGGTCGGAACGACCTGGAACGACCACTTCCTGACGGCCCTTTCGGTGGTCCTGCCGCTCTGGTACCGGTACCTGCCGGTCGCGGCCGCCGTGTCCGCCGCGGCGCTCCTCGCGCGATCGGCGCCGGACCTCTCCTCCGGCCGGGTCGACGTCCTGCTGCCGGCCGCCCTGTCCCTGTGGGCGCTGACGGGCGCCCTGCTGCGCCTGTGGTCCCGCCGCCGGCAGGAGCGGATCGCCCGCGCGGCGGCCGGTCCGGCCCGCTTCGCGCCACCGGACCGCATGCCGCGCGGCCACGACCGCCGCGGCATGCGCGCCGTCACCGGCGGGGCGTTCCTCTGCCTGGCCGGGGTCGGCGTCCTCGTCGACGGGATCGTCGAGGACCTGACCGCGCACGGAACCGCCCTCCCGTACGACGCGGTGGGCCAGCAGACGGTGAGCCTGGCGCTGCTGGCCGTCGGGACCACCCTCCTGGGGCGGGGCTGGAGCGCCGACCGGGCCTCGCGCCGCCCGTACCGCGAGGGCCTGCCCGCGCTGGTGGTCGGCGTACGGGCCGCGCCGTCCGGGCACCTGTGGCTCTACCCCGACGCCGACGACACCACCGGCCGGCCCCTGATCTCCTGCCGCCCCCGCGAGGACGACACCCTGGCCGGGGGGCGGCTCCTGGCCGGTTGGGCCGACGGGAGGCCGGGGGCGGGGCTGCACGACGTCGACGCCCTGCGCGAGCCCTTCGAGGCGGTGTTGTACGGGGAGCCCCGCGAGGGCGTCGAGATCGTCCTGGAGTACGCCGTCCACGACGGGTCGGGCTCCGGCATCCGCGCCTGCGTCACGGCCGCGCCCCTGTCGCCGCGCCGGCGCCACCGGCTGGGCCCGTGGACCCCGGCCGGGATCTCCCACCGGGCGGTGAGTCGGGTGCGCGAGCGGGAGGAGTGGGAGTCGAGCCGCCGCCGCAGGGCCACCCGCGCGACGGCGACCGGCACCGCCGCCGGCACCGGAACCGGGGGCGGGTGCGGCGGCGACGGCGGCTGCGGCGGAGGGGGTTGCGGCGGCTGCGGCTGCGGCTGATGCGCCCCCCGGCGCCGGCCCTCGGCCCGACCGGGCGCGAGCCGCCGCGCCAGGGTCCGCAGCGCGTCCGCGTCCAGCACCCGCCCGTCGAACCCGGGCAGCGGCACGTGTAACGGGGCCGTCCAGGCGGCGGGAACGTCCGCGGCCCCGTACACCGCCCCGGCCAGGGTTCCGGTCACGGCCGCGACGGTGTCGGTGTCGCCGCCCAGGTCCACGGCGGCCCGTACGGCCTGCGCGAACCCGGACGTGGTGCGCAGCGCCCACACCGCCGAGCCCAGGCAGGGCCACACGGCCCCGTTGAACTCGGTGGCCCGGTCGGGGTGCCAGGCGGGGTCGAGGACGACGGCGTACCGCTCGCGGTGCCCCGGGTGCACGGCGTCGAGCACGCCCGGCAGGGCGGCCACGGGGTCACCCCCGTCCAGGGCGATCCGTACCAGCTCGTGGAGGACGGCCGTGCCCTCCCAGGCCGCCCGGTCCCCGTGGGTGAGGGCCGCGATCCGCCGGCCGGCGTCCATGGTCGCCTCCCGCCCGGCCGGGGCGAAGTACACGGCCGAGGTCGAGGCCCGCATCAGGGAACCGTTGCCGGCCGCCCGGGCGTTGACCTGGAAGTGCAGCGCCGCGGCCAGGTCCCAGGGCGCGCCACCGCTCAGCACGTCCTCGGTCTGGAGGCCGATGTCCTTCGGCGATCCCGCCGCCCAGCGCCGGAACCGCGCGAAGACGTCGGGCAGGTCGAGCCCGCCCCGCTCCAGCAGGGATTCGCCGACCAGGACCGCCATCTGCGTGTCGTCGGTGGCCTCGCCCGGGTCCCAGCCGCCGCCGGCGCGCATCTCCGCGCCGCGCTCGGACAGGGCCCCGGCGGGGCCGAACTCGTAGGGGGCGCCCAGGGCGTCGCCCACCGCGGAGCCGAGGACGGCGCCCTCGGCCCGGTCGAGCCGGGTCGGCGTACGCGCGGTCACGCGGCCGGTCCGGAGCCCTCGGGGCACACGGTGGCCAGCAGGGCGTGTGCGAAGGCGTCCGGGTCGTCGAGCCCGGCCGCGGCCAGGGTGTGCGGGGTGCCCGCCAGCAGGTGCGGCACGGCGCCGTGCAGGGCGAGCGTCAGCGCGCGGGCCCGGTCCTCCCCGGCGGGCAGTCCGGCGGCCGCCAGCAGGTGTCCGTACGCCGCGAAGTCCGACGCGGCGATGGGGTCCAGCAGGTCCGTGAGCCAGGGGCGTCGGCCGGCCTCGGTCCGGAGCTCCAGGTACGCCAGTACGCGCGTGCGCCCCGGCCCGGCGACGTCGCGCAGCAGGTCGGCGAGGAAGGTGGCGAGTTCGGCCCGCCCGGACGGCCCCGGGCCGGATCCGGCGAGGCGTTCGGACAGCTCGCGGTACCGCTCCAGGCAGCGCTCGGCGACGGCCCGCAGCAGTGCGTCGCGGGTCGGGAAGTAGTTCTTGGTGGTGCCCACGGGCACCCCGGCGGCGGCGTCGACGGCGCGGTGGGTCAGTCCCCGACCGCCCGCCTCCGCGAGCACGCCCATGGCGGCGTCGCACAGCCTGCCCCTGCGGTCATGGTTCACGTTGCCAGCATAACCACACCCGTGGTAACACGGGTGTGGTGCCCATCGGGGATGGCGAGCGGGCGGAGGCGTGCCATGGGAGCCGTGAACAGCGGGGTCGGGACGGGTCGGGCACTCGTCGTCGGTGCGGGGGTCGGCGGGCTGGCCACCGCCGTCGGGCTGCGCCGGGCGGGCTGGTCGGTGACCGTGCTGGAAGGGCGGACCGCCCCCGAGCGCTACGGCACCGCCTTCGGCATCCACCCGACCGCGCAGGGCGCCCTGGACCGCCTGGGACTCGGCGACGCCCTCCGGGAGCGGGCCGTGCCGTACCGCACCGCGCACATCCGTCGCCCCGACGGCCGCGTGCTGGCCGCGCTCCCGCTGGAGCGGATCGAACGCCGCGCCGGCCGGCCCGAGCTGCTCGTCTCCCGGCCCCACCTGATCGACGCGCTGCTCGCCGAGCTGGAGCGGCTCGGAGGCCCGCGCGTCGGCTACGGACACCGCGTCACCGACCTCGCCGCCCGGGAGGACGGGGTCGACCTCGTCGTCGGCGCGGACGGCATCCACAGCGCCGTCCGCGGCGCCCGCTTCGACGCCCGGCTCGGCGCGCGCTCCCGGGTCCGCGCCGTGGGCACGACCGCCTGGATCGGCATCGCGGACTTCGAGACGTCGATCCACGGCGAGACCTGGGGCGCGGGCCGGTTCTTCGGCATGACCCCGGTGGAGCCCGGCCGCACCAACTGGTACGCGACCGTCCCCGCCGGCGCCACCACCCCCGACGAGGTGCGGGCCGCCTTCGCCGGCTGGCACGACCCGGTCCCGCGCCTGCTCGCGCGCACCGACCCGAGCACCTGGATCCGGTACGAGATGCGCCACCTCCACCCGGCGCTGCCCACCTTCGTCACCGGCGGTCGCTTCGCCCTCGTCGGAGACGCCGCCCACGCCATGACCCCCAACCTCGGGCAGGGCGCCTGCACCGCCCTGCTCGACGCCGAGGCGCTCACGCGGGCCGTCGCCGAACACGGAGCGACCGGGCTCCCCGCCGCGCTGCGCGCCTACGACACCGAGCGCCGCCGCAGCGCGCAACGCGTCGCCTTCGGCTCCCGGAGCCTGCACCGGCTCGTGACGACCCGCCGACCCGCCCTGCGCGACGCCCTGGTGCGGCTGCTGCCCGGCTGAGCGGCCGAGAGGGAGGACGTCGGGCCGGTGACCTGAAGTTTGGTCGAGGTCGACGGGGGAAGGCGCCCCGTGCCCGAAGCGGCACGATGCGCCCGAGTGGCGTAGAGGCGGTGGCGTCCATGCGGAAGGTGAGTACGCTGCTGGACATGACGGCGCACCCCCCGGGTCCCCTGTGGACCGGCCGGGCCTCCAACCGCGCGCAGTGGCTGCTGGCGGTGGCCGGTGCCGCCTGCCTGGCGCTCGGGATCGAGCTCGCCGTCGACCACTCCTGGAACGGCGGCATCGTCGCCCTCCTCATGGCCGTGATCGGCTGCCTCGCCGCCGGCCTGCTGATCCTCTTCGGAACCCTCGCCTTCGTGCACGTGGCCGTCACCATCGACTCCGAGTCCCTGACCGTGCGCTGCGGCCACATCGGACTGCCGCGCCGCACCATCCGCCTCGACCAGGTCGTCTCGGCCGAGTTCGTCCCGCGCATCACCCCGCAGCAGTGGGGCGGCTGGGGCTGCCGCTGGCGCCCCGAGAAGGGCACCGCCGTGATCGTCCGGCGCGGGGAGGGCGTCCGGCTCGGCCTCGGCGACGGCAAGGTGTTCACGGTGACCGTCGACGACGCCGAGAGCGCCGTCCGCGTCCTGCGCGCGCACCTGCGCGCCCTCGCCCGCTGACCGCCACGTCGCCTCCTTACCGGTCCTCGGCGTGCGGGGACGTACACTCCGCCAGATGAGCAGCAGTGTCACCCGCGCCGCCGGAAGCGAGCCCTCCGGGGCCGCCGGTCGAGCCCAGGCGGATCCCGCGAACGAACACCCAGGCCGCCCCGGGAGCCGGAGCGAAGACCCGGACCGGGGCCCGCGGGCGACCGACGCCGCGAGCGGCGCGACCCGCGCCCCGCGCAAGGGCGCCTGGGCCCTGCGGACCGTCCTCGCCGCGCTCGCCGGCGTGCTGCTCTACGTCAGCTTCCCGCCCCGCCCCCTGTGGTGGCTGGCCCCCTTCGCCCTCGCGCTGCTGGCCGGCTGCCTGCGCGGCCGCCGCGCCCGCGCGGGCTTCGGACTCGGCTTCGTCTTCGGCCTCGGCTACCTGCTGCCGCTGCTCGTCTGGACCGGCGAGGGCGTCGGCCCGG
This sequence comes from Streptomyces sp. NPDC048606, assembly GCF_040650855.1. Taxonomy (NCBI): domain Bacteria; kingdom Bacillati; phylum Actinomycetota; class Actinomycetes; order Kitasatosporales; family Streptomycetaceae; genus Streptomyces; species Streptomyces sp. NPDC048606. The sequence goes on along the minus strand of NZ_JBEZIB010000005.1, from coordinate 199,177 downwards.
TGCCCTGGCTGGCGCTCGTCACCCTCGAAGCCGCGCTGATCGGACTCGCCGGCCTCGGCATCGCCCTCGTCGGCCGGCTGCCCGCCTGGCCCCTGTGGGGCGCGGCCGTCTGGGTCGCGAGCGAGGCCCTGCGCGCCCGGGCGCCGTTCGGCGGCTTCTCCTGGGGCAAGCTCGCCTTCGGCCAGGCCGACGGCGTCTTCACCCCCCTCGCCGCGCTCGGCGGCACCCCCCTGCTCTCCTTCGCCGTCGCCCTGTGCGGCTTCGGCCTCTACGAGGCCCTGCGCGTCGCCCGCGACCACCCCCGCCGCAGCACCGCGGCCGTCGCCGCCCTGTCCGTCCTCGCCCCGATCGGCGTGGCCCTCGCCGCCCGACCGCTGGTCTCCGTGGCCGACGAGGACGGCACGGCCGTCGCCGCCGTGATCCAGGGCAACGTGCCGCGCGCCGGCTTCGACTTCAACGCGCAGCGCCGCCAGGTCCTCGACAACCACGCCAACCGGACGATCCAGCTCGCCGAGGACGTCAAGGCGGGCCGCGCCACCAAGCCCGACTTCGTCGTCTGGCCCGAGAACTCCTCCGACATCGACCCGTACACGCAGCCCGACGCCCACGCCGTCATCGACCGCGCCGTGAAGGCCATCGGCGTGCCCGTCGCGATCGGCTCCGTGCTGGCCCCGGAGACGGGACCGCTGCGCAACACGATGATCCTGTGGGACCCGGTCAAGGGCCCCACCGCCACCTACGACAAGCGCAAGATCCAGCCCTTCGGCGAACGCATCCCGATGCGTTCCTTCGTCCGGCTGTTCAGCTCCGACGTGGACCGCGTCCGCCGCGACTTCGGCCCCGGCAAGGAGCCGGGCGTGTTCGACATGGCGGGCACCGGCGTCGGCATGGTCACCTGCTACGAGGCGGCCTTCGACGACGCGGTCCGCTCCACGGTCCGCGCCGGCGCCCAGGTCATCGCCGTCCCCAGCAACAACGCCACCTTCGGCCGCACCGAGATGACCTACCAGCAGCTCGCCATGGACCGCATCCGGGCCGTCGAGCACAGCCGGACCGTCCTGGTGCCCGTCACCAGCGGGGTCAGCGCGGTCATCCGGCCCGACGGCACGGTCGTCTCGCAGACGCAGCTGTTCACCGCCGACGCGCTGGTCTCCGAGATCCCGCTCCGCTCGACGCAGACCCCCGCCACCCGCCTGGGCCCGCTGCCCGAGTACGCGCTGCTGCTGGTCGCCGCCGCCGGCCTCGGATGGGTCCTGGTCCGCCGGACGGGGGCGCGCCGGACGGACGCGTAGCTCCGGCGTTCCGCGGTCTCGTAGGGTCGGGGCATGTCCACACCCGAGTTCATCCGCGCCATCCGCGCCCGCGCCGGGCAGCAGCTGCTCCTGCTGCCCGCCGTGTCCGCCGTCGTCTTCGACGACGCGGGCCGGGTCCTGCTCGGGCGCCGGACCGACAACGGCGAGTGGTCCGTGATCGGCGGGATCGCCGAACCGGGCGAGCAGCCCGCCGAGACCGCGGTGCGCGAGGTCCACGAGGAGACCGCCGTGCGGTGCGTGCCCGAACGGGTCGTCCTCGTCCAGATGCAGCGACCGGTCGTCTACCCGAACGGCGACGTCTGCCAGTTCCAGGACATCACCTTCCGGTGCCGGGCCGTCGGGGGCCGGGCGCGGGTCAACGACGAGGAGTCGCTGGAGGTGGCCTGGTTCGACACGGACGCCCTGCCGTCCATGGGGCCCTTCGCCCTCGACCGGATCCATCGGGCGATGCGCGACGAGCCGACGTGGTTCGAGGCCGCGGACGTCCTCGCGGAGTAGCCCGCACGCGGAACGCGCCGGGGGCGGGCCCCGGAGCCGGCGCCGGGGCCCGCCCCGGGTGCGCCGACCCCACGGCGTGCCGCCCCGGGTGCGGGCGGTCCCGTACCGCTCAGCCGGCGGCCGCCGCGTCCCGGTACAGGCGCCGCGCCGCCTCGCCCATGACGGCGCTGTAGGAGACCTCCGGGACCGTGCCCCCGCCCTCGTGGCCGCCCAGCACCCCCGCCAGCGCGCCGTCCGCCAGCCACGGGCTGCCGCTGGTGCCACCGCTCAGCTCGGGGCAGTCGACGCGCCGCTGGGTGTCCGAGAACAGGGAGGTGGAGTTCGCGCAGCGCAGCGGTGCCTCCCGGTCGCTCGGGTAGCCGAGGACGGTCACCGTCACGTCGTCCGGCTGCTCGGCGGCCACCGGGAAGCCGCCGACGAGGTCCTCCACGCGCACCCCGCCCTGCGGGACCAGGGTCGCGAAGGCGATGTCGTCGTCGGGGTCCTCTCCGTCGGTCCAGCCGGGGGACACGTACACCCGGTCCAGCCGCCACACCCCGTACGGGGCCTTCCCGTCGCGGTAGCCCGGCGCGAACACGGTGGAGTCCGGATGGTCGAGGCAGTGCGCGGCGGTGGCGATCAGGTCGCGGCCCGCGCCGCGCACCACGGCGGCGGTGCAGAAGTGTCCGCCGTCCAGGCCGCCCGCGAACAGCGCGCCGACGCGCGCGGAGGTCGCGTCGGGCGGCGCCTCGGCGGTGACGCCGAGGGGCGGTACGGCGCGGGCGTCCGGGACGTCCACGCTCACGAGCGCGGCCACCGCGGTCAGCGCGAGCAGGATCCGGGCCGCCCGCCGGGGGAGGTTGGTTTGGATCATGCACCGAGCCTCCCCGGCGAACCTGTGACCGGAGCCCGGTGGTCCATGTGAATCGGCTGTGAATCCGGGCCCGGCGGCCGGGGCTTCCGGGGCTTCCGGGGCTTCCGGGGCGGCCGGGGCGGGCGGCCGGGCCCGGGCCGGCCGGGATCAGCCGCGGCGTTCGTACAGCGTCACCCGGCGCCCGCGCGTCTCGTGCTCCTCCACCGGGGTGAAGCGCTCGCGCAGGACCGCCGTCTTGACCCGGTCCCGGGCGGCGGCCGGCGGTTTCGCCACCCGGGCCGCGTCCGCGATCAGCAGGATCCGCGAATGGGCGAGCAGGGCGGAGCGGAGCGCGGCCGGATCCTCGTCCTCCACGCCCTTCAGGGTGGCCGACGCCGCCGGGCTCTCGGCGAGCGCCACGTCCGCCAGGCCCGTGAAGGCCCGCGGGGACACCAGGGCGGTGTCCCGCCGGGCGGCCGGCACGAACACCACCGCGTCCCCGTCCCGCTTCAGCCGGGCCACCTCGGCGGCCACCGACAGGACGTCGTCGACCCGGCTCGCCGGGGCCCGCTTGCCGAGCTGCACCGGCAGCAGCGCCAGCACCGACACCCCGACCACCCCCGGGACGAGCAGCGCCGACGCCCTCGGGAAACGGGGCGCGCAGGCCCGTACGGCGGCGCCCAGCGCGGCGCCGATCAGCAGGGCGAGCCCCAGCATGCCGAACAGCACGTACCGGTCCAGGTACAGCGGTCGGACGAGGGACAGCCCGATCAGCCCCAGCTGCGGCACCACCAGCAGGGGCAGCCCGACCGCCGACGCCGAGACCCGGGCGCGGTCCGGACGGTCGGCCAGGGCCGCCAGGCCGCCGATCGCGAAGAGGATCGCGGGGCCGATCATCATGTGCCAGGTGGTCGGGGGGATCCACGACACCTGGTCCGACTGGCCGCGGCTGAAGAGGATCAGCGGGGCGGCCCCCGCCACCGCGCCCGCCCCGTACGCCGACCAGCGCAGCCACACCCCGCGCCGGGCCCGTACCCACCACAGGGTCGCCGCGTGCGCGGGCAGGATCAGCAGCGACAGCCAGTTCAGCAGGGCGCACACGAGCACGACGAGCCCGTACGCCGCCCAGCGCGCCCCCGCGCGCCCACCGGCCGTGGGACGCAGCAGCGAGACCAGCAGCAGGGTCGACAGGCCGGCGCCCGCCGCGACCAGCGCGTAGGGGCGGCCCTCCTGGAGGTGGAACTGCACGGCGGGCAGCAGCCCGAGGGCGAGCCCGCCGGCCAGGCCCGCCCAGGGGCCCGCCAGACGACGCCCGAGGACGGCCACGCAGGCGGCGGCGCCGGCGATCGCGAGCACGGACGGCAGGCGCAGCGTTGTCGTGCTCGCGCCGAACACCTCGAAGACGAGGTGCATCAGCAGGTAGTACAGACCGTGCACGGCGTCGACGTTGCCGAGCATGGCCCAGATCTCGCCGGGCGTACGACCGGCCACCTGCCAGGTCGCCGCCTCGTCGCGCCACACGCTGTCCTGCCGCGACAGCCCCCACATTCCGAGGGCGAGGGTCCACAGCACGGGGAGCAGCCACACGAGGTGTCGCCCGCGGCCGCCCGGGCCTCTGCCCGAGCGACCGCCCGGTATGTGGGTCGGGGGGCCGTCGGATATGTCGGAACTCATGAAGGTGCCCGGGTCCTCGGTGTGCGGCTTCGGCGGAAGATCCCAGTCTATGGACGCGGCGGCGGACTTCCGGACCCGCTGTTGTGCACGACGGAGCGTGAGCGGCGGGACCGGCGGCCCCTAGCCTCGCCGCAGGAGCACGAACGAGGGGCGGTACCCGGTGAACTGGCTCATCCACGACTACCGCGAGAGCGATCTCGCGGCAGTGGTCCATCTCATAGACACCACGGCCGAACTCGGCCAGGAGTCCGTCTTCTCCCTCGCCGAGTGCATCAGCGCGCTCACCGACCGCCAGCCCTGCGTGGTCGCCGTCCACCAGGGCGTGCCGATCGGAGCGGCGCTCGCCTGCGTGACGGGGGAGCGGGCGTGGGTCATGCGCATCGCCATCGCCGCCGGTTGGCGCGGTCGCGGACTGGCCAGCGCCCTGCTCGTGGAGCTGGAGCGCAGGCTCATCGCCGCGCGCGTCGGCCGGATCGCCTACGTGCTGCCCGAGGAGGACCTCCTCGGCGAAGGCCTGCTGAACGCCGGTTACACGCGCCAACCGGCCGTCGCCTACTTCGAGAAGACCGAGCCGCTGCACGGCCCGGCGGCCGGCCTCCTCGACGACCTCGGCGGTCGCTTCCTCCAGGGGGACCTGTGGGCCAAGGTCGCCGGCATGGAGACGGAGAAGGACCTCATCGAGCGCCGCGTGGTGCTGCCGCTCGCCGAACCGGAACGGGCCGCCGCGCACGGGGTGCGACCCCCGCGCGCCATCGCCCTCTTCGGCCCGCCCGGCACCGGCAAGACCACCTTCGCCCGCGCCATCGCCTCCCGCCTCGGCTGGCCCTTCGTCGAACTGCTGCCCTCCCGGCTGGCCGACGGCGGGAACCTGGCCACCGCCCTGCGCGACGCCTTCGCCCGGATCGCCGAGCTGGAACGGGTGCTCGTCTTCATCGACGAGGTCGAGGAGATCGCGCCCGTGCGCGGCGAGCCCGCGCACCCGGGCGGGATGCACGGGGTGACGAACGAGCTGCTCAAGCTGATACCCCGCTTCCGCGAGGGCGACGAACGGCTGTTGGTGTGCGCCACCAACTCCATCCGCTCCCTGGACCCGGCCTTCCTGCGGCCCGGCCGCTTCGACTACCTGATCCCGATCGGCACCCCGGACGCCGCCGCCCGCGCCGCGATCTGGTCGCGCTACACGGCCGGCCGCCAGGACGTGGACGTGGCGGAGCTGGTCGCGGCGACGGAGCTGTTCACCCCGGCCGACATCGAGCACGCGGCGCGGACCGCCGCCCAGGTCTCCTTCGAACGGGACCTGGAGGCGGTGGGCGCGCGCGGAGCGGCCGCCGCGCAGCTGGGGGCGACGACGGGGGACTACCTCGCGGCCGTGGCCCAGTGCCGGCCCACCGTGACCCCGGAGATGACCACGGAGTTCGAGGCCGACATCACCGCGCACGCGCGGTCCTGATCCCCGTCCCCCGGTTGCGGCGGGGGACGGTTACACGTGAAGAGGCGCGGGACGGTTACACGTGCAGAGGCGGGGACGGTTACACGTGAAGACGAGAACGGCCCGCAGCCACTCCCCAAAGCGGCTGCGGGCCTCCCGCGCGGCGTGGGTGCCCGCGCGGACGGCCACGTTCCGGTTGGGGTGATCGCCGGCTGGAACGTGACGCGTACCTGTGTCGGTGGGCGCCCTGCGCACCCTCCTCGACCTCTACGAGTCAACCAGCCGGCCCCCCGCCCGCACCTCGGCCGGGCGGCCACACCCACCCCGGCCGAAAGGACCGCCCCCGCCCCGCCCTCCCCACCGAACGGCCGACCGGGTTACCGTCGCCCCATGGGATTCGTCGTCTTCATGACCCTGCCGGGGCTGGCACTGCTGCTCACCGCGATGGCCTTCCTCGACCTGGCGCTCGTCCGCGCGGGCCGCGCCGGACTCCTGCCCTGGCGGTGGAACGGCCGCCAGGGCCAGATTTCCGCCACCGGCTTCGAGCAACTGCACGCGAGCTTCTCGCCCGGCAAGCAGAACGAACTGAAGGAACGCCAGAGCGCCCTCGTCCTGCGCGACGACGAGGAGGACGGCGCCCCGCCGCACTCCCGCGTCGACCTCGACGGCGGCCTCGCCGTGATCCGCGTCCCCGGCGCCGCGGCACGCTGACCGCCTCCACCCCGACCACCCGCGCGCCCGCGTACCGGCTCGGGCGCCACGGCCACGGCTACGGGCGGCAGCGGTAGGTGAACTCCGTGGCCGCCGTCATCCGGTCCGGGGTGAGCAACTGCAGCTCCGCGCGCGCCGCGTAGGCGCCCGTACCGTGGAAGGTCCACAGCAGGTGCAGGGTGGCCCGGTCGCGACCGCCCGGCACGCGCTCGGTGAGCTCCTCCGAGCGGGTGCCGTCGCTGCGCACCCAGCGGTAGGTCAGGGTTCCGGGGCGCCCGTTGGTCCGTACGACGGCGACCACGTCGGCCGTCCCGTCACAGCCCGGCCCGTCGGGCGCGGTGGCCACCGACACCGCCCGCACCTCGACGCCCGGCCCGAACCGCTGCCAGCCCAGGTATCCGAGCACCGCCGCCAACACCACCACGGCCAGGGTGTAGCGCCGCCACCCGCCACCGCGCCGCCGGACGGGCGCGGGCGGGCCCACCACCAGCGGGAACGGCGCCGGCATGGCAGCCGTCACCCCCGGCCCGAAACGCAACACCGACCCTTCCACCCGGTCCGGGGCGGCGTCCCGCGGAGGCGGCGGTCCCGTGAACCAGTGACTGCCGAGGACGGTGGCGCTGTAGTCGTCGTCCCCCTGCGGGGCCCTGGGGTCGCTCATCGTGGGGGCTCCTGGTCCTGGCAGCGCGGCAGCGGCCGCGAGTCCGACGCCGACACGTTCCCGGCGGCGGGCTTGGTGGTGACGCGGACCCCGCCGAAGCAGCCGCGCCCCCGGGTGAAGGAGTGGGTCTGCACCACCGTGGCCAGGGAACCGGCCTGGACGACGACGGTGTCCCGCCCGTCCGGCACGGAGAAGTCCCCCTGCCGCTCGCCCAGGAACCACTCCAGGACGACCGTGACCGGACCCGACCCCTGCGTCGCCAGCGACACCGTCGCCTCGCCCCGGTAGACCCCGGGCCGCAGCGAGACGTCCAGCTTGGTGACGCGCAGGGTCGGCGACGGCGTCGGCGTCGGCGTCGAATGGGTGGGGGTGTGGGTGGGCGTCGGCGTCGTCGTCCAGGTCACGGTCGGCTTCGCCGTCGGACTCGCCGAAAGGGAGGGCGAGGCCGAGGCGGTCGGCGTGGGGGAGTGCGTCGGCGACGCCGACGGCGACGCGGACGGCCCCGGCGAGGGCGAGACCGGCGCGGACGGAGAGCCGGACGGGGAGGCGTTCGGCCCGGCTCCCGGCGGGGCCGGGCTCGTCGTGGCGAACGAGCTGATCGCCGACGACTGCGGCGGCGTACCCCCGATCGCGTCGGTCGTCAGGACCAGCAGCGCCCCCAACACCAGCGCGAGCCCCGACGCGAACCAGCCGCCGCGCCCCGGCGCCCAATCCGAGGTGCCGATCGAGGTCTGCGCCACCGCCGTGGTGCCCGCCGAGGCGGCCCCGGCCGACGGGAACAGCAGGGGCAGCAGCGCGGCGAGCGCGGCCAGCTTGCGCTGCCCTCGCTCCTCCCACTGCGGCCCGTACGCCGCCACCGCGATCCGCTCCAGCTCCGCCACGAACGCCTCGGCGTTCTCCGGCCGCTGCTCCGGGCTCTTGGCCAGACCCCGCCGGATCAGCGGACGCACGGCCTCCGGCGCCTCGGTCTCCGGAACGGGCGCCTCGATGTGCTGGACGGCCAACTCCGCGAAGTTGGTCCCGTCGTAGGGCTTTCGTCCCGTCAGGAACTCGAAGAAGGTGGCGGTGGCCGCGTACACGTCCGCGGTCGGCGAGGCGGGCCGGCCCTGCCACTGCTCCGGAGCCATGTAGGCGGGGGTGCCCGCCACCCCGGGGGTGTCGCCGCGCCCCGCCGCGATGCCGAAGTCCACCAGCTTCGAGGAACCGTCCGGCGCGACGAGCACGTTCTCCGGCTTGTAGTCGCGGTGCACGACGCCCGCCCGGTGCGCCGCCGCCAACCCCAGCAGGGACCCCTTGAGGACGACCAGCGCCGCTTCGGCGTCGGCCGGACCGGACTCCCGCAGCACCGCGCGCAGCGAGACCCCGTCGACCAGTTCCATCACGATCGCGGCGCCGCCCGGCGCCTCCACGTACTCGTACAACCCCACCACGTACGGGGAGACCAGCCCGCCGAGCAGCCGGGCCTCCGCCCGGAACTCCCGTACGAAGGCCGGGTCCTCCCGCAGTCGGTCGGAGAGGTACTTCACCGCCACCGCCGTCCCGGTGAGGTCGTGGACGGCGAGCACGACGCGGCCGCTGCCGCCCGCGCCGAGCTCGCGGACCTCGCTGTACCCCGGTACCGTCCAGCCGTCGCTCATCGTTCGCCCCCGTCCGTGGCGTCCCGGACCACCCGCGGGCGGCCGGCCGGTCGTCCCCCGACCAGCCACCCCCTTGTGACGTGGTTTCCGCCACGGCCGGTTCCCAACCACCGCCCACGTCACCGGAGTGTGACATCGGACGGACCGTCGGGTCCGGAGCGGTACGCCTCGGGAGGCCTCGCGGGGCCTCGGGACGGGAGGCGAGCCTCGGGACGGGAGGCGAGCGCCGGGGCGGGAAGCGAGAGGGCGCAGGCGGACGGCGCGCGGGCTCAGGCGGCGGCCGACACCGCGCCGATCATCGCGTGCAACCGATCGGCGGCGGCCCGCCCGAACGCCGGGTCGTTGATGTGCGTGTCGTAGTCGTACAGCGTGGCCGCGCTGCCCCGCAGCCCGTCCCGCAGCGCCGTGAACAGCGCCCGGTCCGCGCCCGGGTCGTGGTACGGCCCACCGGGCGCGCCCAGCGTGGACAGTCCGCGCAGCGGCAGGCAGACGGCGGTCGGCCCCGTCGCCGCCCGCAGCTTGGCGGCCACCCGGCGGCCCAGTTCCGCGCACTCCGCCTCGGTCGTACGGATCACCGTGATCGACGGGTTGTGGACGCGCACCCGTCGGTAGCGGGCCCGTTCGGGCAGGGTCTCCAGCGGCCCGAACTTCACCATGTCCAGCGCCCCCAGGCTGACCACCTGCGGGATCCCGGCACGCCCGGCCGCGCTGAGCCGGTCCGGTCCGGCCGTGAGGATCCCGCCGCACAGGTCGTCGGCGAGTTCGCTGAGGGTCAGGTCCAAGACCCCGGCGAACACGCCCTGACCGGCCAGCTTCTCCAGCGTGCGGCCTCCGGCGCCGCTGACGTGGAAGACCAGCACCTCGTAGCCGAGTTCCGTCAGCCGCTCCCGGGCCGCGTCCACGCCCAGGGTGGTCACGCCCGCCATGCTCGCCGCGACCAGCGGTCTCCCGCCCGCCCCGAGCCGGGTCGCGCGCCGGCGTTCCGGCCCGGACCGCGCGTAGCCCCGGGCCATCCCGGCGATGGCCTCCACGGCGTTGGTCAGGACCGGGGCCGAGACGCTGTTGATCCCGGCGATGTCCACCACGCTGTACATCATCGTGATGTCCGCGGAGCCGACGTACGGGGCCACGTCCCCGGAGGCCATGGAGGAGACCATCAGCTTCGGCACGCCCAGCGGCAGGGCCCGCATCGCCCGCGTCGCGATCGAGGTGCCCCCGCTGCCGCCTATGGCGAGCACCCCGTGCAGCCGACCCTCGGCGTGCAGGCGTAAGAGGACCGCTTCGGCCCCCCGCGCCATCGTCGTCACGGCCGCGCCCCGGTCGGCGTCCGTGCGCAGGCGTGACAGTTCCGTTCCCGCGGCCCGTGCCACCGCGTCGCGCGGCACGTCCGCGGGCACACGGGGTTCTCCCATGATCCCCGTATCGACCAGTACCACCTCGACGCCGGCGCGCAGCAGTCGCTCGCGCAGCCAGCCGTACTCGACACCCTTGGTGTCCAGGGTTCCCACCAGCACGACGTTCGTCATATGTGCAATGTCCATGCACGTGGGGTTTGTTGGCAAGTAAAGGTCGGGTCAACCGTCCAGTAATGCCAACAACCTGTCCAGAAAGGGCATTTGCCCGATCATCAGCTTATTTCGAGCCGTCTCGGGGGTGAACCACGCCACCCGGTCCAACTCCGGGAACTCCCGCTCCCGCCCGGAGTGCGGCGGCCACTCCATCGTGAAGGTCCCCGGCACCATCAGGGCCGGATCGAGATCGCCCTCCACCGCCCACACCGTCACCAGCTTCCCGCTGCTGAGCCGTACGTCGTCCAGCGGCAGGTACGGGCCCTCCGGCGCCGGCAACCCCAACTCCTCGGCGAACTCGCGGCGGGCCGCGTCCCGGGGCGCCTCGTCCGGCCCGTACTCGCCCTTGGGGATCACCCAGCTCCCGCCGTCCCGCCCCGCCCACAGCGGACCGCCCATGTGCCCGAGGAGCACCTCGAACCCCGGGCCTGCCGGGCCGTCCCGCCCCGCCGACGGGTCCCCGGTGCGGCGGAACAGCAACAGCCCGGCACTGCGCCTGTACCTCTTCGGTCCGGTCATGGCTCCATGTATCCCCCGTCGGGAGCTCCGCCTACCCCGCGCGGGGGGTCCCGGGTCAGTGCGCGTGCGGGCCCTGGCGGTGGACGGGGCCGTGGGCCTCGGCGCAGTGCCCGTCACCGTCGTCCACGCCCGCCTCGCCGGGCCGCCCCACCGACAGCAGCGCGTCCTGGACGTGGTCCACCTGGAGGGTCGTGTGGGTGATCCCGTACTGCTTCGCCAGCATCCGCTCCAGGTCGCGGCGTACGGCGTGGCAGTCGCCCGCCGGCTCCACCAGGACGTGCGCGGACAGGGCCGCCTGCCCGGAGGTGATCGTCCATATGTGCAGGTCGTGGACCTCGGTCACCGGCGGGTGGTGCACGAGCCGGTCACCGACCGCGTCGGGGTCCAGGTGCGCCGGAGCGGCCTCCAGGAAGATCCGTCCGGACTCCCGCACGAGCCCGTAGCCCGCCTTCACCATCAGCGCCACCACCACGAGGGTGGCGATCGCGTCGGCCTGGACGAAGCCGGTGGTCACCACGATCAGGCCGGAGACGGCCGTCCCGATGAACGCGAACAGGTCGTTGAGGATGTGCTGGTAGGCACCCTCGACGGCCAGCGAGGAACGGTTCGCCCGCGAGATGCACCAGGCCGCCGCCACGTTCACGACGATCCCCGCCAGCGCGGTGACCAGGACCAGCCCGCCCTCGACCGGAGGCGGATCCAGCAACCGTCGTACCGCCTCGTACGCCAGCCACACCGCCAGCAGCAACAGCGTCAGCCCGTTCGCCTGGGCCGAGAGTATCTCCGCGCGCTTGAGCCCGAAGGTGAAACCGCCGCGCGCCGGACGGGCCGCCAGCCGCATCGCGATCAGGGCCAGGACGATCGAGACGGCGTCGGTGAGCATGTGCGCGGCGTCGGAGATCAGCGCCAGCGAATGGGCCATCACGCCGATGACCACCTCGATGGCCATGAAGCCCCCGATGAGGCCGAGCGCGATCGCGAGCCACCGGCGGTCGGCGTCCGGATCCACACCGTGGCTGTGCCCGGCGTGCCCGGCGTGCCCGTGGGCGTCGTGGCCGTGGCCGTGGCCGTCGTGGTCGTGCCCGTCGTGGTTCTGGGACCCCTCGTGGTCGTGGGCCCCGTCGTGGTCCCGCGCCCCGTGCCCGTACCCGCTCATCGCATTCATCCCCCGTCTGTTCGGTTCCGACGCGTGAAGTGAAGCGCACCGCGAGCGGAACGGCAAAGGCTGCAACGGGGACCGTTGTCATTACCTATAAGAGGGCTCTGACCTGCGGTTATGCCGGCGCGGGCGGATCGTGGGAAAATCTGTGCATGGTCCAGCGCCCCGGTGTGCCGACCGCGCCCGAACTCGTCCTGGAGACCGCCGGCGGCTCCACCGAGATGAGTCCGGGACGCACCTACCACGTCGGCAGAGACCCCCTCTGCGAGATCTGCCTCGACGACGCCCGCGTCTCCTGGCACCACGCGGTCCTGCGCCCCGAGGGCGACCACTGGACCGTCGAGGACGAGAACAGCACCAACGGCACCTGGGCCGACGGACACCGCGTCCACGCGTGGACCGTCGGCCCCGGCAGCGAACTGCGCTTCGGCAGCGTCGAGGACGGCCCGCGCGCCCTCCTCCTCGGCCGTGCCTCGGCTTCCCGCCCCTCGGCCACCCCTGCCTCCTCGACCTCCGTCTCGCCTTCGCCTGCCACCCCGGCCTCCGCCTCGCCTTCGCCTGCCACCCCGGCCTCCGCCTCCCGTACCTCGCGCCCCTCCCGCGTCTCCCACCCCTCCCTCACCGGCACCTTCCGCAACCCCACCCACATCCGGCCCCTGCCCGCCCGGACCGCCCTGCGCATCGGCCGCGACCCCGGCAACGACCTCGTCATCGACGACCTCGTCGTCTCCCGCCGGCACGCCGAGCTGCACGCCCTCACCGACGGCTCCTTCGAGATCGTCGACGTCGGCAGCCACAACGGCACCTACCTCAACGGCGCCCCCGTCGAACGGGCCCGCATCGGCGAGGGGGACATCGTCGGCATCGGCCGCTCCGCCTTCTGCCTGGTCGGCGACCAGCTCCAGGAGTACGTGGACACCGGCGAGGTCTCCCTCGACGTCCAGGACCTCGCCGTCGCCGTCGACCACGGCCGCAAGACCCTCCTCGACCACGTCTCCTTCCCCGTCGGCGCGAAATGCCTGCTCGCCGTCGTCGGACCCAGCGGCGCCGGCAAGTCCACCCTCCTCGGCGCCCTCACCGGCCTGCGACCCGCCGACCACGGCAATGTCCTCTACGACGGCCGTGACCTCTACCGCGACTACGCCGAACTGCGCAGCCGCATCGGCCTCGTCCCCCAGGACGACATCCTGCACTCCCAGCTCACCGTCCGCCGCGCCCTGACCTACGCCGCCGAGCTGCGCTTCCCCCAGGACACCGCCAAGGCCGAACGCCAGGCCCGCGTCGACGAGGTCATCGCCGAACTCGGCCTCCTGCAACGCGTCGACCAGCCCATCCACAGCCTCTCCGGAGGCCAGCGCAAACGCGTCTCCGTGGCCCTCGAACTGCTCACCAAGCCCTCCCTGCTCTTCCTCGACGAACCGACGTCCGGACTCGACCCCGGCATGGACCGCTCCGTCATGCACATGCTGCGCGGCCTCGCCGACGACGGCCGCACCGTCATCGTCGTCACCCACAGCGTGCTGAGCCTCGACGTCTGCGACCGCCTGCTGGTCCTGGCCCCCGGAGGCCGCATCGCCTGGTTCGGACCCCCCGACGAGACCCTCGACTTCTTCGGCTTCACCCAGTGGCCCGAGGCCTTCGAGGCCTTCGAGAACCAACAGGACCGCGACTGGGCCGGCCAGTACGCGGCCTCCCCCCAGTACCGCGCCTACGTGGCGGGCGCCGCCGCCCGCCACCGCGCCGACGCCACCCCGCCCGGCCCGGCCGGCTTCGCCCCCGCCCCGCCCAAGGCGCAGAGCTGGGGCTCCCAACTGTCCACCCTGGTCCGCCGCTACGCCGCCGCCCTCGGCGCCGACCGGACCTTCCTCGCCATCATGATCGCGCTGCCGTTCGTGATGGGCGCCATGGCCCGCGCCCTGGCCGGCGGCACCCTCACGCGGGAGACCGCGATGAACGCCCTGCTCATCCTGTGCGTGGGCGGCGTACTGACGGGCGCGGCCAACGCCGTGCGCGAACTCGTCAAGGAACGCGTCATCTACCGGCGCGAGCGCGCCGTGGGACTGTCCAGATCCGCCTACCTGATGTCCAAGGTCGTGGTCCTCGGAACCATCACCGTCGCCCAAGCCGTGGTCCTCACCCTCGTCGGCCTCTTCGGCGTGCGATCGAGCCTCCCGCAGGCCTCCGGGGTCTTCCTCCCGCCCCTCGTCGAGATCACCCTCGCCGTCGCCCTGCTCTCCTTCACGGCCATGATGCTCGGGCTGCTGGTCTCCGCCCTCGTCACGAAGGAGGAGGTCACCATGCCCCTGCTGGTCCTCCTCGCCATCGTGCAGGTGGTCTTCTGCGGAGCCCTCCTCCAGCTCGCGGGGGTCCCCGTCATCGAACAACTGGCCTGGTTCGTCCCCGCGCGCTGGGCGCTCGGCGCGATGGCAGGAACCATCGACCTCGCCCGGATCGTCCCCGGCCCCCTCACCGACGACCCCCTCTTCGCCCACTCCGGCGGCGTCTGGCTGCTGAACATGGGCATGCTCCTCGCCCTGTCCGTGCTGTTCGGACTGCTGGTCGCGTGGCTGCTGCGGCGGCACGAGCCCGCGATCATGCGGAAGTAGGCCGCCCCGATGAGCGACCCGGCGGACCCCGGCACCGACTTCCGCCCCACCCACGTCGTCCCCGGGGAGGGCCTGCCCGCCTGGGAGGCCCCCGACGTCGCGCGACCCACCGCCTCCCTGGACCCCTTCCTGCCCGTACGGCTGCTGGCGCGACGGGGCGACTGGGGGGAGATCCTCTGCGCCAACGGGTGGTCCGCGTGGGTCGACGGTCGCCTCCTGGTGGCGGTACCGCAGCCCCCGCCGACCACCGGACGGCCCCTCGCGCGCGCCGAGGACCCCGCACCGCTCCTCACCCGCGCCGCCGACGTACTGGAGCGCTACCGCACGGCCGCGCGCGGCGAGTGCGGGGCCTTCCGGGCGGCCGTGACGGGCCTGCGCGCCGGCATCGTCATCGACGGGGAATCCGTATGGGTCTACGACGACACGACGGGGCGCTGGCTGTACGCGGACGGCGGCGGCCGACCGCAGACCTACGCCGTCCTCGCGGACCCGGCGGAGGCGGAACCCGAGCCGGGGCCGGGGTCGGGCGGGGTGGATCCCGGCGCGCGGGGCGACACGGGCGTCGGGGAGACGCCCCGGGGCGGACGGGACGTGCCCCACGAGCCGACCCGCGTCGCGCGGCGGCCCGAGCCGGGAGGACGCTGATGGGCGCCGCCGACCCGCTCGGCGGGCGACCCGCGGACCCAGCGGGACGCCGGATCGCCGGCTACCTCGTCGAGGGCGAGATCGGCCGCGGCGGCATGGCCGTCGTCTACCGGGCCCGTGACCTGCGCCTGGACCGTACGGTGGCGCTGAAGGTGCTGGCACCCGAACTCGCCCGCAACGACGACTTCCGCCGGCGCTTCGCCCACGAGTCGAAGGTGGCCGCCGCCATCGACCACCCTCACATCGTCCCCGTCTTCGAGGCGGGCGAGGCGGAGGGCCTGCTCTACATCGCCATGCGCTACGTCCCCGGCCAGGACCTGCGCGCCCTGCTGGACCGGACCGGGCCCCTGCCGGTGGAGACCGCCGCCCGCATCGCCGGACAGGTCGCCTCGGCCCTCGACGCCGCCCACGACCACGACCTCGTGCACCGGGACGTCAAACCGGGCAACATCCTCGTGGCGGAGGGCACCGACAGCGAACACCCCGAGCACGTGTACCTGACGGACTTCGGACTGACGAAGAAGTCCCTGTCGCTGACGGGGTTCACCAGCGTCGGGCAGTTCGTCGGCACCCTGGACTACGTGGCGCCCGAGCAGATCGCCGGCAAGCCCGTGGACGGCCGCTGCGACGTCTACAGCCTCGGGTGCGTGGTCCACGAGATGCTGGCCGGCGGACCGCCGTTCCGGCGCGACGACGACCTGGCCCTGCTGTGGGCGCACCAGTACGACCCGCCGCCCCCGGTCGGCGCCCGGCGGCCGGAACTCGCGGGGGCGGTCGACGCGGTGCTGGCCAAGGCGCTGGCGAAGGCGCCGGAGGAGCGGTGGGCGAGCTGCCTGGAGTTCACCGCCGCCCTGCGGCGGGCGGGTGCGGCGCTCGGCGCAGCGGCGGGTTCGGCGGTCGGGGGAGGGCCGCCCGAGCCGCCGGGTTGGGCGCTGCCGGTCTTCCGGGGGCGCGGGGCGGGGTAGCGGGTGGGGTGGTGGCGGGCGCGGTCCGGAGTCTGGTGCGGTTCGGTGTCGGGTGCGGTTCGGCGTCAGGGCCCGTACGGCGTCAGGGCCCGTACGGCGTCAGGGCCCGTACGGCGTCAGGTTCGGTCCGGGGCGGAGGGCGGTGCGACCCGGCCGCGGTGGCGCAGGGGGCGGGCGAGCAGGGCCCCGAGGAATCCCGCCACCGCCCCCCACAGGAGGGCGAGCGCGGTGGTGCGCCACAGGAGCGGCGTCAGTTCGACGGAGCCGCCGAGACCGCCGACGTCCCCGATGCCGAGGACGGACAGGCCGAACTGGGCCTGGACGCGGGCCAGCAGACAGACCGTGAGCGTGGCCAGGGCGAGGGCCACCGCCAGGTGCAGCGCGTGCCGCCAGGCGGGGACCCGCGCGGGGGAACGTACGGCGGCGAGCACACCCGCGCCGAGCAACAGCACGGCGGCCAACACGACGAGCCACCACGCCCGGGCGTCCTGCCGGGCGAGTCCGGCCACGTCGACGGTGGACAGCTCCGGGCCGCGCACGACGCGGTCCAGCAGCTGTGGCATCGGCAATCCGAACGGCCCCTCCACCCGGCCCTGCCAGGCACCGCCGAAGCCGACGGTGAGGGCGAGCCAGGCGAGGTTCGGCAGACCGAGCAGGACCACGGCCAGGGTGCGGGCGGCGTGCCCCTGGGTGAGGGCCACCACCAGCCCGGCGACCGCGCCGACGGCCACGTACGCCAGGAGCAGCACGGTCGTCGCGAAGGCGGCCGGGCGGACGGCGGTGTGGAAGCGCAGCAGTCCGGCGGGGAGCGGCGCGCGGCGGGACACCAAGAGGGCGATCAGCAGCAGGCCGAGGATCCACAGCAGCCCGAAGCCGAGGGTGGGGGGCACGTCCGCGCGGAAGCCGACCGTGGGGGCGGCGTCGATGATCTCCCCGATCTCCCCGATCTCGCCGATCGGGGAGTCGCCGCCGGTGAGCCCGAAGGTCCGGCGGGCCAGGAGCGCGAAGACGACGAGGAGGACCGCCCAGAGCACGACCGTACGGGCGACGCGGGCCAGGAGTTCACCGGGTCGGACCACCGCGTGGTGACGCATCGGGCGCAGGAACAGGCAGCCGGTGACGAGCGCGCCCGCCAGGCTCACCGACAGCGGCAGCACGGAGAGGCTCACGTCCGCCCCGGCCAGGGGGCCGGCGTCGCCGGTGACCTTGATCGCGCCGCCGGCGGCCATCACGACGACCGCCGCCACGACGCGGGGGAAGGCTCCGGCCGGCAGTTCGCCCGCGCCGGCGAAGGCCAGGCCCGCGGCGGCCACCGCGGTCATCACCGCGAAGCCGGCGACGACGGCCACCAGGGCGTCGCCCCAGGCCTTCGGAGAGGTAGGGCTCACCCGTCAACCGTAGGCATCCTCGGCTTGCGGTCACCACCCGGACGGCGCTCAATGGTCGCCAGGGTGCGGGACGGGTGGCCCGCCGGAATACGTCACACGTGTAAGCGCCTGACGGCCGGCCACCGGTCGGACGGACGACGGCCGGAGGCCGGACGGGCGGATGACCGGACGACAGCCGGACCGACCGACCGTCGGCAGGTCGACCGCGCGTCGTCCGTTCGCCCCCGCCGTCCGTCGCGCCCGGGAGACCTCGGGCGCCCCGCCGAGTGCATCCCGCCGAGTACGTTCCATCGGGCCCCCGCGGCGCCCGGGAGGAAGGGCAGTGACGTGACCACGCAACCCTCCGGCGAACAGCCCCCCGGACCCCCGGGCCCCACGGGCTCTTCGGGCCCCGGGGGCTCCGCGGGTTCCGCGGGCTCCTCGGGTTCCGGACGGCCTTCGGGGTCCGGGGGACCCGGTACCCCCGGACGGCCCAGCGGTCCCCCCTCCGGTCCCCTCTCCGGCGGCGGACAGGGCACCCCGGGCGGCCCCCCGCCCCCGCCGCCGCCCGCCGGGCCGCCCGGAGGAGCCGGCGGGGGGTCACCCGGGCCCTGGTGGCGTTCGGTGCCCCGGTTGGCGACGGTGGCGGTGGCTCTCGCGGCCGTCGTGGCCCTCGTCGTCGTACTGACCCGGCCCGACGGCGGGGACACGCGGCGTGCCGGGGCCGAGGTGTTCCTCCAGCCCGCTTCCGACGCCGGTCCGGACCCCTTCACGGAGTCCACCGCCACCCGGCAGGCCACCCCCGTGCCCGAGGCCCCGCCGGGGCCGACGCCCACCTCCACCCCGGCCGGCACGCACAGCGTCAGCGGCTCCTCTCCCGGCCTTTACGGCGGCACGAAGGACGTTGCCAGCTGCGACGTGGAGAAGCAGATCACCGTCCTGACGGCGCAGCCCGCCAAGAACACGGCCTTCGCCGAGGCCCTCGGCATCAGGGTGGCCTCCGTCCCCGGCTACCTGCGTTCGCTGACGCCGGTCCAACTGCGCGTGGACACGCGTGTAACCAACCACGGCTTCCGCGACGGCCGGCCCACCGCCTACCAGGCCGTGCTCCAGGCCGGTACGGCCGTGCTCGTGGACGACCGGGGCGTACCGAGGGTGCGGTGCGCGTGCGGGAACCCGCTCGGTGCCCCGGTGGCGCTGCCGCCCGACCCGAAGCGCCAGGGGCGGCCCTGGGCCTCGTACCAGCCCGCGCGCGTGGTCGTGATCGCCCCGTCCGTGACCGTCATCAACAAGATCGTGATCTACGACCACCAGGACGACCGTTGGTACGAACGGGAGAAGGGGGCGAAGCCGGAGCGCGACAAGCCCGTCGAACCGCCCGTCGTCCCTCCCGTGATCCCCCCTCCGCCGTCGCCCCCGCCGTCACGGCTGCCCGGGAAGAGCAGCCCGCCGCCGGTGAGCACCTCACCGTCCGCCGAGGACGGCGACGGCGACGGTCACCGCGACGTCGACCGTCCGTCGCCCGAGGACAGCGGGAGCCCGTCCGACGGCGGCTCGGACGCTCCTCCTTCCGACACACCGTCGGACGCGGACTCCTCGTCGGCCCCGCCCTCCGACCCCGCTTCCGACCCCGCTTCGGATCCGGCCTCCGAACCGGCCTCCGAACCGGCCTCCGAACCGGCTTCGGCGCCGCCGTCCGGGCCGTCGTCCGCACCGCCTTCCGGCGGCGGTGACAACCCGTAGACCGGGGCCGGCGGTGCGGACCGCCGCGAACGCGGCGGACGCACGGGCGTTCACCGCCCGCTGCGGCAGAACGTGTTGAATGCGGTGGCGGCGCCGGCGATGAAGCCGTTGTTGATGGCCTTCTCGACGGCCTCGTCCTGGGCGACGAGTCCGGGGTGCTTCTTGGGCGGCTGCGGCTTGGCCCCCTCGCAGTTCTCCTGGGCCGCCTCCTTGCCGGCCGCGACGCCCGCCTTGAAGCCGCGCTCCTGTGCGGCCCGGACGAGTTCCTTGTTCGTCGACTTGTCGGAGGGGATCTCGCGGCAGGCGATCACTCCGCCCTTCTGCTGGTGGACGGCGTAGTCCGTGACGGGCAGCCCGGTCAGGTTGAAGACGCCGGGCGGGTTCAGGCCGTCGAGGTTGCCGAGGCCGACGGTGGCGCCGGGGGCGTTGCCCCGCAGGGCCGCCCCGCCGGTACCGATGAAGCCGGTGCCGGTGACGGTCACCGTCTTGCCGTCGTCCGAGGGCTTCACCACACAGGTTCCCGTCGGGACGGCGGAGGTGACGGAAGGGCCTGAGCCCGGGGTCCGGGCGAGGGCCGGCGGGCTCAGGGCGAGGAGGGAGGCGACGGCCAGGGGACACACGAGGGCCGCTCCGGCTCGGGTACGCATGGCACTCGTCCCCGGCCTAGTGGCGGTTGCTGCCGCTGTGGCAGAACTTGTCGAAGGCGCTGGTGGCGCCGGCGAGGAAGGCGTCGTTGAAGGCTTTCTCGACCGCTTCGTCCTGGGCGATGAGTCCGGGGTGCTTGTTGGGGGGCTTCGGCTTGGCCTTCTTGCAGTTCTCCTGGGCCGCTTCCTTGCCGGCCGCGACGCCTGCCTTGAAGCCGTCGGCGCGGGCCTTGCGGATCTCTTCCTTGTCCTTCTGCGACTGGGTCTTGTCCGGCTTGGCCACCATGCAGTTCTTGAACCCGCCGCTGTCGGGCAGCACGGTGAAGTCGGTGCTCTTCTGGCAGCGCTTGAGCGAGAAGGAGCCGTCGGCGAGGACGTCGATGGGGAACGTGGACTCGCCGTCGTTGAGCCTGAGCGCTTCCTTCGGGCCCCAGCCGCTGCCGGCGAGGGTGATGCTGAGCCCGTCGGCGGCGGGCGTGACCGTACAGGTGCCGATCGTGGGGACGGCGGTCGGCGCTGCCGCCGAGGCCGCCGGTTACAGCGCGACCAGGCCTCCGGAGAGGAAGGACGCCGTGATCAGGGAGGTGGCGGTGGTGCGTCCGACCTGCCTGCGGGTGAACCGGTTCATGGTGGTCTTCTCCCTCACGGGGTGGCGGAGGGAGAGGAGGAACGCGAACGGCCGCGCGACGGGGGAGGACGGCGCACGGACGGCCGCTCCGTACGGGCGAGTCGCGGCCCGCGAGGGTCCGTTCGGCTCGAAGGGCCGTACGCACCGCCTCGGGATTTCTCCCTCAGGCCGTCGCAGGGAAGCGGCGGTCTGGGGTTGATCGGAAGGCGCCCGTCCTCTCCATCGTCCTCCGGGCCGGCGCGGGTGTCGACCGGGGTGTCGACCGAGGTGGGGAGGGGTGGTGGGCAGGGTGGGGGTCAGTAGCGCAGGGCCGTGCCCACGTCGGCCTTCACCGTGCCGGACAGCCCCCGGGTGCTGCGCGCGGTCGCCTCCTTCGACTGGCCGGCCGGGACGTCCGTGACGGTCACGACGACCGTGTCGAGGAGGTTCCCGCCGGGGTCGCGGAAGTTGACCTGGACGGCGAAGGACTTCGTGGAGTCGGTGGTGTTGCGGGCGGTGACGGGGACGGTCGGATGGCCGTCCGTCTGCGTCGCCGGCTGCCCCAGCGTCACGGCGTCCTTGGCGTCCACACCGTCCTTGACCTCGTTCAGCTTGCGGCGGGCGGTGTCGGAGGCCGAATCGAGGGCGTCCGCTGCCTGTGAGGCCGCCGAGGCCGCCTGGGAGGCGACGCCCGTGACCTTCTCCTGGGCGTCGCCCCCGCATCCGGTCAGGCCCGCGGCCACCACGACCGCGAGCACCCCGAACACCGCTCCGCGGATGCTCCGTACCCGGCCAACACGTGTCACTGCCGCCTCCTCGTTCGCTCGTCCGGCCCAGTCAACGGGGGTCGGGCGCCCGGCGCACCTCCAGGAGGGCCTGACGGGTGAGTCGGCGGATCAATAGATGCGGTACCAGAGGGTGTATGCGAAGTTTGTCCGGAACTGATCAGAAATGATCTCGCCCCGCGATGGGCTCCCGTCACCGGAACCTGTTGAGAGTTGAGAAAGGCACGACCCCATGAAGCGTTTCGCGGCGACCACCCTGATCTGCGCCACCGCGGCCCTCGGTCTCAGCGCCTGCTCCGACGACAGCACCACCCCCAAGGAGGAGGCGACCCAGGCCGCCCAGGCCCTGTGCACGAACCTCTCCAGCCTCAAGGGCGACACCGCCAAGCTCCGCGCCCTCGACCCGGCGAACGCGACGAAGGACCAGATCAAGGACGCCTACGAAGCGGTCAAGAAGGACATCGACGCGATGGGCGACAACCTCCAGTCCCTGGAGCAGGCCAAGCGCGACGCCCTCAAGAGCGCCGGCGAGAACCTCAAGAAGGCCTACGAGGACCTGCCGGGCGACACCACCGGCCAGAACGTGATGACGGCGATCCAGCCTCAGGTCAAGACGCTGGAGGAGACGGTCGCGGCCTCCTCCACCACCCTCAAGTGCTGACGGTCGCACGGGAAACCACGGCCGGAGCGGTGACCGACCCCCCGTCGCAACACGAGTAACCATCGTGCTTCGTCACCACCGCACGCACGCGCAACCCACGGCTCAGCGGCGGCGCCCTCGACCGGTGAGGGCGTCGCCCGCCGCGCCCACCGCCAGACCGACCGCGACCATGACGACGTACCCGAAGACCTCGTAGCCGTCCGGGACCGCGAAGCGGACGAAGCCCATGAAGTGGATCCAGCCGAGCCACTCGTGGAGCAACCCGCTCGCGCCACCCACGACGAGGACGAAGGAGAGCAGCCCCGCCAGGGCCGCTCCGGGGGACTTGGAAGCAGAGGAAGTCATGCCCCGACGGTAGGCGCGCGGCGCCGACGGCCGGATCGGCCCTCGGTAGCCGCCGCTCGTACTTAAGTATCCGTTCCGGAGCCACAGGACGAACCGCGCGCCCGGCGCGCGTAGATTCCGGATCCATGCGCCGCATCACCCGCACCCCCCGCGACTGGGCCGCCGACCTGGCTCTGATCCTCTTCGCGGCCTGCTTCGCCGCCGTCAGCTCGCAGTCCATCCCCCTGCCCGAGGACCTCGGCCCCGCCTGGCGGGCCGCCGACCAGGCCGTCGGAGGCCTCGGCTGCGCCGCGCTGTTGCTGCGGCGCCGGTGGCCCGTGGCGCTGGCGGTCGTCCTCCTCCTCGCCGGCAGCCAGGCCCACTACCTGACCGGCCCCGCGATGGTGGCGGTGTTCACGGTGGCCGCGACCCGCCCCTGGCGGGCCACCGCATGGGTGGCGGCGCTCGCCTTCGCCCCGCTGCCCGTCTTCCTGTGGCAGCTGCCCGACATGCCCGAGGACCGGGTCGGCCCGGCCGCCACGTACTTCGCGCTCCTGGCCGGAGCCGTCGGCTGGGGCCTGTTCCGTCGCTCCCGCCGCCAGCTCGTCACCTCCCTGCGCGCACGCGCCGAACTCGCCGAAACCCAGGCCCGCAGGGACGTCCGCGAGGAGATCGCCCGCGAGATGCACGACGTCCTCGGACACCGGCTGTCCCTGCTCGCCCTGCACGCGGGTGCCCTGGAGTTCAACCCGGGAGCCCCACGGGAGGACATCGCCCGCGCCGCCGCCGTGATCCGCGAGAGCGCCCACCTCGCGCTGGACGACCTGCGCCAGGTCATCGGGGTCCTGCGCGAGGACCCGGCGTCTGCGGGGGCCGCCCCCGCCGACGCCGAGCGCCCCCAGCCCGAACTGGCCGACCTGGAACGGCTGGTGGCCGAGACCACGGCGGCGGGCACGGCCGTCGACCTCACCGGACCGCCCCGGGGACAGGAACCGCCGCTCGAGGTGGGGCGTACCGCGTACCGGATCGTGCAGGAGGCGCTGACGAACGTACGCAAACACGCGCCCGACGCCACCGCCCGCATCCGGATCACCGGTGGGCCGGGAGACGGCCTCGACATCGAGGTCCGCAACACCCGCACCACCCGCACCATCGCACGGCCCAACGCACAACCCGCCGCCCCCGCCGCCCACGCCTCCGCCGCCGCCGCCGACGCCATCGCGGCCACCGGCGGAGGCCACGGACTGATCGGCCTCGCCGAACGGGCCCGCCTCGCGGGCGGAGACCTGACGGCCGGACCCGACGGGACGGACTTCCGCGTGCACGCCCGGCTACCCTGGCCCGATCCACGGCCGGCGAGCGGCCCCGACGGGGAGGAACCCGCGTGATCCGTGTCCTGCTGGTCGACGACGACGCCATCGTCCGCGCCGGACTGCGCCTCATGCTGGGCGGGGCGGACGACATCGACGTCGTCGCGGAGGCCGCCGACGGGGCGCAGGTGCCCGCGCTCGTCGCCGAGCACCGCCCCGACGTCGTCCTGATGGACATCCGCATGCCGGGCGTCGACGGACTGACCGCCACGCAGGAGCTGCGCGCCCGTCAAGGCGCCCCGGAAGTACTGGTGTTGACCACCTTCCACACCGACGCGCACGTGGCGCGCGCCCTGCGCGCCGGCGCGGCCGGCTTCCTCCTCAAGGACACCCCGCCCCGGGAGATCGTCGCGGCGCTGCGCACGGTCGCGGCCGGCGACCCGGTGCTGTCGCCGGCCGTCACCCGTCGTCTCATGGACCAGGTGGCGGGCGACGGCGGGCAGGGGTCCCGGGAGGCGGCCGCCCGGGCCCGCCTGGACCTGCTCGGACCCCGCGAGCGGGACGTGGCGATGGCGGTGGGACGCGGACTGTCGAACGCCGAGATCGCCCGCAGCCTCCACCTGGCACTGCCCACCGTGAAGACGCACGTCTCGCGGATCCTGACGCGCCTCGACCTCAACAACCGGGTGCAGATCGCCCTGTTGGTCCACGACGCCACCCCGCAGGACGGCTCGCCGCCAGGCTCGTGACCGTTCGTGGCCGGGTTCGTCGCGCGTCCGCGAGTGGCATGCGCGTCCCGGTCGGCGCCCCGGTCCCGCGATCCCCGGGCGGACGACGGTCCGGGCCGGCGGCCGGTGCGCGTGCCGGAGTCGGGTGAACGGTGAGACCCTGGCTTCATGGACCAGCGGGGACGCACCCCCGAGGTCGACTGGCCCGCGCGGCCCGACCTGAGCCTCGCGCTCAACCGCATGGGCACCTTCGACTGGGACCTCGACAGCGGACGCATGCACCTGGACGCGACCGCCCTCGAGGTCGTCGCACTGCGCCCGGAGGAGTTCGACGGAACCGCCGCCGGGTTGCGCGAGCGCGTCCTGCCCTCCGACGAGACCCGCCTCGACCGGCGCGTCGCCCAGGCCCTGGCCGACGGGCGCAGCCACTACGGCGCCTACTTCCGCACCAGCCGCCCCGACGGTTCCACCGCCTGGACCCACGTACAGGGCCACATCCTGCGGGACCCGCACGGTCGCGCGTACCGCGTCATCGGGATCCTCCGCGACGCCGACCACGACCCGGGCGAGCCCGGAGCCACCGGCGAGCGCGACGAGGGGCGCCGCCGCATGACGGGGGTCGTCGAGCGGACCGCCGCGATCCTCGCGCACGCCCGCACCGTCAACGACGTCACCGACATCCTCAAGGACCCGGACGCGCTGGGACACCTCGGAGCCGTCAGCGTGATGCTCGGCATCGTCGACGGAGCCCGGGTCCACCTGGTCGCGGAGGGCCGCCTCGGTTCGTACGTGCCCGAGATCGAGTACACCCGCATCGACGCCCGCCTGCCGATGAGCGAGGCCGTACGCACCCTCCAGCCCGTCTTCCTCGCCTCGCGGGAGGAGTTCCAGCGGCGCTACCCGCAGCTGTGGCCCTACATCGAACCGCTGTCCGTGCGCAGCGGGGTCTACCTGCCCCTCATCGCCCAGGGCAGGGCCATCGGTGCCCTCGGTCTGCTCTACACCCGTGACGGGGACTTCACCGACGAGGAGCGCAACGTCCTCGTCGCCCTCGGCAGCGGCATCGCCCAGAGCCTCCAGCGGGCGATCCTCTTCGAACAGGAGCACGACCTCGCCGAGGGCCTCCAGCGTGCCATGCTGCCGCGCAGGATCCCCGAGGTGCCCGGGGCGCTGATCGCCGTGCGCTACCGGGCCGCCCGCATGGGCCGGGACATCGGCGGTGACTGGTACGACGTGATCCCGCTCGGCGAGGGCCGGGTCGGCGTCATGATCGGCGACGTGGAGGGGCACGACACGGACGCCGCCGCCGTCATGGGCCAGCTGCGGATCGTGCTCCGCGCGTACATCCTGGAGGGCCACACCCCCGGCACGGCGATGGCACGGGCCAACGCCTTCCTCCGGGACCTGGCCACCGAACGCTTCGCCACCTGCACCTACGCCGAACTGGACCTCAACACCGGCACCCTCCTCCTGGTCCGCGCCGGCCACCTCGACCCCGTGGTGCGGCGCGGCGACGGCAGCTGCCACCGGGTCCGGGTCGCGGGCGGGCTCCCGCTCGGCCTGCCCCCGGGCGAGCCGCACGGCGCCGCAGGGGGGCCGCACGGCCCCGCCGGCGAGCCGGGGCCGGACGCCGCGTCCCGAGCGCGACCGCAGGACGGGCCCGGATCGTGGCCCGGGCTGTGGTCGGAGGCGGTGCCCGGCTATCCCGTCGCCACCCTGGAGCTACACCCCGGCGACACCCTGCTCCTGTGCACCGACGGCCTCGTCGACCGGCCCGACGGCGACCCCGAGACGGGCATGCGGGAGCTCCTGGACGCGGTGCGGGACGGCCCGCTCGACGTGGAGGAACTCGCCGACGTGCTGTGCGACCTGGTCGGCGACTCGGGCGGCGGGGACGACATGGCCCTGCTCGTGCTGCGCCGACGCGGCACCCCCGCCCCGCGCGGTGGCGGCCCGCTGCGCCAACGCCTCAGCCCCGGCGACCCCCAGGGCCCGGCGCTGGCCCGTCACCTGATCCGGGCGGCGGCTGCGGCCTGGGGCGCCGCAGAACGGGCCGACGAGATCGAGTTGGCCGCCGACGAGCTGATGACCAACGCCCTCGTCCACACGGAGGGCGGCGGTCACGTGGGCATGCGGCTCACCGCCGAGGGCCGGATCCGCGTCGAGGTCGAGGACACCAGCAGCGCCCTGCCGCGCCGCCGCGAGGCGGGCGACTGGGCCGTCTCGGGGCGGGGCCTGATGCTGGTGGAGAACCTCGCGGACGCCTGGGGGGTGGAACCCCGGGGCGGCGGGAAACGCGTGTGGTGCGAGTTCGCGATACCGCATCCGCCGGCCGAGCAACACGAGTAACGCCCCCCTGCGGCTGCGGATGGCAGGTCGGTGAGGCGGGCGATGGGGGGAAAGGTGGGGCAACACGTGTTAACGGCTGAGGGCCGCCCGCAGCGGCCACGGCTCCCCGCCCACGTCGCTGCCGTCGCCCGACACGTGTTACTGGTCGATCCCTCGCCGCGGTGGCCCGGGTTACGCCCCAGGCCCTCCCGCCGCCTGACACGTGAGAGCGGCCGACCGTGTCCCCGCGGCGGCACGCGCTCGCGCGGGTCCCTCGCCGTTCAACACGTGTTACCGGTCGATCGTCTCCCGGTTGCGGCCGCGGGGCGCGCCCGTGGTCTCCGCCCGCCTGACACGTGTTACAGCCGGACGAGGGTGACCTCGGTGGCCTTCACGCTCGTCCACACCGCCGCGCCGTCCGCGACGCCCAGTTCGGCGGCGGCCTGCGGGGTGATCTCCGCGACCAGGTCAGGGGCCTCCGCGGAACCGATCAACACGCGCAACCTGCTGCCGACCGCCGTGATCTCCCGTACGGTTCCCGGCCAGACGTTGCGAGGGCTGCCGCCCGGCCGCTCCCGGTGCACCGACACCGCCTCCGGGGAGATGATCGCCAGCGCCGGCGCCCCCTCGGGCAGCGCCTCGGCCACCACCAGCCGCCCGCCGCCCGCGAGCGCGAGGCCCTCGGCGGAGGCCGTGCCCGGCCAGGCGTTGCGGCCGAGCATCCGTGCTACCCACGGCGAACGCGGATGCCGGGTCACCTCACCGGGCGGGGCGTCCTGGAGCGTCCGTCCGTCGGCGAGCACGAGCACCCGGTCCGCCAGCGACACCGCCTCCACGGGGTCGTGCGTGACGATCAGGCACACCCCGCCGAAGTCCGCGAGGTGCGTCCGCAGCGTGTGCCGCACCCGCGCCCGGGTCGTCTGGTCGAGGGCGGCCAGCGGCTCGTCGAGCAGCAGCAACCGGGGCCGTGCCGCGAGCGCCCGGGCCAGCGCCACCCGCTGCGCCTGCCCGCCGGAGAGTTGGCCGGGCTTGCGCCCGGCGAGGTGCCCGACGCCGAGCCGGTCCAGCCAGGCCTGCGCCTCGCGGCGGGCGTCGGCACGTGCCACCCGGCGGGCGCGCAACCCGTACGCGGTGTTCGCGAGGGCGGTGAGGTGCGGGAACAGCGCCCCGTCCTGCGGCACCCAGGCGACCTGCCGCTTGTGCGGGGGCAGGGAGGTGACCTCGGTGTCGCCGAGCCGGAGCACGGCGTGGGCCCGGGGGGTCAGACCCAGCAGGGCCCGCAGCAGAGTGGTCTTGCCCGCGCCGTTCTCGCCGACCACGGCGATGGTGGTGCCGGGTTCGGCGTCGAGGGTCAGCTCGTTGAAGCCGGTGACCTCGGCGTGCAGCGGCCAGCGGCCGGCCTCCGATGCGCTCGACGCCTCCGGGGTGCCCGACGCCTTCGGGTCCGGGGCGTCCGTGCCTGCGGCCGCCCGTCCCGTGGTGGCGGGGGAGGCGGCGTCGGGCTCCGACGTCACCTGGGGTTCGGCGATCACGGGGGGCGCCGCGACCGTCCTGCGGTCCACGGGGGTTCCGGTCCAGCGTCCGCGCAGGGCGATGAGGACGCCCATGGCGATGGCGAGCAGCAGCAGGGAGACCGAGGTCGCGGCCTCGGGCTGGTCCTGGAGCAGCAGGTACACCTGGAGCGGCAGGGTCTGGGTGGTGCCCGGCAGGTTGCCGGCGAAGGTGATGGTCGCGCCGAACTCGCCCAGGGCGCGGGCCCAGGTGAGGGCCGCTCCGGCGATGAGGCCGGGTCCCACCATGGGCAGCGTCACCGTGAAGAACACGCGGACCGGCGAGGCGCCGAGGGAGGCGGCGGTCTCCTCGTAGCTCTGTTTGAGGCCGCCGAGGGCCCCCTCCAGGCTGATCACGAGGAACGGCATCGCCACGAACGTGGCCGCCACCACCGCCCCGGAGGTGTGGAAGGGCAGGGTGAGGCCGAAGGTGTCCTCCAGCCACGGTCCGAGCAGTCCTCGCCGTCCGAAGCCCAGCAGCAGCGCGACACCGCCCACGGTCGGCGGCAGCACCATCGGCAGCAGCACCAGCGAGCGGACGAGGGCCTTGCCCTTGAAGTCGACACGTGCCAGCAGCCAGGCCAGCGGTACGCCGAGGAGGAGGGACAGGCCGAGCGCCCAGAGGGAGACCACCAGCGAGAGCTTCAGGGCCTCGACGACGCCGGGGCTGGTCAGGTGCGCGCCCAGTTCGCTCCACTGTGTGCGGGTGAGGATGCCGATGAGGGGCAGCAGCAGGAACCCGACGGCGAGCAGCGCGGGCAGCGCCAGGGTCACGGGGGGCCGGGTGCGGGTGCGGGGTCTGCTCATGAGGGTTCCTGGCCGGGGCTGCCGGTGTCGTCGGGGCGGGCGGGTCGAGCGTGGCGGTCGGTTCGGGCGTGGCGGGGGAGGCGTTCGGGTGGGCTCGGTCCGGGGCGGTGTCCGGGCGTGTGCGCGGTACGGGTGCCCCGGCACGGGAGCGTACGGGGCGGCGGGAGCCCTCGCGGGGCGGCGTACCGTCCCGGACCTCGTACGCACGGAGGGGGACCGCCCGTCCCCCCGGACCGGGCGGTCCCCCTGCGCGTCGAGCCACGGGCCCGTCGGGCGTGCCTACGCCTTCTGGAAACCGGCGTCCTGGAGGATCTTCTGGGCCTCGGGGGTGCTCAGCCAGGCCACGAACGTGGCGGCGGCGTCGGCGTTCTTGGACTGCTTGAGCGTGGCGGCCGGGTAGGAGGCGACGGCGTTCTGGTCGTCCGGGATGTCGACCGTGACGACCTTGTCGCCGGACTTGGCGGAGTCGGTCTTGTAGACGAGGCCGGCGTCGGCCTCGCCGAGCTCGACCTTGGACAGGACGGCGCGGACGTTCGGCTCCTGCGAGACCGGCTTCACCTCGATCTTCTGGGCGTCGAGGATCTGCTTGCTGTAGCGGCCGACCGGGACCTCGGGCGCCGCCAGGACGACCTTGATCTTGGAGTCGGCGAGGTCCTTCAGCTCGTCGATCTTGAACGGGTTGTCCTTGCCGGCGGCGATCACGAGGCGGTTCTTCGCGATGACCGTGGCGTCGTTGGTCTCGCCCTTGAGGCCGTCCATGGTCTTGGTGTCGGCGGTGACCAGCGCGTCGGCGGGGGCGCCCTGCTTGACCTGGGCGGCGAGCTCCTGCGAACCGGCGAAGGAGAAGGTGACCTTCGTGCCCGGGTGGGCCTTCTCGTACGCGGCGCCGGCCGTCTTGAACACGTCGGTGAGGGAGGAGGCGGCCAGGACGGTGAGGTTGGCGGCCTTGGGCTCGGCGGAGGCCGAGGAGGAGTTCGCGGCGGAGGGGGAGGCGGCGGCCCCGTCCTTCTTGGCGTCGTCGTTGCCGCAGGCCGACAGCGGGACGAGCAGCGCGGCGGTGAGGACGGCGGCTGCCGCGCGGCGGCGGTTCGGGGAGATGGACATGGTGGGTGCTCCTCGGTCGGGTCGGCGGTCGGCGGGTGCCGACCGCGCGGTGGTGACCCGCGCCGGTGACGGGCGGAGCGGGTGGGGACGAGCGGTACGAGCGGTACGTGTGGTGGTGCCCGGGGTGCGGGCGGGGCCGGGTCGGCCGGGGGCCGGCCGGGTCTCGGCGCGGTCGGTGGCGTCGGTGGCGATCGGTCGGTCGGGCCGTCGGTCGCGGGCCGGGGTCAGGTGCGGTCGATGTGCACGCTGGTCGACTTCACGCGGGCGGTGGCCTGCATGCCGACCTCCAGGCCGAGCTCCTCGACGGCCTCGCGGGTGAGCAGGGAGACCAGCCGGTGCGGACCGGCCTGGATCTCGACCTGGGCGGCGACGTCGCCGAGCTTGACGGCCGTGACGATGCCGGGGAAGGCGTTGCGCGCGGAGGTGTACGGCTCTCCGTCCTCGGTGTGGGCGCCTTGGCCCACCTCGACGGAGAAGGCGGCCAGATCGCGGCCGTTGATCAGGCGACGGCCGCCCTCGTCGCGATGGGTCGCGACCCGGCCGGCGTCGGCCCAGCGGCGTGCCGTGTCCGGGCTGACGCCCAGCAGACGCGCCGCCTGTCCGATGGTGTAGGACTGCATGTGCGACAAGGTAGGGGCACTGATCCGGCATTTGCAATTCGTTTGGGAGCATCTCCATTGCAGATGCCATGCGACTTGTGTCATCCGCCAAAATCCGTTCCGCTTCGAGCGCGCCGAATCGGTAGGGTCCTGGCATGGCAGAAGCACAGACGCAGAAGGCGGCGACGGAGGCCGGATCCGCACGCGTGGACGCGTGGATCTGGTCCGTCCGCCTCACGAAGACCCGTTCCGTGGCCGCGACCGCCTGCCGGGCGGGCCACGTGAAGGTCAACGGCGATCGGGCCAAGCCCGCGCAACCGGTACGGGCGGGCGACGAGGTGCGCCTCTTCCACGCGGGTCGGGAACGGATCGTCGTGGTCCGGCGCCCGGTGACCAAGCGGGTCGGCGCGCCCGTGGCCGTCGAGTGCTACGTCGACAACAGCCCGCCGCCCCCCACCGTCGTCGAGGCGGGCGTGGTCGGCATCCGCGACAGGGGCGCGGGCCGGCCGACCAAGCGGGAACGCCGCGAGATCGAAACCCTGCGCGGGCGCGGCTGACGCCCCCGACGGAACCCCTCCCGCCCCGCCCGCGCGTATCGCGCGGGGTTGGGGTTGGGGTCGGGCGGGCCTCCTTCAGGGAGCGCCGTCAGGCCTTGCGGTAGGCGTACGCCTCCCCGGCCGCCGCCGCGACCGCCTCCAGATCGGCGCCCGCCGAAGCGGCGACCATCGCCGCCACCGCCCCCTCCAGGAACGGCGCGTCCACCAGCCGGCACCCCGCCGGCAGGTCCCCGTCCTCCAGCAGCGCCTTCACCGTCAACACCGAACTGCCCAGGTCCGCGAGCAGCGCCACCCCGGCGCCCCGGTCCACCGCCGCCACGGCCGTCAGGATCTCCTCCGCGTTCGTGCCCAGGCCGCCGTCGGGCCCGCCGCCCGCCGGAGCCACCGGAGCCACGGCGCCACCGGCCGCCAACCCCCGGGCCAGCTCCGCCACGGACCGGGCGACCTCCGCGCTGTGGGACACCAGCACGATGCCCACCGCCCGCGCCCTCGCGCCGGGCTCGGCCGCCGCGCTCACGCCCCGGCCCCGTCCGCGCGGACGGCCACGTCCGCGAGCGCCCGCAGCAACAGCGCGGACGAGGTCGCCCCGGGATCCTGGTGGCCGACGCTGCGCTCCCCGAGGTAACTCGCGCGACCTTTGCGGGCGATCAGCGGAACCGTCGCCAGCGCGCCCTCGTCGGCCGCGTCCGCGGCGGCGCCGTACGAGGAGCCGCCCAGCGCCGTCACCGCGGGCAGCAGCGCGTCCAGCATGGTCTTGTCGCCGGGCGCCGCGCCGCCCAGGCGGGCCACCGCCTCCACTCCGGCGTCCAGGGCCGCGCGCAGCTGCTCGTCGGATACCTCGGGGGCGTCCCCGAGTTCCTTGCCGGCGCGGCGCAGCAGCGTCCCGTAGAGGGGGCCCGAGGCGCCGCCGACCGTGGAGATCAGGGTCCGGCCGGCGAGCTGGAGGACCCTGCCGGGAGGGGTGGCGGCGAGGTCCGCGGCGGCCAGGGCCGCCCGTACGGCGACGAATCCGCGCAACAGGTTGCTCCCGTGGTCGGCGTCGCCGATGGGGGAGTCGAGCTCGGTCAGCCGGTCGGCGTCCCGTTCCACGGCCGCGGTCGCGGCGTCCATCCAGTCCCGGAAGAAGTCTGCGTCACGCACCGGATCTCCTCGCCTCGCACCGTCGGCCGTCCCGCGACCACCCTACGGTGGACAAACGTGTCACCTGCCCCAGCGCAGCGCGGCGGTCTGCACCGGGGCGTCCCACAGGCGCAGCAGCTCGTCGTCGACCCGGCACAGGCTCACCGAACAGCCCGCCATGTCGAGCGAGGTGACGTAGTTCCCGACGAGGGCCCGGGCCACCGGAACGTCCCGTTCGGCCAGGATCCGCGCCACCTCCGCGTGGAACCCGTACAGCTCCAGGAGCGGGGTCGCGCCCATCCCGTTCACCAGGGCCAGCACCGGCCCCGCCGCCGGGCCCGACTGCGCGAGGTCGTCGAGCACGGCCGCCACCGCCGCCTCCGCGATCTCGCGGGAGGTCATCATGGGCCGGCGTTCGCGTCCCGGCTCGCCGTGGATGCCCACCCCCAACTCCAGCTCTCCGGCCGGGAGTTCGAAGGTCGGAGTGCCCTTCGCGGGGGTGGTGCAGGGGGCGAGCGCCACGCCGAAGCTCCGCGAGGACTCCACCACCTGTCGGGCGAGCGCCGAGACGCGCTCCAGCGGCGCGCCCTCCTCGGCGGCCGCCCCGGCGATCTTCTCCACGAACAACGTGGCGCCGGTGCCGCGCCGCCCCGCCGTGTAGAGGCTGTCTGCGACGGCCACGTCGTCGTCGACGAGGACCTGTTCGATCCGCAGGCCCTCGTCCTCGGCCAGTTCGGCGGCCATGTCGAAGTTCAGCACGTCGCCGGTGTAGTTCTTGACGACGAACAAGACCCCCCGGCCCGCGTCGACGGCGGTCGCCGCCTTCAGCATCTGGTCGGGCACGGGCGAGGTGAAGACCTCGCCGGCGCAGGCCGCCGACAGCATGCCGTGGCCCACGAACCCGGCGTGCAGCGGCTCGTGCCCCGAACCGCCCCCGGACACGACGCCGACGCGACCGCCGGAGCGGGCGTCGCGCCGGACGACGATCCGGGCCGTCACGTCCACGTCCAGGTCGGGGTGGGCGGCGGCCATGCCGCGCAGGGCGTCGGCGACCACGGTCTCCGGGGTGTTGATCAGCATCTTCGTCTTCTCGGTCACGGCGGTCTCCCGGTGCGCTGGTGCGAGGGCTTTCGTCCCCGCCGACGGTAGGCGAGGGCGCGGCCGTCGGGTGGCAGAACGCGGAGGCGGCGCGGAGACTGGTCCGGTCGGTGCGTTACTCGTGTTTCCGCACCGGGCGTCCCCGCGTGGCCGGCGAACGGAGCAGGCATGGAACTCGGCGCGTTCTCCCTCAGTCTCACCGTGCGCGACATCGAGGCGTCCCGGCGGTTCTACGCGAAACTCGGATTCGTCGCCCTGGGCGGGGAGCCCGCGGACAACTGGCTGATCCTCAAGAACGGCGACCACGTCATCGGCCTGTTCCAGGGCATGTTCGAGAAGAACATGCTCACCTTCAACCCCGGCTGGGACAGCGCCGCCCAGCCGCTCGCTTCCTTCACCGACGTGCGGGAGCTCCAGCGGGAACTGAAGGAGCAGGGCGTCGAGTTCGTCACCGAGGTCGACCCGTCCACCCCTTCGGGCCCGGGCAGCTTCCTGGTCCTCGACCCGGACGGCAACCCGATCCTGGTGGACCAACACCGCTGAGCCGAACCCGAACCCGAACCCGAACCCGGACCCGAAGCCGCCGCGACGGCTCCGGGTCCGGCTCCGGCTTCCGCGCCGCGACTCAGTACCCGTCGACGCCGATCTCGGTGATCGAGGCGAACACGTGCTCCCACAACTCCCGTGCGGGCCCCTCGGGAGCGACGGAGGTCGGCTCCAGGGCGGTGACCTCGCGCAGGAAGTGGCCGTGCCCGTCCTCGCCTGGATACGGGTCCCAGCACGAGCCCATGTGCCGCCGTACGGACTCCAGCAGGCGGACGAAGGTCTCCGCGTCGCGGGCGAGGCGGAACGTCGGCCCCTCCTGGCGGGACATGACGAGCTCGCCCGTGTCCGGTCGCAGCAGCACCCGGCCCGTGTCGGCGTACCCGAGGTCGAAGTCGCCCAGGTGCAGCAGGCCGGCCCCGTACGAAGCGTCCTCACGGGGTCCGGCGTCGTCGTAGGCCAGGGCGAAGGAGGTCACCCCCGCCCCCCAGTGGACCGGCAGGCCCACACGTGTAAGCAACTCGCGGGTGGGCGCGTGGGTCAGGGCCTGCGGGAGCGCGGAGTCGGCTGTCCGCCGCACGTGGCGCGCGCCGAACACCTCGTCCACGCGGGCCGCGTCCAGGGCGGCCACGGCAGGGTCCGGTGCCACGAACCACGGCTCGCCCCCGGAGCCCCCGCCGGCCTCGCTCTCGTCGTCCGCGTCCCCGACACCGGCGGGGCGGGATCCGGCCGCCGGCGTCGGGTTCCGCTCGGCGACGAACACCCCCCGCGCCTCGACGAGCAGGAACCGGCCGCCGCCCAGCGGCACGGGCTCCTCCCACGCCTCCGGGCAGCACGACGCCCAGGCCTCCTCCTCGCCCTCGAAGAGGATCGGCCCCTCCTCGTCGGCCTCGTCCGCGCGTTCCGCGTAGGCGCCCTCGGCGGGGGCCTCGCAGGGGGCGCCGGTGTCCAGGTCGAACCAACGGTCCGGTGTCCACAGCGACCACACCTTCAGCAGTGGCCGCGCCGCCGGATCCGACACGTGGTCGTGCACCTCCGCGCTCCGGTCCCCGCTGAGGTTCGGCTCGGCCCGGTGTGCGCCCACCGGGCGCCACCAGGCCCACACCGTCCGCCACGGCAGGCCGGGCTCGGCCGCCTCCACGGCGGCGGCGTACTCGTCGCGCCCGAGCACCTTCGCGGCGAAGTGCAGCCGCGAGGCGAACTCGGCGCGCTCCGCCCCGGTCCGCCCGAACACGGCCTCGGCCTGGGAGAACACCTCGCGGCCGACGCCACCGGCGAGCGCGACCTCCCCGCGCGCCCGGGCGGGCCCGGCGGTCAGCAGGGCGGCGGGGGAGGAGAACACTACATCAAGATCGTCATGAGCCATGCGCCCATGCTGCCACCGCCCGCCGACACGTCCGCCGGTACACCCACCGCCCGCGCTCGCCCTCCTGTAACTCGTGTAACGGGGCCGCCCGGGCGGCAGCCCCGCAGCCACCGTCACCCCGGAGGGGAGCCCGTCACGTGATCCGCTTCCCGGACGGACCCGCGGGCCGCTCCGCGCCCCCGTCGAGGCCGCGCCCCATCGCGGCCGTGGCCGCCGCCTGTAGCGAGCGCAGCGCGAGCAGCAGAACGCCGATGTCGTCCAGGTACACGGGATCCGGGACCAGGTCCACGGGGGACACGGTGTAGGCGACCGCCACCCAGAACAGGGCCTTGTCGCGCAGCGGGATCCCCGCGTCCAGCAGCAGCCTGCGCGCCGCGAACACCCGCACCAGCAGCACCGCCGCCGCCACGGCCGCCGCGAGGGCGAGGACCGCGAGGATGATCAGCCAGACCGTTCCGTCCATGAAGGGTTTCTACCCCGTCACGCGCCCGGATCCCGCAGTCGGCGGCTGACCTCGCCCAGACCGGCGGCCAGCACGTCCAGCTGCTCCGGGGTGAGCACGTCGACGAGGATCTCCCGGACGACGGCCACGTGCCCGGGCGCGGCCTCCTCCAGCCGCGCGCGGCCGGCGTCGGTGAGGACGGCGAAGACCCCGCGCACGTCGGAGGGGCAGCTGCGGCGCCGGACGAGCCCGGCCTTCTCCATCTGGGTGACCTGGTAGGTCAGCCCGCTCTTGGAGTTCACCAGTCCGTTGGCCAGCTCGGTCATCCGCAGCTCGTTGTCGGGCGCGGCGGCCAGCCTGACGAGGATTTCGTACTGGGGGTGCGAGAGCCCGGAGTCGTCCTTGAGCTGTTGGTCGACACGGCGGTTCACCAGGGAGGAGGCGGCCAGGAACCCGCTCCATGCCCGCATCTCGCGGTCGTCCAGCCATCTCGTGTCACCCATGGCGTCCAGGGTACACGGGGTTGTTCGAATTTGAATGAATGGCTAGGGTCGTGGCGAGCGGTTCGAATTTGAACAGTCCCCTCGGGCCGCGCCGACCGGAAGGAACCCCCTCATGACCAGCGCCTCCGCCACGCAGACGAAGGCTCCGGCCACCACCCCGGCCACCGGCTCCCCCCTCACCTCCCTGGCCGCGCACGACGCCGGCCTGCTGCTCCTGCGCCTCGTCCTCGGCCTGACCATGGCCGCCCACGGCTCGCAGAAGCTCTTCGGCTGGTTCGGTGGTGGCGGGATCAGCGGAACGGGCCAGTTCTTCACGGCCAGCGGATACCCGGCCGGCGAGACCTTCGCCGTCGTCGCCGGACTCACGGAGACCCTGGGCGGGCTCGGCCTGGCGGCCGGACTCCTCACGCCGCTCGCCGGCGCGGCGGTCGTCGGCACGATGATCAACGCCATCGCCGTGCACGGAGCGGGCTCCTTCTTCGCCCCCGCCGGCATCGAGTACGAACTCCTGCTGACCGTCGGCGCCGCCGCCCTCACCCTCTCCGGCCCGGGCCGCCTCGCCGCCGACCGCTTCCTGCCCGTCCCGGTCCTGCGCGACCACCGCCTCGCCCTCGGCGCCCAGGCCCTCGCCCTCGGCGTCGTCCTGGCGGCGCTCACCCTCCTGATCCGCAACTGATCCGCAACCGACCCCACCCCACCCGGCCCGACCGCCCCGCCCGGGATCCCCTCCGCACACGGGATCCCGCGCGGGGCGGCGGCGTACCGGTTCCGCCACCGCTTCCGAAAGCCGGTTCCGCCACCGCTTCCGAAGCCGGTTCCCACACCGGTTTCGAACCGTTGCGCGAGGGCATCCGCGCCTTCTCGCGCCCCCTCCCCCCGCGCCCTGATTGATGCCGGGAAATTGGGGGAACAGCGGATGAATGACGCATATCACCCAGCCGATCGAAGACTACGCACTCATCGGCGACCTCATGACCAGCGCCCTGGTCGGTCGTGACGGGTCCATCGACTGGCTGTGCCTGCCCCGCTTCGACTCGGCCGCCTGCTTCGCCTCGCTCCTCGGCGACAAGGAGAACGGCCACTGGCGCATCGCCCCCGTCGGCAGCCCCGACGGGGGCCGCTGCACGAGCCGCGCCTACGTCGACGACACCCTCGTCCTGGAGTCCCACTGGGAGACCGAGGACGGAGCCTTCAAGGTCATCGACTTCATGCCGCAACGCGACGAGGCGCCCGACGTCGTGCGCGTCGTCGAGGGGATCTCCGGGCAGGTCGCCGTCCGCAGCACGTTGCGCCTGCGCTTCGACTACGGCCACGTCGTCCCCTGGGTCCGGCGCAGCGACGGCGACCGGGTGGCCGTCGCCGGGCCCGACTCCGCCTGGCTGCGCAGCGTGCCGAGCGTCCGCACGTGGGGCGTGGGCAACAGCACCCGCTCGGAGTTCACCGTCGGCCCCGGCGAGAGGGTGGCGTTCATCCTGACCTGGCACCCCTCCCACGAGCCGCGCCCCGAACCCTGCGACCCGTTCGAGGCGCTGGAGCAGAGCCTCGCCGACTGGCGCGAGTGGAGCGGACGGTGCCGCTACGACGGCCCCTACCGGGAAGCCGTGATCCGCTCCCTCATCACCCTCAAGGCCCTCACCTACGCCCCCACCGGCGGGATCTGCGCCGCCGCCACCACCTCGCTCCCCGAGGAGATCGGCGGCGTCCGCAACTGGGACTACCGCTACTGCTGGCTGCGCGACTCCACCCTGACCCTGGACGCGCTCCTCGCCACCGGCTACCTGGAGGAGGCCCGTGCCTGGCGGCGCTGGCTCCTGCGCGCCGTCGCCGGCGACCCGGCCGACCTCCAGATCATGTACGGGATCGCCGGCGAGCGCCGGATCCCCGAGACCGACCTGCCCTGGCTGCGCGGGTACGCCGGCTCCGCACCCGTACGCATCGGCAACGCGGCCGTCGACCAGCTCCAGCTCGACGTGTACGGGGAGGTGCTCGACTCCCTCTTCCTGGCCCGCACCAACGGGCTGCCGACCGAGCTGCACTCCTGGCGGATCCAGCTGGCCCTCCTCGACTTCCTGGAACGCAACTGGCACCGGCCCGATGAGGGCCTGTGGGAGGTGCGCGGGCCCCGCCGCCACTTCACCCACTCCAAGGTGATGGCCTGGGTCGCCGCCGACCGCGCCGTGCGCACCCTGGAGCGCGACCCGTCCATGCCGGGGGAGGTGGAGCGCTGGCGCACCATGCGGGACGCCGTCCACCGCGAGGTCTGCGAGAACGCCTACGACCGCGAGCGCGGCACCTTCACCCAGTACTACGGCTCGCGCGAACTGGACGCGGCCACCCTGCTGATCCCCAGGGTCGGTTTCCTGCCGCCCGACGATCCCCGCGTGATCGGCACGGTCGACGCCGTCCGGGCGGAACTCGGCAGCAGCGGGCTCGTCCGCCGCTACAGCACCGAAGGCGCCTCCGTGGACGGCCTGCCGGGGGACGAGGGCGCCTTCCTGGCCTGCTCGTTCTGGCTGGCGGACGCCCTCCACCTGACCGGGCGGGAGAAGGAGGCGCGGGACCTGTTCGAGAAGCTGCTGGCGGTACGCAGCGACGTGGGCCTGCTCGCGGAGGAGTACGACCCCGTCGCCGGCCGCCAACTGGGCAACTTCCCGCAGGCCTTCAGTCACATCGGCCTCGTCAACACCGCCCTCGTCCTCAGCGGCGAGTCCCTCTCCGCCTGACCGCCTCCGCCTGACCGCCCCGCCGGCCACGACCCGCCGTCCGCCCCGCCCGCGCCCCGTCCGCCCCGCCCGCGCCCCGACCGCCCCGCCCGCGCCCCGACCGCCCGCCCGCGCCCCGACCGCCCGCCCGCGCCCCGACCGCCCGCCCCGCCGCTACGGGGCCGGCGGGGTGCGCGACGCCAGCAGCAGCGCGATGTCGTCCGGCCGGTCGGTGATGGCGACCGCCTCCGCGATCAGCCGGTCGGCGGTCTCCGTCAGCGGGGACGGCCGGGCGTCGGACAGCACCGCCCGCACCCGCTCGACCCCCTCGTCGATGTCGGCGTGCGGGCTCTCCACCAGCCCGTCGGTGTACAGCGCGAGCACCTCTCCCGGCTCCGGCCACAGCTCCGTCACCGGATACCGCGCCCCCGGGTCCACCCCGAGCACCACCCCGCCCGGCAGGTCCAGCACCTCGGTCCGCCCGTCGACGTGACGCAACAACGGCTGCGGATGCCCGGCCCGTACGGCCAGGGCCCGGCCCGTCACCGGGTCGAGCAGGACGTAGCAGCAACTGGCGAACTGGCCCGGGTCCAGGTCGATCAGCAGCCGGTTCGTACCCCCCATGACCTGGTCGGGCGTCAGGCCGGTCAGCGCGAAGGCCCGTACCGCGCTGCGCAGTTGACCCATCGTCGCGGCGGCGGCCACCCCGTGCCCCTGGACGTCCCCGATGACCAGCGCCAGCGGCCCGGCGGGCGTCGCGATCACGTCGTACCAGTCGCCGCCCACGTCCATGCCCACCGTCCCGGGCAGGTACCGGCCGACGGTCGCCACGTCCCGCGACACCGGCAGCCGGTGCGGCAACAACGCCGCCTGGAGCCCCCGGGCCAACGCCGCCTCGCTGTCGTAGCGCCGGGCCCGGGCCAGCGCCTGCGCGATCAGCCCGGCCAGCGCGGTGAGCACCGTACGCTCCTCCGGGCTGAAGCCGCGCGGCTGGTCGAAGCCGAGGATGCACGAGCCCACCGGCCGGCCGGAGGCGATCAACGGCAGGAAGGCGCGGGCGCCGACGTCGGCGTCCAACGGGATCCCCGGATAGGCGGCGGCCAGGTGCTGCATCGACTCGAAGAAGATCGGCCGCCCCGTCGTCAGCGTCTCCACGCCCGGCAGCCGCACGTCCAGCGCCACCCCGTCGAAGCGGTTCAGGAAGCCCTGGGGGAACCCCGTCTCCCAGGCCAGGTGCAGGTGGCGCTCGTCGAGCAGGTAGATCGCCAGCTGACGCCCCCCGAAGGCCGGCAACAGCTCCTCGGTGACCACCGCCGACACCTGGCGCGCGGTGACCGCCTCCGTCAGCGCGATGGCCAACGCCACCGGCCGGTACAGGGCCGACGCCCGGTCGGCGGGCGA
Source organism: Streptomyces sp. NPDC048606 (assembly GCF_040650855.1). Classification (NCBI taxonomy): domain Bacteria; kingdom Bacillati; phylum Actinomycetota; class Actinomycetes; order Kitasatosporales; family Streptomycetaceae; genus Streptomyces; species Streptomyces sp. NPDC048606. Next base: position 158,672 of record NZ_JBEZIB010000005.1, on the reverse strand, counting down.
TCCGAGCCCGGCGCCGGGGCGCCCCACCGACTCGGGCACGTACGCCGGTCTCTCGGTCGGCCCGAGCGTGACCGTCAGCCCGGCCGGGCCCGGGTACAGGCCCACGGACACCCAGTCCCGCCCGTCGCGTGCGCCCCGGCCGTCCCCGTCCGGCGCGCCCCGCCCGTGCCCGTCGCGCGCGCCCCGGCCGTCCGGCGGCGCGTCCCGGCGGGCGGTGAAGTGCACGGGCTCCGTGGACAGGTACACGCCCCGGAAGTGGTCCTCGTACCCCGGATGCCCCAGCCAGGGCAGCGCCTCCCACAACACCCGTCCCCGCAAGGCGTCCGCGCCCACCCCGAGCAGCTCCTCGGCGGCGGCGTTGACGAAGCCGATCCTGCCCTGCCGGTCCAGCGAGAGCACCACCTCCTCCAGCCGGTCCACCGCCTCCACCGCGTCCCCGGCCGGCGCGGTCAGGGGCACCGACACCGGATCCCGGTCCCAGGACACCGGCTCCCCGACGGCCGCCAGCGCCGCCAACTCCCCGGCCAGCTCCTCGGCGGCCGCCCGCATCCGTTCCCGATCGGCGGCGTCGACCGCCACGCCCGGCGTGGCCGCGCGCAGCACCAGCAGCACCCCGAACCGCTCCGACCCGGCCGTCACCGGCTCGTACAGCGACCCGAACGGGAAGGGCAGACCGGCCATCAGCTGCGGGAACCGGCGCATCGCCGCCTCACCGTCGGGAAGGTGCACCGCCTGGCCCGACCGGTACGCCTCCGCGACCGGGTAGGGGCGGTTCACGTGCATCCGCCACCACGGCCGGAACAAGGTGTCCGGCAGCCCCGTGATCGACGCCATCAGCAGCAGCCCCCGGGTGCCGCTGCGCAGGTACACCCCGCCCGCGTAGCCGCCGACGGCCTCCACGGCGCGTACCGCCGCACGGGCCGACACCCGGGCCGTGGCATCGGACTCCGGGCCGCCGCCGTCCGGTCTCGCCGTCACACAGTCAGCATGCCCCGGCCGGGTCGCCCAGCGCACCCCGGCCGCCCGTCCCCGGACCCCGCCGCCTCGCCCCGTACGTCGTACGCCGTACGCGCTGACCCGAACGCCTCCCCCGTGCGGGGGACGCACCGCCCGCCCGGTCCTCCCGCCGTCCCGGGCCGGGGAGGCTTCCGGCATGCGACAGCAGCACGACACGTCCACGCACCCCGCGCCCCGGGCGGCCTTCACCGCGGCCGACGCCTACACCCTGCGCACCGCCCTCGACGCCCTCGGCGGGGTCCGTGACCTCGACACCCTGGACGTGGCCTGCGGGCACGGCGCCACCGCCGCCTTCCTCGCCGACGGCGGGGCCCGCCGCACCGTCGGCGTCGACAGCTGCCCCGACCGCGTCCGCCGGGCCCGCGAACGCCACGGCCGCGCCACGGCCGGCGCAGCCGGCACCACCTCCGTCGAGTACGTCGTCGCCGACGCCGCGGCCATGCCCCAGCTCGGCCCGTTCGACCTGGCCACCGCCGTGTACCTGTTCAGCCACGCCCCCGACCGGGACTCCCTGCACGCCATGTTCCGGGGGATCCGGGCGAACCTGCGCCCCGGCGGACGCCTGCTGTCGCTGGTCCGCAACCCCGGCGCCTACCCGCACGTGGACTGGTCGCCGTACGGGATGCGGATCCTCGACCGGGTACCGGAGGGTGACGCACCCCTGCTGAGGGCCCAGTTCCTCACCGAGCCCCCGGTCCACTTCGAGTACCGCGAATGGGCGCACGCCGACTTCGCCGAAGCCGCCGTCGACGCGGGCTTCAGCACCGTCGGATGGCAGCCCAGCCGCACCCCGCCGGCGGACGCGCACCGTGACGAGGCGTACTGGACGGCGTACCGCGCCTGGCCGGTCAGCACGCTGATGACCTGCACGGCCTGACCCGGCCGTGACCGCGCGCGTGCCACGACGGGACCGGGCGGACCGGGCGGGCCGAGCGGATCGGGTGGGTCGAGCGGATCGGGCGGGGCGGGCGCGGACACCGGGACCGGTGACCCGGGGGGCCGCCCCGAAGCGGCGGCGCCCGTCACTGATCGTCCGCGGTCTCCCCGATCAGCTCCACGATCCGCTCCCGCGCCGCGCGACCCTCCGGCACCGGCATCAGCGGGTAGGCGTGCGGCAAACCCGCCTCCTCGTGCCACTCCACCTGGGCCCCCGCCGCCCGCGCCCGCAGCAACAGCTCCCGGCTGTCGGTGCTCAGCACGTCACGCGTACCCGTGAAGACGGTCAACGGGGCCAACCCCGCGAAGGAACCGTGCAACGGGCTCACCCGGGGGTCGGCCACGTCCAGCGTGCCCGCGTACAGACGACCCGCCTCGGCCAGACCCGGCCGGGCCAGCATCGGATCGGCGGCCTCGATCTCCGCCTGCCCCGGATGGGTCATGCTCACGTCCAGCCACGGGGAGATCAGCACGATCCGCGAGGGCTGGGCCCCCGTACGCTCCCGCAACCGCTGCGCGGCCGCCAGCGCCAACCCGGCGCCCGCCGAATCACCGATCAGCACCGTTCCGCCGGCGCCCCCGCTCTCGATCAACCCGCTCAACAGGTCCGCCGCCACCGGAACCGTACGATCCGCCGTCCCGCGCGGCGCCAGCACGTACGCCGGCACCACCACCCGGGCACGGGCCCGCGTCACCAACGTCCGGATCAACGACCAGTGCGGGCGCACCAACTCGTTGATGTACGCGCCACCGTGCACGTACAACACCCGCGCCACCGGCTCCTGCCCGCGCGGCGCCGCGTCGTACACCGGCCAGGCCCCGACGAAGGTCCTCGACACCTCCGCGACCCGGCCCAACGACCGCGGCGGCAGATGCGACGCCGGCCGCCGCGCGGACTCGGCCACCCGGGCCCGTACCGCCTCCGCCGTGGCGAACCGTCTTCGCCGCCCCGCCGCCGTCAGCGCGGCCGAAAGCGCCCTGCTGCGCAGACTCGGCACGCCCCTCACCTCCCCTTTTACCCGCCCCCGGGCCTCCGCCCGCAGGCCCCTGCCCCGTCACCTGAGGAGCATAGGCGTGAAGCTGGGCTGTCGACCCGCTTAAGAAAGTCTCGATGGACCGATCACCCTGCCGCTCGGCAGATTGGTGCCCGACACACCACGTCGCGCGCCCCCGCGCGCGACGCCTCCCTCCCGCACGCCTGGAGCCACCGCCATGAAGGCACTCGTCAAGCACAAGGCCGAGCCCGGGCTGTGGCTCATGGACGTCCCCGAGCCCGAGTACGGCGCCGGCGACGTGCTGATCAAGGTGCTGCGCACCGGCATCTGCGGCACCGACCTGCACATCCGTTCGTGGGACGGCTGGGCCCAGGGAGCCGTCAAGACCCCCCTCGTCCTCGGCCACGAGTTCGTCGGAGAGGTCGCCGCGGTCGGCACGGACGTCCAGGACATCGAGGTCGGCGCCCTGGTCAGCGGTGAGGGTCACCTCGTGTGCGGAAAGTGCCGCAACTGCCTCGCCGGCCGCCGCCACCTGTGCCGCAGCACCATCGGCCTCGGCGTCGGCCGCGACGGCGCCTTCGCCGAGTACGTCGTCCTGCCCGCGCAGAACGTCTGGGTGCACCGCACCGCCGTCAACCTCGACGTCGCCGCCATCTTCGACCCCTTCGGCAACGCCGTGCACACCGCGCTGTCCTTCCCGCTCGTCGGCGAGGACGTGCTGATCACCGGCGCCGGCCCGATCGGCATCATGGCCGCCGCCGTCGCCAAGCACGCCGGCGCGCGCAACGTGGTCATCACCGACGTCAGCCCCGAGCGCCTGGAGATCGCCCGCAAGGCCGGCGCCACCCTCGCGGTCAACGTCGCCGAGACCTCCATCGCCGACGCGCAGGCCCGCCTCGGCCTGCGCGAGGGCTTCGACGTCGGCCTGGAGATGTCCGGCCGCGCCGAGGCCATGCGCGACATGATCGACAACATGACGCACGGCGGCCGCATCGCCATGCTGGGCCTGCCCGCCCAGGAGTTCCCCGTCGACTGGGCGAAGGTCGTCACCTCGATGATCACCATCAAGGGCATCTACGGCCGCGAGATGTTCGAGACCTGGTACGCGATGACGGTGCTCCTGGAAGGCGGCCTCGACCTGTCCCCGGTCATCACCGGCCGCTACTCCCACCGCGACTTCGAGGCCGCCTTCGACGAGGCCGCCACCGCCCGCAGCGGCAAGATCATCCTGGACTGGACGGCGTAACCGCCCCGGATCCGACAGGTCCGGCAAGGACCGACAGACCATCTCCCCACGGCCGGGCCCCGCACACCCTCCCCCCTCCGCGGGGCCCGGCCCCCTTCCTCTTCCGCCGCACAAGGAGAAGCCGAAGCCCATGTTCGAGTCCGTACGCGAAGACCTCCGCACCACCCTCGACGAGATCCGCGCCGCGGGCCTGCACAAGCCCGAGCGCGTCATCGGCACCCCGCAGAACGCCGCCGTCGCCGTCACCGCGGGCGGCGCCCCCGGCGAGGTCCTCAACTTCTGCGCCAACAACTACCTCGGACTCGCCGACCACCCCGAGGTCGTCACCGCCGCCAAGGAAGCCCTCGACCGCTGGGGCTACGGCATGGCCTCCGTCCGCTTCATCTGCGGCACCCAGGAGGTCCACAAGGAACTGGAGGCCCGCCTGTCCTCCTTCCTCGGCCAGGAGGACACGATCCTCTACTCCTCCTGCTTCGACGCCAACGGCGGCGTCTTCGAGACCCTCCTCGGCGCCGAGGACGCGGTGATCTCCGACGCCCTCAACCACGCCTCGATCATCGACGGCATCCGCCTGTCGAAGGCCCGCCGCTTCCGCTACGCGAACCGCGACATGGCCGAGCTGGAGGCCCGCCTCAAGGAGGCCACCGACGGCGGCGCCCGCCGCAAGCTCATCGTCACCGACGGCGTCTTCTCCATGGACGGCTACGTCGCCCCCCTCACCGAGATCTGCGACCTCGCCGACCGCTACGACGCCATGGTCATGGTCGACGACTCCCACGCCGTCGGCTTCGTCGGCCCCGGCGGCCGCGGCACCCCCGAACTGCACGGCGTCATGGACCGCGTCGACATCATCACCGGCACCCTCGGCAAGGCCCTCGGCGGAGCCTCCGGCGGCTACGTCGCCGCCCGCGCCGAGATCGTCGCCCTGCTGCGCCAGCGCTCCCGCCCGTACCTCTTCTCCAACTCCCTCGCCCCCGTCATCGCCGCCGCCTCCCTCAAGGTCCTCGACCTCCTGGAGTCCGCCGGCGACCTGCGCGACCGCCTCGCCGAGAACACCAAGCTGTTCCGCACCAAGATGACCGAGGCCGGCTTCGAGATCCTGCCCGGCGACCACGCCATCGCCCCCGTCATGATCGGCGACGCCGCCGAGGCCGCCCGCATGGCCGAGCTGCTCCTGGAACGCGGCGTGTACGTGATCGGCTTCTCGTACCCCGTCGTCCCCATGGGCGCGGCACGCATCCGCGTCCAGCTCTCGGCCGCACACTCCACCGCCGACGTCGAGCGCGCCGTCGCCGCCTTCGTCGACGCCCGCGCGGCGCTGGGAACATCCGCAGGCTGAGACAATGGAGGGGTGATCGACCCCCGCCGGCTGCGCATCCTGCGGGCCGTGGCGGACCACCGTACGGTGACCGCCGCGGCCGCAGCCCTGTACCTCACCCCGTCCGCCGTCTCCCAGCAGCTCGCCGCTCTGGAACAGGAGACCGGCCACGCCCTGCTCACCCGCAGCGGCCGGGGCGTACGACTCACCGCGGCCGGTGAGATCCTGCTGGGCCACGCCCACGAGGTGCTGGCCCAACTGGAGCGCGCCGAGGCGGAACTCGCGGCGTACGCGGGCGGAACGGCCGGCGAGGTGACCGTCGCCGCCTTCGCCACCGGCATCGCCGAGGTGCTGGCCCCGGCCATCGCCCGCCTCGCCGTGGAGCACCCGGGCATCCGGCTGCGGGTGCGCGACGCGGAGGGCGACCAGAGCCTGCCGATGCTGCTGGACGGGGAGGCGGACGTCGCGCTCGCCGTCGAGTACCGAGGCGGCCCGGGCGCCGACGACGCCCGCCTGTCGGTCCTGCCGCTCTACGCGGAACCCTTCGACGCGGTCCTGCCCTCCGCGCACCGCCTCGCCGACCTTCCGGCGGTGGCGCTGGCGGACCTCTCCGATTCCGACTGGGTGGGCCAGTACCCGGGCAACCCGTGCCACGACGTGACCCTCCTGGCCTGCGAACTGGCGGGCTTCCAGCCCCGCTTCGCGCACTCCTCCGACGACTTCCGGGCCGTGACGGCCCTGGTCGGAGCGGGGGCAGGGGTGGCCCTGGTCCCGCGCTCGGCCCTGCGGGGCATGGACCTCAAGGAGGTCACGGTCCGCCCGGTCACGGGCCCGGCCGCGACCCGCCGCGTCTTCGCCGCCACGCGCCGCGGGGCCGCGTCCCACCCGCTGATCGCCCCGGTCCTGTCGGCGCTGGTGACGGAGGCGGAGCGGGTCCCGGGGCATTGAGGGGCGGGTCGGGGGTCGGGGGGCGGCACTCCCCGGGGCGGGGTCGGGGAGGTGCTGGGGGTTTCCCGTCAGTCTCATCGTCTCTCCGTGTCGTGCCGGGCCCTCAAGGGCGCTCACTTCGTTCGCGTCGCTTCGCGATGGCCTTCGGCCACCCTTGACCGCCCGTCCCGCCCCGGACATACGAAGACTGTCGGGAAACCTCCGAAAGAACGGTCACGGGGCAGGAGCAACAAAGACCCCCGCATCAGTGACCCTCGACCTCCCGGGCGAGGAGCCGCGACCGGGCGGCCCTCCTTCACAGCCCCTTTCGGGACCCCACTCCTGCCCTACCCGCACCAAAAGTCGACGAGACCATCCCACCGAACACCCAAGCGCGTCAGATCGCTACGCGCTCCTCATTTCTCGGCGTCCGCCGGCCGTCTTGGGTCGCTGTCCGCCATCTCTCCCCGTCTGTTCGTCCTGTCGTGCAGGCGGCAACGCCGGCCGACCGTCGGACGCCGAGACGTCGGGAGCACGTAGCGATCCGATGCGCGCAACCGCTTCCCGGACCTCTCTGATCGTCCTGGAGTGCAGGTATTCACCCCAGACGGCCGGTGGACGCCGAGACCAGAGGAGCGCGTAGCGATCTGACGCGCTTGGGTGCTCCGCAGGACGATCTGGTCGACTTTTGGTGCGGGTAGGCGCTGGCTCGGTCCCGAAAGGGGCTGTGAGGGCCCGGATGTCCGGTGGGCCCGTGGGGTGGGTCCTCGCTGGTCGCTGATGCGGGGGTCTTCCCCTTGTCCTGCCCCGTGGCCGTTCTTTCGGGGGTTTCCCGACAGTCTTCGTTTGTCCGGGGCGGGACGGGCGGTCAAGGGTGGCCGAAGGCCATCGCGAAGCGACGCGAACGAAGTGAGCGCCCTTGAGGGCCCGGCCCGCACCGGAGAGACGAAGAGACTGACGGGAAACCCCCAGCACATCCCTGACACTGCCCGGCTGGGGTAGCCCCCCGCCCCACCCCCGACCCCCGCCCCCCCGCCCCTCAGACCCGGATCACTTCCACCCCGGCCGCCTCGAACCCCGCCGCCAAGGGGGCCGCGAGGCCGGTGTCCGTCACCAGGGTGTGCACCGTCGAGGTGGGGCAGATGCGGGCGAAGGCGCGGATGCCGAGCTTGGTGGAGTCGGCCGCGACGACCACGCGGCGGGCCCGCGCGCACAGGAGGCTGTTCACGGCGGCCTCGTCCTCGTGGCGGGTCGCCGCGCCGTCCTGCGGGTCGAAGGCGTCGACGCCGACCACGGCCGTGTCCACGGTGAGCCGGCCCAGCGTCTCCTGGGCCAGCGGGCCGGTGAGTTCGTAGGACTGCGGGCGGGCGACCCCGCCCGACAGGACGATCTTGAACTGGGGCCGGATCACCAGTTCCCCCGCGATGTTGAGGGCGTTGGTGACGACGGTCAGGGCGGGGGAGCCCGTCGCGAGGTCCGGGCGGGCGGCCAGGGCGCGGGCGACCTCCGTGGTGGTGGTGCCCCCGGTCAGGCCGATCACCTCGCCCGGGGCGATCAGGCCCGCGACGGCCTCGCTGATGCGGTGCTTCTCGGCGGCCCGGCGGGACGTGCGGTAGCGCAGGGGGAGTTCGTAGGACACGCCGTGCGGGGCCGCCCCGCCGCGCGTGCGCACCAGGAGCTGCTGCTCGGCGAGTTGGTCGAGGTCGCGGCGGATCGTCGCGGCGGACACGCCGAGGGACGCGGCCGCCGCCTCCACCTCCAGCCCGCCCCGCTCCACCAGCAGGTCCAGCAGTCTCTGCCAGCGTTCCTTGCGGGTCATGGCACCCCTCCCGTGCGTGTTGCGGGCACGTCCGAGGCCCTGGCGTCGAGACTAACCCAGGGCGTCGACCCGTAGATGCTTGAAGTTGCGCGAAACCGCCCGCTACCTTGCAGGAACACGCACGCCGTAGGGATGTACCGCCACACACGCTCACACGCTTACGCACCCAACGCGCAGGGAGCCCGCATGAGTCACGTCGCGTACGAGTTGTCCACGCAGCCCGAGAGCTGGGAACGGGCCGCCGAACTGGCCCCGGCCCGGCGGGCGGTGTTGCCGGAGCCGGGGGAGCGGACCGCGATCGTCGGCTGCGGGACCTCGTACTACATGGCCCAGGCGGCCGCGGCGTTGCGGGAGGACGCCGGCCACGGCGAGACGGACGCCTTCCCCGCCTCGGAGTTCCCGCACCGCCGCCGCTACGACCGGGTGGTGGCGCTGACCCGGTCCGGGACCACGACCGAGGTCCTCGACCTGCTGGCCGCGCTGCGGGAGGCCGGCACCCCGACCACCGCGGTCATCGGAGACCCGGACACCCCCGTGACGGGTCTCGCCGACGACCTGGTGGTGCTGGACTTCGCCGACGAGGAGTCCGTCGTCCAGACCCGTTTCGCGACGACCGCCCTCACCCTGCTGCGCGCCCACGTGGGCGCGCACACCCCGGCGGTGGTGGCCGACGCGCGGACCGCGCTGGCCGAGCCGCTGCCGGTCGCGCCGGAGGGCCTGAGCCAGTTCACCTTCCTCGGGCGGGGTTGGAGCGTCGGGTTGGCGCACGAGGCCGCCCTCAAGATGCGCGAGGCCTCCCTGTCCTGGGCCGAGTCGTACCCGGCCATGGAGTACCGGCACGGACCGGTCAGCGTCACCGGGCCCGGTTCGGTGACGTGGTCGCTCGACGCGACGCCGGACGGGATCGCCGAGCAGGTCCTCGGCACCGGGGCCGCGTGGGTGGCCGGCGCGCTCGACCCGCTCGCCGAGCTGGTCCGGGTGCACCGGTTCGCCGTCGCGGTCGCCGCGCACCGGCGGCTCGATCCGGACGCGCCCCGCAACCTGACCCGTTCGGTGATCCTGACGCCCGGTCACACCGCCGGTCACACCGCCGGCCACGCCTCCGGCCTCGCCGCCGCCGAGGAGGCGGTCCGATGAGCCTGGCCTCCGCCGGAATCCTGGTCGCCGAAGCCGCCGCGGGCGGCCGGGCGGTCGCCGCCTTCAACATCATCACCCTGGAGCACGCCGAAGCCGTGGTCGAGGGCGCCGAGCGGGTGGGCCTGCCGGTGATCCTGCAACTCAGCGAGAACGCGGTGCGGTTCAGGGGCGGCGCCGTGCTGCCCATCGCGCGGGCGGCCGCCGCCTGCGCCGAGGCCGCGGGGGTCCCCGTGGGACTGCACCTGGACCACGTCAAGAGCCCCGACCTGTTGCGGCGGGCCGTCGACGCCGGCTTCGGTTCCGTCATGTACGACGCCGCGCACCTGCCCTACGCCGAGAACCTGGAGGCCACCCGCTCCGCCGCCGACTGGGCCCACGTCAACGGCCTGTGGATCGAGGCGGAGCTCGGCGAGGTCGGCGGGAAGAACGGCGAGGCGCCCCTGGACCCGCACGCTCCGGGGGCCCGGACCGATCCCGACGAGGCGCGCCGGTTCGTCGCCGACTCCGGGGTGGACGCCCTGGCCGTGGCCGTCGGGAGCAGTCACGCGATGACCAGCCGGACGGCCGCGCTCGACCACGCGCTCCTGGCCCGCCTGGCCAAGACCGTGGACGTGCCGCTGGTGTTGCACGGTTCCTCGGGGCTGCCGGACGCGGAGCTCGCGGCCGCCGTGGCAGGCGGCATCCGGAAGGTCAACATCGGTACGGCGCTCAACGTGGCGATGACCGACGCGATCCGCGCCCACCTCACCCCGGCCGACCCCCGCCCCTACCTCACGGCCGCCCGGACGGCCATGGCGAGCACCGCCGCGGCCATGATCACCGCCCTGGAGCGGAGCGACTAGGGGCGGGGTCCGACCGTGCGCACGCCCTTCCGGATTTTTGCAACGCGTTCTACTCTGACCGCCGCCACGCCGGCGACCGGGCCGGACCGCGACACCCTCGGAGGGGCCGTGCACCTCGAATACACGCCTGAGCAGCAGCAGTTGCGCGCCGAACTGCGCGCCTATTTCGCCGAGCTGGTCCCGGAGGACGTCTACGCCCGCTACGAGGACCCGGCGGCGCAGAAGCGCTTCTACCGGGAGACCATCCGCCGCCTCGGCGCCGACGGCTGGCTGGGCGTCGGCTGGCCCGTGGAGTACGGCGGGCGCGGGATGTCTCCCATGGACCAGTTCATCTTCTTCGACGAGGCCGCGCAGGCCGTCGTCCCGCTCCCGCTGATGGCGCTGAACACCGTCGGACCGACCATCATGCAGTTCGGCACCGAGGAGCAGAAGGCGTACTTCCTCCCGCGGATCCTCTCCGGGGAGATCGACTTCGCGATCGGCTACAGCGAGCCCGACGCCGGCACCGACCTGGCCGCGCTCAAGTGCAAGGCCGTGCGCGAGGGCGGCGAGGAGGACGGCACCTACGTCGTCAACGGCCAGAAGATCTGGACCACCAACGGCGACACCGCCGACTGGGTGTGGCTCGCCGTGCGCACCGATCCCGACGCCCCCGCGCACAAGGGCATCACCATGCTCCTGGTGCCGACCTCCGACCCGGGCTACTCCTGCACCCTCATCAACACCCTCGCCTCGCACGACACCACGGCCAGCCACTACGAGGACATCCGGGTCTCGGCGAGCCGTCGGGTCGGGCAGGAGAACAAGGGCTGGCGCCTGATCACCAACCAGTTGAACCACGAGCGGGTCACCCTCGCCGCCCACGGCACGATGGCGATCCGAGCCCTGCACGACGTCCAGCGCTGGGCCGCGCGCACCAAGCTCGCCGACGGCCGCCGGGTGATCGACCTCCCGTGGGTGCGCGGGCGCCTGGCCCGCACGCACGCCCGCCTCGACGCGATGAAGCTGCTCAACTGGCAGATGGTCAACGCCGTCCAGTCCGGCACGCTCACGCCGCAGGACGCCTCCGCCGTCAAGGTCTACGGCTCCGAGGCGCGCAGGGACGCGTACGCCTGGCTGATGGAGGTGGTCGGCTCGGCCGGTTCCCTGAAGGACGGTTCGGCGGGCGCGGTCCTGCACGGCGAACTCGAACGCGGCTACCGCAGCGCGGTGATCTTCACCTTCGGCGGCGGCAACAACGAGATCCAGCGCGAGATCATCTCCTGGATCGGCCTGGGCATGCCCCGCGTCCGCCGCTGAACCTCACCCGGGGAGCGTGGACCGGACCAGGACGAGGGAGCCGTCGTACGAGGGCCGCGTGCGCAGCCGGCCGTGGCGGGCGTCCCAGGCGCCGGAGGCGAGGTCGCGGCGCAGGCTCGCGTCGAAGCGTTCGCGGACGCCGTCGTCGACGAAGCTCCAGGCCGAACCGGCCCGGCGGGCGGCGGGGTCCAGGAGGAGTTCGGGGCGGCCGTAGTAGGCCTCGTCGAAGTCGTCGGTGCAGTCCAGGGGGATCGGCACGCTCAGCACGGTCGCCGTGCCGCCGAGGGCGGCGGCCACCTCCTCGACGGGCGGGTGGCGGCGCGCCTCGACGTCGAGGACCTCGGGGGCGTACGCGCCCAGCCAGAAGTCGCGGACCAGCTTCGGGTCGCGGGTCAGCACCACCACCGGGCCCCGGGTGACGCGGCGCATCTCGCGCAGGCCGGCGGCCGTGTCGCTCCACTCGTGGACGTCGAAGAGGGTCATCGCCCCGTCGAACTCGCCGTCGGCGAAGGGCAGCTCCTCGGCGTCGGCGCCGACGGTGAGGACCCGGCCCGCGCCGTCGAGGGCTTCGGCGACGAACCGCGCGATGCGGGTGTCGGGTCGCCGCGAGGCGAAGTGGCCGTCGTCCAGGGCGCCGTGGTGGACGTCCACGGACATGCCGTCCCGGTCGCGTGTCCGCATCGTCGTCGCCTCGCCTCGTGAGCTGTAACGGGTGGTGGTGAAAAGGATGTTACGGCCGGTGGGGGCGTGCGTACGCCGCACCGCCGGCGGTTGCCCCTCGTCACCCCGCGTCCACCGGCGGCGGGCCGTACGTCGACTTCCGCGGGGTTGGGGCTTCGACCGAAACCCTCGTGCGCGCGTACATGGATGAAACGGTCCCCCTCCCGGGTAGGCTCCGGCCGGGAGGCGGGCGATGGGCGGAACTCCGTACGAGGGCGCGGATCCGGGGCTGTACGGCCCGGGATCGGTCACCTGGCAGTGCCACGGCGACCCGGTGATGTGGATCGCCGGGATCCGCGCGCTCTACCTCCAGGCCCTGCACCCGCGCGCCGTGCGCGGGGTGGTCGCGAACTCCGACTTCCGGCGCGACGCCTGGGGTCGACTGCTGCGCACCGCCGACTTCGTGGGCACCCTCACCTACGGGACCACCGAGGCCGCCGAACGCGCCGGCGCCCGGGTTCGTGCGATCCACCGAAAGCTGTCCGCCGTCGACCCCGAGACCGGGGAGCGGTTCTCCGTGGACGACCCCGAACTCCTCATGTGGGTGCACTGCGCGCAGATCGACAGCTTCCTGCACATACTGCTGCGCTCCGGCGTTCCCCTCACCCCGGACCGGGCGGACCGCTACGTCGACGAGAACCGGGTCAACGCCCGCCTCGTCGGTCTCGATCCTGCCGACGTGCCGGCCGACACGCGGCGGCTGGAGGCCTACTTCGAGGAGGTTCTTCCCCGCCTCGCCGCCGGCGCCGACGCCCGCGCCGTCGACGACTTCCTGCGCGCCCCGCCCGTCCCCCGCCTCCTGGTCCCTGGCCGAAACCTGCTGTGGGGCCCGGTCTCCGCGCTCGCCTACGACACCCTCCCCGGCTGGGCGCATTGTCTCTACGGGCGCCCCGCGCCGCCCCCGGCGGAGGTCACCCGGCGGTTGCGCCTCACCGGTCGCGTATTGCGCAGCATTCCCGCAGGTCTACGCTGGCAACTGCCTCCAGGTCACATCTTGAAGGCGATACGCCGCATGGGCCCCGACAGCCGCCCGTCGGCGTACACACTGCGTACGTCAGCGGCCATACTGGACCGCCTGGGGAGGGCGCGGCACGACGACGGGGGCGGCTTCAAGACATGGCGGAGTCCAGACTGATCCAGGGCCGGTACCGGTCACTCGATCTGATCGGGCGCGGCGGTATGGGCGAGGTGTGGCGTGCCCGCGACGAGTCGCTCGGGCGGCAGGTCGCGGTGAAATGCCTCAAACCGATCGGGTCCGAACAGGACGCCCATTTCACCCAGGTCCTGCGCGAGCGCTTCCGGCGCGAGGCGCGGGTCGCCGCCTCGCTCCAGCACCGGGGCGTCACCGTCGTGCACGACTTCGGGGACGACAGCGCCGGCGGCGGGCCCCTCTACCTGGTCATGGAGCTGCTCGAAGGCCGCAACCTCAGCCAGCTGATGGAGGACAACGAGGCCCGTCCGCTGCCCGTCGACGTGGTCCTGGACATCGCCGAGCAGATGGCGGCCGCCCTCGGCTACACCCACGACCAGGGCGTCGTCCACCGGGACCTGAAGCCGGCCAACATCATGCGGCTCACCGACGGCACCGTGAAGATCTGCGACTTCGGCATCGCCCGCCTCGCCCACGACATCGGCTTCACCGCCAAGCTCACCGGCGGCGGCATGGCCATGGGCACCCCGCACTACATGTCGCCCGAGCAGATCGCGGGCGGTGAGGTCGACCACCGCAGCGACCTCTACTCCCTCGGCTGCGTCCTCTACGAGATCGCCACCGGAGCCCCGCCCTTCGACCTCGGAGACTCCTGGTCCGTGCTGGTCGGCCACCGCGACAGCGCCCCCGTCCCGCCGCGCGAGCACCGGCCCGAGCTGCCCGAGCACTTCGAGCGGATCGTCCTGGAACTGCTGGCCAAGCGCCCCGAGGACCGTCCCGGCGACGCCCGCCACGTGCACCGGCGCCTGGCCGAGGCGCGCTTCGGCGCGGGCGGGCCGCTCGGCGCGCACCCGCCGCTGCCCGCGTGGGCCGCCGGCATGACCGCCGGACGCAAGGCCGGCATCGACGCCCGGCCCGCGAGCGGCGCCTGGGCCGTGCTCACCGGCTCCTGGACCTCGGGCCGCACGACGACCGCCCGCCCGACCCCCGCCCGCCCGACCCCCGCACCCGCGACGGCCGGCGCCGCCGGGGCCGACCCGCGCACCACCCCGTACTCGGGCACCGGAACGTACGCGCCGGGCGCCTCCGGGGCGCAGCGGATCGTCCGTCCCGCGCCCGCCGAGGACCCCCGCCTCACCGTCGTGCACGGACTGGGCACCGTGTCGTTCGCCGGTGGGGTCGAGCGCCCCGACGCCCTCGCCGCCGGACACACCCGGGCCTTCGCCCTCAGCCGCTCCGGCCGGCCCGAGGAGGCCCTGGCCGTGTACGCGGCCGTCGCGCACGGGCGGGCGAAGGTGCTGGGCCCCGACCACGCGGACACCCTGGCCGCCCGCCAGGAGGAGGCGTACGAACTGAGCCGGCTCGGCCGCCACGGCGAGGCCCACGAGCGGTACGAGGCCGTCCTCGCCGCCCGCGTCCGCACCGCGGGTCCGCGCCACCCCGACACCCTGCGCTGTCGCCACAACCTGGCCTGCGCGCTGGGTGCCCTCGGCCGGCACGCCGAGGCGTACGCCACCGCCGCGGAGGTGGCCGCCGACCGGGCCGCCGTCCTCGGCGCCGAACACGTGGACACCCTCCACACCCGCTACGAGGCCGCCTACGCCCTCGGCCGGCTCGGCCGCTGGCAGGAGGCCCTGACCGGCTTCCGCCACGTGGCCGCCGTACGCGAACGCGTCCTCGGCCGCGACCACCCCGACGTCCTCGCCGCCCGCTACGAGACCGGCATCGCCCTCGGCCGCACCGGCCGCGCCGCCGAGGCGCTGGACCTCTTCCGGTCCCTGGTCCGCGACCGCACCCGGGCCTACGGCGCCGCGGACCCGGAGACCCTGCGCGCCCGCCACGTCCTCGGCGTGAACCTGGGCCGCCTGGAGCGGTGGGAGGAGGCCGTGGAGGAGGCCCGCGCGGTCGGCGCGGCCCGCGCCCGGGCCCTGGGCGCCGAGCACGCGGACACCCTGGTCAGCCGCCGCGAACTGGCCGTCGGGCTGGGCCGGCTGGGCCGCTGGGACGAGGCGCTGCCCATCTACCGCGACCTGTCGGGCATCCGCGAGCGCTCGCTGGGCGACGAGCACCCCGACACTGTCCTCGCCCACGCCGACGAGGCACACTGTCTGGAGCGACTGGGCCAGGTGTGTTACCAAGAGCCATGACAACCGTCACGGGCTCCCGGGGTTTCGCGCACGACGTGTACGACGCGGTGATCGTGGGGGGCGGCCACAACGGGCTGGTCGCCGCCGCGTACCTGGCCCGGGCGGGCCGTTCGGTGCTGGTCCTGGAGCGGCTCGGCCGCACCGGCGGGGCCGCCGTCTCCACCCGCCCCTTCGCCGGGGTCGACGCCCGCCTGTCGCGGTACTCCTACCTGGTCTCGCTGCTCCCCGACAAGATCGTCCGGGACCTGGGGCTGCGCTTCGAGGTCCGCCGCCGCACGGTGTCCTCGTACACGCCCTACACCCCCGCCGGCCCCGGCGGCCGGCCCGGCGGGCTGCTCGTCGGCGGCGGGGAGGCCAGGACCCGGGAGTCCTTCGCCCGACTGACCGGATCGGAGCGGGAGTACGAGAGCTGGCGGGAGTTCTACGGGGCCACCGGGCGCCTGGCCCGCAAGGTCTTCCCCACCCTCACCGAGCCCCTGCCCACCCGCGCGGAACTGCGGGCCAGGGTCGACGACGAGGACACCTGGCGGATGCTCTTCGAGGAGCCGCTCGGGCGGGCGGTGGAGGAACGCTTCGCCGACGACCTGGTGCGGGGCGTGGTCCTCACCGACGGGCTCATCGGGACGTTCGCGGACGCCCACGACCCCTCCCTGGCCCAGAACCGCTGCTTCCTTTACCACGTGATCGGCGGCGGCACCGGGGACTGGGACGTGCCCGTCGGCGGCATGGGCGCGCTCACCGACGCGCTGGCCGACGCGGCGCGCGCGGCGGGCGCCGAGATCGTCACCGGACACGAGGCGCTGCGGCTGCACCCCGACGGGACGGCGCCCGTCGAGGTCACCTTCCGTACGGCGACGGGCGAGGGCTCCGTCACGGGCCGCACCGTCCTCGTCGGCGCCTCCCCGCGGGCGCTGGCCGAACTCCTGGGCGAGGCGCCGGACGACTCCGCCCCGGCGCCCGAGGGCGCCCAGCTCAAGGTCAACATGCTGCTGCGGCGGCTGCCCCGGCTCCGCGACGCCTCGGTGGACCCCCGGGAGGCGTTCGGCGGGACCTTCCACATCGCGGAGGGGTACGAACAACTGCGCCGCGCGCACGCCGAGGCGGCGGCCGGCGAGCTGCCGTCCGCGCCGCCGTCGGAGATCTACTGCCACTCCCTGGCCGACCCCTCGATCCTCGGCCCCGACCTCGCCGCGCGGGGCTACCAGACCCTGACCCTGTTCGGACTGCACACCCCGGCGCGGCTGTTCGCCCAGGACAACCGGCAGACGCGCGAGGTGCTGCTGACGGCCACCCTCGCCCAACTGGACGCGCACCTGGCCGAACCCCTCACCGACTGCCTGGCCTTCGACGCCGACGGCCGCCCCTGCATCGAGGCCAAGACCCCGCTGGACCTGGAACGGGAACTGCGCCTGCCCGGCGGTCACATCTTCCACCGGGACCTGTCCTGGCCCTACGCGCGGGACGGCGGATCAGGTCGCTGGGGAGTCGAGACCGCGCACCCCACCGTGCTGCTGTGCGGGGCCGGAGCGGCGCGCGGCGGCGGGGTCAGCGGCGTGCCCGGGCACAACGCGGCGATGGCGGCGCTGGGGCTCTGACGGCAGGCGGGCACCGACGGCCGGCGGGGCCCGGGGGCCGGCGGGGCGCGGGGGGCGCGGCGCTCAGCGCGGCAGGGCGAACCCGTCGAACAGGTCGTCCATGGCCCCGCGCGCGACACGGGCGGGGGTGGCGCGCAGCGCGAGGTCACGGACGGCGGCGGCCAGGGGGTGGGAGACGGCGGCGACGCGGCCCGCGCGCCGGGCGCGGACGCGGATGGCGTCCGTACGGGCGAGGCGGGCCCGGCTGTAGGCGGCGAGGGCGGCCGGTACGTCCTCGCCGGCCTCCCCGTCCAGCAGGTGGGCCAGGACGGCCGCGTCCTCGACCGCCTGGCAGCCGCCCTGCCCCAGGTTGGGGGTCATGGCGTGCGCGGCGTCGCCGATCCAGGCGATCCGCCCGTGGTTCAGGCGGGGGAGCGGCCCGGCCAGGTCGTACAGGTCGTGCTGGAGCACCCGCTCCGGGTCGATCCGCTCCAGCAGCGCGGGAATGGGGTCGTGCCAGGTCCCGTACCGGCGCAGCAGCTCGGCCCGGAGGTCCGCCGGGCGGTACCCCTCGGGGACGACGGCGGTGGCGTAGACGTAGGACCGGCCGTCGGCGAGCGGGACCATGCCGAAGCGCTCGCCCCGACCCCAGGTCTCGCAGCCCTCCGTCACCCTCACCGGCAGAACGGTGCGCCAGGCGGTCTCCCCGCTGTGGCGCAGGCCGGGGTGGTCGGGGAAGAAGCGGGTGCGCAGCGGGCTGTGGATGCCGTCGGCGGCGATCACGGCGTCGGCGGCGAGCTCCCCCGAGGTGGTGCGCACGACGGCTGCGTCCCCGGTCGACCCCACGTCCGTGACGGCGCGGTCGTAGGCGATCGCGCCCTCGGGCAGGGCGCCGCTCAGGGCCGCGGTGAGGGCGGCCCGGTGGACGGCGAGCGGGGGCCTGCCGTAGCGGGCGGTCAGGGCGGCGGTGTCGGTGCGGCTGAGCCGGGTGCCCGACGGGCGGCGCAGGCCCATCGCGGCGGGGACCGGGTGGGCTCCGGCGCCGGTGTCGTCGAGGGCGGCGAGGTCGAAGCCGATGGCGTCGAGGGCGCGCAGGGCGTTGGGGGCGAGGACGATGCCGGCGCCGACCGCCGTCGGGGCGGCGGCGCGCTCGCACACGGTGACCCGCCAGCCGCGGTGGTGCAGGGCCACGGCGGCGGTGAGGCCGCCGATTCCGGCACCGGCGATGACGGCGTGGCGTTGACGTGGCGACATGGCGGGCTCCTCGATGGACGCACGACCCTCTACATCCGTAGAGGCGATGTGTTTCACTCTACAGCTGTAGAGTGAGGGCATGTCCAGCCCCTCCACCCCCGTCACCCCGTCCGGCCCGTCCGGCCCTCGGAAGTCCGACCCCGACACCGCGGGGCGGACGCACGCCGACGCCGACGCCGCGACGGCCCGTGCCCGTGCCGCGCAGGCGGAGGGCGGGGGCGCGGCGCCCCCGCCCGTCGACCGGCGGACCCTGATCGCGGACACCGCCATCGCCCTCGTCGCCGCCGCCGGCCTCCGCGGCCTGACGCACCGTGCCGTGGACGGCGCGGCCGGGCTCGCCGCCGGCAGCACCTCGTACTACTTCCGCACCCGCACCGCGCTGATCGGCGCCTGCTACCGGCGGTTGGCGGAGCTGGACCTCGAAGACCTCGACGCCGACCCGCCCGCACTCCCCGGCCCGCCCGTCGACCCCGCATCGCCCGATGCCACCGGGGCGTCCGCCGGGGTTCCGCTCGACCGGGACGCCGCCGCGGCGGCCTTCGCCGCGCTGCTGCACCGGTGGCTCACCGCGGGCCGAGAGCGGCAACTCGCGCGCTTCGAGCTGAGCCTGGAAGCGGCCCGCAACCCGGAACTGGAGCCCGAACTGCACCGCGCGGGCCTCGGCGCCCGCGCCCGCGCCGCCGCGGTCCTCGCCGCCCTGGGCGCGCGCGACCCCCAGCGTTCCGCCGAACTGATCGCGGCCTGGACCGACGGCCTGCTCTACGACCGCCTCGCGGGCGCCCTCGCCCACTCCCGCCCCGCCCCGGACCCGGCCGAACTCACCGCCACGGTCCGGCGAATGATCGACGCCGCCCTCGACTAGGCAGGTCCCGGCGGAGGGGTTCCCGTGCCGTGCCGGCCGCTCCGGCATAGGCTCGGCGCATGATCGCCGAACTCCAGTGCGTCGTCCTCGACTGTCCCGACCCGCGCGCGCTCGCCGCCTTCTACGCCGCCCTGTCGGGAGGTGAGGTCGACCGCCCCGACCGGCGGTGGTCGGTGGACGAGGAGTGGTCCACCGTGCACACCCCGGGCGGCTCCGTCCTGGCCTTCCAGCGGGTCGCGGACCACCGGCCGCCGCGTTGGCCCGACCCCGCCCACCCCCAGCAGTTCCACCTGGACTTCGGCGTGGGCGACCTCGGCCGGGCCCGGGAGCAGGTCCTCGCGCTCGGCGCGACCCTGCTGGACGAGGGCCCCGAGGAGCGCGGTTGGGACGTCTACGCCGATCCCGCGGGGCATCCGTTCTGCCTGGTCCGCCACTGAGGCCGGAGCGCCGGCGCGGAAATGCGTGGCCGAGGGGGTCGGGGCCGCACTAGGGTCTGTCGTCGAACTCCTGTCGTCGCCCGCGGGGCAGGCGGGAGTTCGACGACAGGCCCTGGGGTCGGGCGCCTGACCCGCCGCCGCGCCGGCGTCCGGGGGCCGAGGCGCCCTGGCCCGGATCGCAGGGTCCCCGATCCCCGATCCCCGATCCCCGAACACGAGCGAGAGCACGCCATGACCGGCCCCCAGGACACGACGACCCTCTGGCGCCCCACGGGCCCCCGGGAGTGGGAGCTGGTCCGCGCGCTGGAGCGGCGCGCCTGGCCGCCCCGGCTGCCGGACCAGCCGATCTTCTACCCGGTCCTCAACGAGGACTACGCGATCCGGATCGCCCGGGACTGGAACGTCCCGCGCAGCGGCGTCGGCCACGTCACCCGCTTCGAGGTCGACTCCGCGTTCCTGAGCCGCTATCCGGTCCAACAGGTCGGAGGGCGGACGATCCTGGAGCTGTGGGTGCCCGCCGAGGAGCTCGACGCGTTCAACGCCCACATCGTCGGCGAGATCGAGCTGGTCCACACCTTCCGCTGAACCGCCCGCGCGCACCGCCGCTCAGTCCGTCGAGCGGGTCCAGCCCGTCGCCTCGACGCGGGCGGCGTCCGCGGGGCGGTCCTCGGCGAAGAGGAGCGCGGACGGCTCGGCCACCCGTACGACGTCCACGTAGATCCCCCGCCCGACGTAGCGGCCGGTCGAGGCGTGCCGGAACCGCAGGGTGACCCGCCGGCCCGCCCAGGTCGGCAGGGGGGCTTCGAGGCGGTGCCAGACGCGGCCCGACCAGCCGTCGACGCGCCCCCGCGGCCACTGCTCCGGGGCGCCGCCCGTGGCACGGACGGTGGTGAACGGCACGGGCTCCCAGGCGATCCCGTCCGGCGAGGCCTCCAGGTGGAGGGCGCCCGCCTCGGGCACGGTGTCCCACCACACGGCGCAGCGCAGCCGGGCCCGGGCGGTGGCCGGGGTGAGCGGGGGCAGCGTGAGGGTCCCCGATCCGCCGGTCTCCATCCCCGAGAACCAGGCCGGGCCGCCGTGCCGCGTCCGCACGGGCACGGCGCGGGCGAAGCGGTTGCCGGTCGCGACCCGGGGCGCGCTGCCGGCCCGCCAGGTCCGCACGGGGTGGACGGAGTTGCCGAGCAGGATCAGGAAGGAGTCGGTGGAGGGGTCCAGGACCAGCGAGGTCCCGGTGAACCCGGTGTGGCCGGCGGAGTGCGGGGTGGCCATCGCGCCCATGTACCAGTGCTGGTAGAGCTCGAAGCCCAGCCCGTGGTCGTCTCCGGGGAAGGCGGTGTTGTAGTCGGTGAACAGCAGCTCGACGGAGGCGGGGCCGAGGATGCGCCGGCCCGTGTAGACCCCTCCGTCGAGGAGGGTGCGGGAGAGGACGGCCAGGTCCCAGGCGGTGCCGAAGACGCCCGCGTGCCCCGCGACGCCGCCGAGGGCGTGGGCGTTCTCGTCGTGCACCTCGCCCCACACGAGCCCCCGGTCCAACCCCGACCACGGCGGGCGCTGCACCTCGGTGGCGGCGGTCACGCGGCGCCAGGAGAACGGGGGGTTGTACCGCGTGCGGTGCATCCCGAGCGGAGCGGTGATCTCGTCGTGGAGCAGGGCGTCCAACGTGCGAGCGGTGATCCGTTCCAGGAGCAGTTGCAGGGCGATGAGGTTCAGGTCGGAGTACCGGTACACCGACCCGGGGGTCTCCTGAGGGCGCACGGACCACAGCAGGCGCAGCCGTCCCTCGCGCGTCGTCTCCTGGTAGAAGGGGGCCCACGAACGCAACCCCGAGGTGTGGGTGAGCAGTTGGCGTACCGTGATCGCCTCCTTGCCGCCGCCGGTGAACTCCGGCAGGTACCGGCGCACGGGCGCCTCCAGCTCCAGCCGCCCCCGCTCCATCTGCTGCACGGCGAGGATGGCGGTGAACAGCTTGCTCAGCGAGGCCAGGTCGAACACCGTGTCCTCGGTGGCCGCGATCCGTTCGGCGGCCGGGAACTCCGTGGGCCGGTCGGTCCGCCCGTCGTAGTCCGCGTAGCGCACCGCGTCGCCCATGGCCCGGTGCAGGGCCACCGTGCGACCGCGCCCGGCGAGGACCACCGCCCCGGCGTAGTAGGGGTGTTCGGGGGAGGGGTCCAGGAAGCGCCGGGCCTCCTCGGCCACCGCCTCCAGGTGCCGTTCCACCAGCCCGGCCTGGCGCGCGGAACCGTAGCGCAGGCGCAGCCCCTGGAGGGCCCGCCGGTCGGCCGGGTTCCCGCCGGGTCCGCCGGACCCGCCGACCCCGCCCGCCCGCCCGCCCCCGCCCGCTCCGTACCCGCCGCGCCCGGCCCCGCGTCCCCCGGCCGCCCCGGCCGGTCGGCCGGGCAGCGCGGCGTTCAGCGCGAGCACCCCACCGAGTGCCAACAACCGCGCCCCGAGCCGCCTTCGGCTCAGCCCGCGCCCGGCTCCCGCGCCACCCGCCACAGCCCCGTCGTCACCCATGTCCCGGCCCTCCTGTCCCTGCCCGCGCACGCTACTGGGTATCTGCCCGCCCACCGCGCACCCTCCGCACCGCCCGGCCGTCAAAGAATCTGACGCAGCATCAGAAAACCCCTTCCCTACCCCGCCGCCCTGCGGCATCCTCACGCCCATGGAGACGGAGCTGAGCAAGAAACTGGGAGTCGAGCACGCCATCTTCGGCTTCACGCCCTTCCCGGCGGTCGCCGCGGCCATCACCCGCGCGGGAGGGCTCGGCGTCCTCGGAGCCGTCCGCTACACCGCCCCCGACGACCTGGGGCGCGACCTCGACTGGATGCAGGCGCACACCGACGGCAAGCCCTACGGCCTCGACGTGGTCATGCCGGCCAAGAAGGCCGTCGACGGCATCGGCGAGGCCGAGATCGAGGCGATGATCCCGGCCGCGCACCGCGCCTTCGTCCGTGAGACCCTCGCCCGGTACCACGTACCCGAACTCCCCGAGGGGGAGGCCTCGGGCTGGCGCATCACCGGCTGGATGGAACAGGTCGCGCGCAGCCAGCTCGACGTCGCCTTCGACTACCCCGTCAAACTCCTGGCCAACGCACTCGGTTCCCCGCCGGCCGACGTCATCGCCCGCGCCCACGACCACGGGGTCCTCGTCGCCGCCCTCGCCGGCAGCGCCGAACACGCCCGCCGCCACGCCGAGGCCGGCATCGACGTCGTCGTCGCCCAGGGCCACGAGGCCGGCGGCCACACCGGGGACATCGCCACCATGGTCCTCGTCCCCGAGATCGTCGAGGCCGTCGCACCCCTGCCCGTCCTCGCGGCCGGCGGCATCGGCAGCGGCGAACAGATCGCGGCCGGCCTCGCCCTCGGCGCCGAGGGCGTCTGGCTCGGCTCCCTGTGGCTCACCACCACCGAGGCCGACCTCCACTCCCGCGCCCTCACCGCCAAGCTCCTCGCCGCCGGATCCGGCGACACCGTCCGCTCCCGCGCCCTGACCGGCAAACCCGCCCGCCAACTGCGCACCGAGTGGACCGACGCCTGGGACGACCCCCAGGGCCCCGGGGCGCTCCCGATGCCGCTCCAGGGCCTGCTGGTCGCCGAGGCCGTCTCCCGCATCCAGAAGTACGAGGTCGCGCCGCTGCTCGGCACCCCCGTCGGCCAGATCGTCGGCCGGATGAACGCCGAACGCCCCGTCCGGGCCGTTTTCGACGAACTCACCGCCGGCTTCGAGCGCGCCATCGACCGCATCAACCGCATCGCCGGCCGGGCCTGAGCCCCGGACCCGAGGGAGGACCGCGACCGACATGAGCCAACCGCAGCACACCCACCCCACCGGCTTCTGGGCGCAGGCGACCGCCGACCCCCACCGCACCGTCCTCGTCACCCCCGAAGGCGAGGAATGGTCGGCCGGTCGACTGCACGCCGACGTCAACCGCCTCGTCCACGGCCTGCGCGCCGCCGGACTGGAGCGCGGCGACGCCTTCGCCGTCGTCCTGCCCAACGGCGTCGAGTTCTTCACCGCCTACCTCGCCGCCTCCCAGGCCGGCTTCTACCTCGTCCCCGTCAACCACCACCTCGTCGGCCCCGAGATCGCCTGGATCGTCTCCGACTCCGGAGCCAAGGTCCTCATCGCCCACGAACGCTTCGCCGAGGCCGCCCGCGCCGCCGCCGACGAGGCAGGCCTGCCCGAGGCGGGCCGCTACTGCGTCGGGCCGGTCCCCGGATTCACCCCGTACGCCGCCCTCCTCGACGGGCAGTCCGCGACGCCCCCCGCCGACCGCACCCTCGGCTGGGTCATGAACTACACCTCCGGCACCACCGGCCGCCCGCGCGGCATCCGCCGCCCCCTGACCGGCCGGCTCCCGGAGGACACGCACCTCGGCGGCTTCCTCGGCATCTTCGGCATCCGCCCCTTCGAGGACAACGTCCACCTCGTCTGCTCGCCGCTCTACCACACGGCCGTGCTCCAGTTCGCGGGCGCGTCCCTGAACATCGGCCACCCCCTGGTCCTCATGGACAAGTGGGACCCCGAGGAGATGCTGCGCCTGATCGACCGGCACTCCTGCACCCACACCCACATGGTCCCCACCCAGTTCCACCGCCTGCTCGCCCTCCCGCAGCGGACGAAGGAGGCCTACGACGTCTCCTCGATGCGGCACGCCATCCACGGCGCCGCCCCCTGCCCCGACCACGTCAAGCGGGCGATGATCGACTGGTGGGGCCGCTGCGTGGAGGAGTACTACGCGGCCAGCGAGGGCGGCGGCGCCTTCGCCACCGCCGAGGAATGGCTGAAGCGCCCCGGAACCGTCGGGAAGGCCTGGCCGATCAGCGAACTGGCCGTCTTCGACGACGACGGCAGGCGACTGCCCCCCGGCGAACTCGGCACCGTCTACATCAAGATGAACACCGGCGCCTTCAGCTACCACAAGGACGAGGCCAAGACCCGGGGCAACCGCATCGGCGACTTCTTCACGGTGGGCGACCTCGGCCTCCTCGACGAGGAGGGCTACCTCTTCCTGCGCGACCGCAAGATCGACATGATCATCTCGGGCGGCGTCAACATCTACCCCGCCGAGATCGAGTCGGCCCTGCTCACCCACCCCGCCGTCGCGGACGCCGCCGCCTTCGGCATCCCGCACGACTCCTGGGGCGAGGAGGTCAAGGCCGTCGTCGAACCCGCCGAGGGCTTCGAGGCGGGCGAGGCCCTGGCCGCCGAGATCCTCCACCACTGCGAACGACAGCTCGCCGGCTACAAGCGCCCCAAGTCCGTCGACTTCATCGCCACCATGCCCCGCGACCCCAACGGCAAGCTCTACAAGCGCCGGCTGCGCGACCCCCACTGGGAGGGCCGCGACCGCGCGGTGTGAACCCGGCGCCCGCGCCGCCTCACAGCCCGACGGCCCCGTCGATCCGCTCCCGCAGCAGATCGGCGTGGCCGTTGTGCCGCGCGTACTCCTCCACCATGTGGATCAGCACCCAGCGCAGCGACACCGTCCCGCGCCACGCGTCGTACCCCTCGACGTCCAGGTCCGGTGCCCAGCGCGCGAAGCGCTCCGCGAAGTCCACCTCCGCGCGCCACGCCTCCCACGCCCCGGCCACGACCCGGGGATCGTCGCGCGCGCCGTCGAAGTCGCCGTCGGGATCGGTCGGGTCGGAGAAGAGCGGACCGACGTCCTGACCGGCGAGCACCCGCCGGAACCAGCGGCGCTCCATGTCCGCCAGATGCCGCACCAGCCCGAGCAACGAGAGCGTCGACGGCTCCACGGAGCGCCGCGCCGGCCGCGCCACGCCCGCGCACTTCAGCTCCAGCGTCGCGCGCTGCGCCGCGAGGACGGAGATCAGCAGCGGCCGTTCCGCCCCGGTCGCGGGCCCGGTGAAACGAGGGTCGTCCGGGGCGCCGCCGAAGATCTCCGCCCGCCGCGTCGTGTCGTCCATCGAAGGATCATGACCCCGGCGGGCGGCGCGGCGTAACCCCCGCCGCCGCGAAAGCGCCCGCCACGCCCGGCGGTTTCGTGAGAAGTGCCACGTCAATGGGGTCGAATCGTGCCGGATACCGCACCGGGGGAAGACTTCTGGCAACTTTGCACATATGAGTACGGCAACCCACAGATCCCCCCTGACCGACTGGACCGTCCTGGTCCCCGTGGTGGCGCTGGTCGCCCTCGTCTTCAGCTGGGGACGTGATCTGCCCGGACTCGCGGTGGTCCTGGTCTCCCTGTGCCTGGCGGGCGCGGTCCTCGCGGCCGTCCACCACGCGGAGGTCGTCGCCCACCGGGTCGGCGAACCCTTCGGCTCGCTCGTCCTCGCCGTGGCCGTCACCGTCATCGAAGTGGCCCTGATCGTCACCCTGATGGCCGACGGCGGCGACAAGACCGCCTCCCTCGCCCGGGACACCGTCTTCGCCGCCGTCATGATCACCTGCAACGGAATCGTCGGCCTGTCCCTGCTCGTCGGCGCCCTGCGCAACCGGGTGGCGGTCTTCAACGCCGAAGGTTCCGGCGCCGCCCTCGCCACCGTCGCCACACTGGCCGTGCTGAGCCTCGTCCTGCCCACCTTCACCACCAGCAAGCCCGGACCCGAGTTCTCCACCGCCCAACTGACCTTCGCCGCCGTCACCTCGCTCGCCCTCTACGGACTGTTCGTGACCGTCCAGACGGTCCGTCACCGGGACTACTTCCTGCCCGTGGCCACCGAGCGCGACCGCGAACGGGCCGCCGACGTCCCCGCCGGCGGGGACGACGAGCACGACCACGCCGCACCCCCCACCTCCCGCGCCGCCCTGATCAGCCTCGGCCTGCTGCTCGTCGCGCTCGTCGCCGTCGTCGGCGACGCCAAGGCCGTCTCCCCGACCATCGAGAAGGGCGTCGCGAACGCGGGCCTGCCCCACGCCGTCGTGGGCGTGATCATCGCCCTGCTCGTCCTGCTCCCCGAAACCCTCGCCGCCGTCCGCGCCGCCCGCCGCGACCGGGTCCAGACCAGCCTCAACCTGGCCTACGGCTCCGCCATCGCCAGCATCGGCCTGACCATTCCCGCCATCGCCCTCGCGTCCATCTGGCTCACCGGACCCCTGCTGCTGGGCCTCGGGGCGATCCACATGGTGCTCCTCGCCCTGACCGTGGTCGTCGGCGCCCTCACCCTCGTCCCCGGCCGCGCCACCCTCCTCCAGGGCGGCGTCCACCTCGTCATCCTGGCCGCCTACCTCTTCCTCGCCGTCAGCCCCTGACGGACCGCCACCGCCACCGCCACCGGCCGGCGCGGGGTCGTTGACCTCGCGGGGAGGGCCGGGCGAGGATCGCCACCATGACGCCGGTGCGGAACAACACGGTCGACGGACTCGTACGGGACAGCGCGCGGCGGGTGCCCGACCGCGTCGCCGTCCGCTACCGCGACCGGACCTGGACGTACGCCGAACTCGACGCGGCGGTGTCCACCGGGGCCGCCGTCCTGCGCGGGCACCACGGGCTCGCGCGGGGCGAGCGGGTGGCGACCTTCGCCCACAACTCCGACGCCTACCTCATCGCCTTCCTCGCCTGCGCCCGCGCCGGACTCGTCCACGTGCCGGTGAACCAGCACCTCACCGGCGAGGACCTCGCGCACATCCTCGGCGACTGCGCGAGCGCCCTGGTCCTGGCCGACCCTGACCTGGCCGCCCGGGTGCCCGCAGGCCGGCCCGTGCACCCGCTGCGCGACGCGCCCGACTCCTTCCTTTCCCACCTGGCGCGGCCGCTGCCCTTCGACGCCACCGGGAACGACCCCGACGCACTCGTACAACTCCTCTACACCTCCGGGACCACGGCCCTGCCCAAGGGCGCGATGATGACCCACCGGGCCCTCGCGCACGAGTACGAGAGCGCGATCGCCGCCCTCGACCTCACGGAGGACGACCGGCCCCTGCACGCGCTCCCGCTGTACCACTCGGCGCAGACGCACGTCTTCCTGCTGCCCTACCTGGCCGTCGGCGCCCGCAACACGATCCTGGACGCCCCGGTGGCCGAGGCCGTCTTCGACCTGGTCGAGTCCGGCGAGGCGGACAGCCTCTTCGCACCGCCCACCGTGTGGATCGCCCTCGCCCACCACGACCGGTTCCCCGACTGCGACCTGCGGGCCCTGCGCAAGGCGTACTACGGGGCCTCGATCATGCCGGTCCCGGTGCTGGAACGGCTCCGCGCCCGCCTGCCCGCCCTCGCCTTCTACAACTGCTTCGGGCAGAGCGAGATCGGACCCCTGGCCACCGTGTTGGGGCCGGACGAACACGAGGGGCGGATGGACTCCTGCGGCCGGCCGGTGCGCCACGTGGAGGCGCGCGTCGTCGACGAGGCCGGCGCCGAGGTGGCGGACGGCACGCCGGGCGAGGTCGTCTACCGTTCCCCGCAGCTGTGCCGGGGCTACTGGAACGACGCCGAGGCCACGGAGAAAGCCTTCCGCGACGGGTGGTTCCGCTCCGGGGACCTCGCGGTGCGCGACGCGGACGGGTACTTCACGGTGGTCGACCGGGTGAAGGACGTCATCAACTCGGGCGGGGTCCTCGTCGCCTCCCGGCAGGTCGAGGAGGTGCTGTACACGCATCCCGCCGTGGCGGAGGCCGCGGTCGTGGGACTGCCCGACGAACGGTGGATCGAGGCCGTCACGGCGGTGGTCGTGGCGCGCGGTCAGGTCACCGAGGCGGAGCTGCTCGCGTACACCCGCGAGAGGTTGGCCCACTTCAAGGCGCCCAAGCGGGTCCTGTTCGTGGAGGCCCTGCCCCGCAACGCGAGCGGCAAGGTCCTCAAGCGCGAGCTCCGCACCCGCTTCGGCTAGGGCCTGTCGTCAAACTCCCGTCGTCGCCCGGAGGGCGGCCCCGTGGCGTCCGGTGCGTGTTCTCGGCGTGCCGGGCGGAAGCACGTGTACTGGACGTACTCGGTCTTTCGCCCGGTGCGGCGAGAGCGCGTGCCGGGCGTTGCGGGGCAGACGGGAGTTTGACGACAGGCCCTAGACCCCACCCGGGGCCGTCCCCGCCGGACCGGGTGTCAGAAGGGGGCCCCGTACGGGTCCGGGGGGCGCGGCGGTTCGTGTACGGGGCCGTGGGGGTCGGGCAGGAGCCCGCTGCGCCGCAGCCGGCGCAGCACGAGGTGCTCGTGGACCAGGCGGCCCACCAGCGCCCCGCCGTAGACCACGAAGCCGACGCCGACCAACCAGGACTGCACGACCAGCAGCGTGCCGAACGGGCCGTAGGTGACGGCGTTCGAGGCGATCAGCGGGGAGAACACCAGCTGCGAGAAGATCCGCAGGCCGAGCAGGCCGACGCTGGTGGCCACCGCGCCCGGCAGCAGCGCCCGCCACCGGACCCGGCCGCCCAGCAGCAGCCGGCCCGAGCCCCAGAAGAACACGCAGGTGCCGATCACGTCCCCCGTGGTGCCCAGGACCGTGCCCACCCAGTCGTCGGACGGGGCGGGGATCCCGACGAGCAGCGCGAGGTAGCAGACCAGCATGGCCAGCCACACCACGTGGCGCCACATGGTGTGCCAGCGGGCGGTCGGCAGGTCCCACACCTTCTCGTAGCCGGTCTGCACGGCCGAGCCGAAGGTCAGCCCGAACACGGCGAGGGCGGCCAGTCCGAACGCGGTGGTCCGCTCCAGCGCCAGGTCCGCCGCCCCGAACAGCATCTCCACGCGGGCCCGGGAGGAGGCCGTCACCCCGAGGGCCTGTCCCAGCCAGCGGCCGAAGCCCGAACCGCTGCCGGGCGCCGCGGCCGCGACGACCACCAGCAGCGGCACCAGGGTGAGGAACCCGAGGGCGGCGAAACCCATCGCCCGGTGCATGAGCTCGATCTCCCGGCCGCGGCTCCAGGCCAGCCCCGCGTGGGAGCCCTGGAGCCGGTCGTGGAGCCGCCGGAGGTACGAGGTCACGCCTCATGGACTACCCGGGCGGGGCGGCCCGGTCCCGCAGGCGGCGCCGAAGTGGGTCCGAAGGGGTGGTTTCGGCGGGCGCCGGGCATGACCCGCCCCGCTGCCCCGGCGCACCCCGGGCCAGGGACGGTCTAGCTCGGGTCGCGCAGGTCTCGGATGCGCTTGATCTTGCCGAGGGAGCGCTCCAACGTCTCCGGGTCCACCACCTCCACCCCCACCGACACCCCGACCGACTCCTTGACCGCCCGGACCAGTTCGGTCGCCGCCGCGGCCCGCCGCGCCGCGTCGGCCTCGGGCCGGGCCTCCACCCGCACGGTGAGGGCGTCCATCCGACCCTCGCGGGTGAGCCGCAGCTGGAAGTGCGGGGCCAGCCCCGGGGTGCGCAGGAGGATCTCCTCGATCTGCGTCGGGTAGAGGTTCACCCCGCGCAGGATGATCATGTCGTCGGTGCGGCCGGTGACCTTCTCCATGCGGCGGAAGGCGGGTCTGGCCGTACCAGGCAGCAGTCTGGTCAGGTCCCGGGTGCGGTAGCGGACGACGGGCATGGCCTCCTTGGTCAGGGAGGTGAAGACCAGCTCCCCGGGCTCACCGTCCGGCAGCACGGCCCCCGTCAGCGGATCGATCACCTCGGGGTAGAAGTGGTCCTCCCAGACGTGCAGACCGTCCTTGTGGGAGGCGAACTCCTGGGCCACCCCGGGCCCCATCACCTCGGACAGGCCGTAGATGTCCACGGCGTCCATGTCGAGCCGCTCCTCGATCTCCCGGCGCATCGCCTCGGTCCAGGGCTCCGCGCCGAATATCCCCGTCCGCAGGGAGGTCGAGCGCGGATCGATGCCCTGGCGCTCCATCTCGTCGAGCAGGGTGAGCATGTAGGAGGGGGTCACCATGATGACCTCCGGCCGGAAGTCCTGGATCAGGGCGACCTGGCGGTCGGTCATGCCACCGGAGGCCGGCACGACCGTACAGCCGAGCCGCTCCGCGCCGTAGTGCGCGCCCAGCCCGCCGGTGAACAGGCCGTACCCGTAGGCGATGTGCACGAGCTGCCCGGGGCGACCGCCCGCCGCGCGGATCGACCGGGCGACCACGTCGGCCCAGGTGGACAGGTCCCGGTCGGTGTACCCCACCACCGTGGGCCGGCCGGTGGTGCCGCTGGAGGCGTGGACGCGGCGCACCTCGGAGCGGGGCACGGCGAACATCCCGAAGGGGTACTCCTCGCGCAGGTCGGCCTTGGTGGTGAAGGGGAAGAGGGCCAGGTCCGCCAGGGAACGGCAGTCGTCGGGGTGCACGCCCGCCTTGTCGAAGGCCCGACGGTGGAAGGGCACGTGCTCGTACACCCGGTGCAGGGTGGCCCGCAGCCGCCTGAGCTGGAGGGCCGCCAGCTCGTCGGGGCCGAGCCGCTCGCCCTCGTCCTGGAGATCCGCGTATGCCGCCATGTCGTCACCTCACCGGGAACCACGCCAACCGAACGTTCATTCGGTAGAGTGCCGGACTCGGCCGGCCAAATCAATGACTCGTACGAGTGATCGTTCGAGCGGAGGGTGTCGGCGGGGCGGCCGGCGGCCCGGCGAAGGGGCCCCGGCGCCTTGAGCGGCGCCCGCGTCCGCGGCGGCGTACGGTCGAAGGAACAGCGGCCCGGGTGCCGGCGGCACCCGGCGTCCGAGGCGCGATGGGAGGCGGCTGCGATGTCCGTCATCGACCCCGCGGTGTCCGTACGGCTCAGCGCGTCGGAGGCGCGTCGGCTGGCCGGGATGCTGGCCGAATCGGCCCACCTGCTGGAGGACTCCGGCCCCCAGCGCCTGTCCGACGAACAGGTGGCGGCCCTGGGCCAGGGCGCCGACCGGACCGAACTGGCGGGCTGGACCCGGGCCCTGGCGGCCGAACTGCGCGCCCAGCGGTGACCGACGCCCGGCCGGCTGCGCACCGGCGGCCCCCGCACGCGCGAGCGGTGCGCGCCCCGGCCGCCCGGACGCGCACCGCTCCCGTGGCGCCTCAGTCGGCGGTGTCGGCCGCGTCGGCCCGCGTCGCCACCGACTTCGCCCAGCGGTAGTCGGCCTTCCCGCTCGGCGAGCGCTGGATCTCCGGCGCGATCACCAACCGGCGCGGGATCTTGTACCCGGCGAGCCGGGTGCGGCAGTGGCGTTGGATCTCCTCCAGCGTGGGCGCCGCGGCCCCCGCCCGGACCTGGACCACCGCCGCCACGCTGCTGCCCCACTTCGGGTCCGCGACCCCGGCGACCAGGGCGTCGTACACGTCGGGGTGCGACTTCAGGGCCTGCTCGACCTCCTCGGGGTAGACCTTCTCGCCGCCCGTGTTGATGCACTGCGAGCCCCGCCCCAGGACCGTGACGATGCCCTCCTCGTCGACGGTCGCCATGTCGCCCAGCAGCACCCACCGCTCCGCCCCCTTGGCGAAGAAGGTCTCGGCGGTCTTGACCGGGTCGTTGTAGTAGCCGAGCGGTACGTGTCCGCGCTGCGCCAGCCGCCCGGGCCGGCCGACCGCCACCGGCTCGTGCGTCACCGGGTCCACCACCTGCGTACGGTCGTTGACCTGGAGGCGGAAGCCCTTCTCGGGGCCCGAGTCGTCGGTGGCGCGGCCGTTCGAGCCGGACTCGGAGGAGCCGAAGTTGTTCAGCAGCACCACGTTCGGCACCAGCCGCCGGAACTCGGCGCGCACCGTCTCCGACATGATCGCGCCCGACGAGGAGACGCTGAACAGAGAGGACAGGTCCGTCCCCTTCAGGGGGCCGTTCAGGGCGTCGATGAGCGGCCGCAACATGGCGTCGCCCACCAGGGAGACGCTCGACACCCTCTCCTTCTCTATGGTGCGCAGCACCTCCTCCGGCGCGTACTTGCGGTGGATGACCACCCGCTGGCCGTAGTTGAAGGCGATGAACGAGGTCAGCGTGGAGGTGCCGTGCATCAGAGGGGGAGCGGGGAAGAAGGTGAGCCCCGCGCCCCGGGCCGCCACCCGCTCGGCCAGTTCCTCAGGCCGCTTCACCGGTTCGCCCGAGGGCTCGCCGCCGAAGAGGCCCGCGAAGAAGAGGTCCTCGGCCCGCCACATGACGCCCTTGGGCATCCCGGTCGTGCCGCCCGTGTAGATGATGAAGAGGTCGTCGGGGCTGCGCGGGGGGAAGTCGCGCGCGGGGGAGCCGGACGCCTCGGCGTCGGCGTACGCGACCGGCGCCGGCGCGGGCTCCGGGGCCCCTTCGGGGACGGACCCGACGCGGACGAGGTGGCGCAGCCGGGGCGTCTGCGGCAGCGCGGCCGCCACCCGCTCGGTGAACTCCCCCTCGAAGACGAGGGCGGCGAGGTCGGCGTCGTTGTAGAGGTAGACCAACTCCTCCTCTACGTAGCGGTAGTTGACGTTCACCGGCACCAGGCGCGCCTTGAGGCAGGCCAGGACGGTCTGGAGGTACTCGACGCCGTTGTAGAGGTGCAGCCCCACGTGCTCGCCCGGCCGCAGCCCGCTGTCCGTCAGGTGGTGCGCGACGCGGTTCGCGGCCGCGTCCAGTTCCGCGTACGTCAGGCGGCGTTCGGCGCCGGTCCCGGGGTGGTCCACGTACACCAGGGCCTCGCGGTCGGGGACCACGTCCACGACCGATTCGAACAGGTCGGCAAGGTTGTACTCCACCGTTCCTCCTGACCCGAAAAATCCCATGGCTGGGCTGCTCGGCGGTCATTAGAGCGCCGCCCGGTCGAAGTGGGAAGGGTGCCCGCCAAGAAATCTGACTGGGTGTCAGGAAACTCTTGAACTGCACCCTCCCCTCCTGCAACCTGTTCTAGGTCTTGAGACGGGAGGACGGCAATGGGTGGGACGGAACACCTGACCGTGGAGCGCCGGGGCGCCACGCTGGTACTCACCATGAACAGGCCGGAGGCGAAGAACGCGCTCTCGCTTCCCCTGCTGGTGGGGCTCCACGACGGCTGGCTCGAAGCGGACGCGGACGACACGGTCCGCTCCGTGGTCCTGACGGGCGCGGGCGGCGACTTCTGCGCCGGCATGGACCTCAAGGCGCTCGCCGGCGGGGGCATGGCGGGCGACCACTATCGGGACCGGCTCAAGGCCGACCCCGACCTCCACTGGAAGGCCATGCTGCGCCACCACCGGCCGCGCAAGCCGGTCATCGCCGCCGTGGAGGGCTACTGCGTGGCGGGCGGGACCGAGATCCTCCAGGGCACGGACATCCGCGTCGCCGGCGCCGGCGCCACCTTCGGACTGTTCGAGGTCAGGCGGGGCCTGTTCCCGATCGGCGGTTCCACCGTCCGCCTGCCCCGCCAGATCCCGCGCACGCACGCGCTGGAGATGCTGCTCACCGGCCGCCCCTACGACGCCGAGGAGGCCGCGCGGATCGGCCTGGTGGGACGGGTGGTGCCCGAGGGGACGGCCCTGGAGGCCGCCCTGGAGATCGCCGAACGGATCAACGCGTGCGGGCCGCTGGCCGTCGAGGCCGTCAAGGCCTCGGTGTACGAGACCGCCGGGATGACCGAGACCGACGGCCTCGCCTCCGAACTGGCGCGCGGGTGGCCCGTCTTCGACACCGCCGACGCGAAGGAGGGGGCGCGGGCCTTCGCCGAGAAGCGCCCGCCGGTCTACCGCCGGGCCTGACGCCCGCCCCGCCCCGCCCCGCGACGCCGCCGCGCCCGCCCCGCACCCCGCACGCGATCCCGCCGGGGACCGCCCCGCACGGCACCCCCGCACCCCCGCACGGCACCGCCCCGCACCGGCGCCCCCGCACGCGCCCCGCCCCCCCCCGCACGGCACCCGCATCGAGCATCGGAGACCACCGTGACCGCCGCGCCCCCACCCGAGGTGCTCCGCGCGCCTCTCGTCGTAGAGTTCCCCTTCACCCGCTCGCTCGGGCCCGTCCAGAGCGCCTTCCTCACCGGGCTGCGCGAACGCGTCGTCCTCGGCGTCAGGACCGGCGACGGCCGGGTGATGGTCCCGCCCGTCGAGTACGACCCCGTCACCGCCGAGGAGATCCGCGAACTCGTCGAGGTCGCCCCCACCGGCACCGTCACCACCTGGGCCTGGAACGGCGCCCCCCGCCCCCACCAGCCCCTCGACACCCCCTTCGCCTGGGCCCTGGTCCGACTCGACGGCGCCGACACCGCGATCCTGCACGCCCTCGACGCCCCCGGCCCCGAAGCCGTCACCACCGGCATGCGGGTCCGGATCCGCTGGGCCGCCGAACGCACCGGCGCCATCACCGACATCGCCTGCTTCGAGCCCGACGCCGAGGAGCCCCCCGGACGCGCCGCCGCCCCGCACGAGGGCCGCTTCGCCGACCCCGTCACCGGCATCGTCGCCGAGGCGCGCCTCGACTACACCTACAGCCCCGGCCGGTCCCAGACCGCCTACATCAACGCCCTCGCCGAGCACCGCACCGTCGGGGAGCGCTGCCCCTCCTGCCACAAGGTGTACGTCCCTCCCCGCGGCGCCTGCCCCACCTGCGGCGTCGCCACCAC
Organism: Streptomyces sp. NPDC048606; assembly: GCF_040650855.1. Classification (NCBI taxonomy): domain Bacteria; kingdom Bacillati; phylum Actinomycetota; class Actinomycetes; order Kitasatosporales; family Streptomycetaceae; genus Streptomyces; species Streptomyces sp. NPDC048606. Next base: position 123,646 of record NZ_JBEZIB010000005.1, on the reverse strand, counting down.
CGACCGGGTCGAGGTCGGACCGGCCGGCACCGTCACCACCTTCTGCATCGTCAACATCAAGGCCAGGAACCTGGACATCGAAGTCCCCTACGTCTACGCCCACATCGCCCTCGACGGCGCCGACCTCGCCCTCCACGCCCGGATCGGCGGCATCCCGTACGACCGGGTCCGCATGGGCCTGCGCGTCGAACCGGTGTGGACCGAGGGCGGCCGCCACCCCGACCACTACCGCCCCACCGGCGAGCCGGACGCGGACTACGACGCGTACAAGGAGCTCATCTGATGCCCCCGACCGCCACCGGACCCGCCCGCGAGGTCGCCGTCGTCGCGTTCGCGCAGAGCGACCACCTGCGCCGCACCGACGAACTCAGCGAAGTGGAAATGGTCATGCCGGTCCTGCACGAGGTGCTGGACCGGACCGGACTGAAGGCCGGCGAGATCGGCTTCACCTGCTCCGGCTCCAGCGACTACCTCGCGGGCCGCGCCTTCTCCTTCACCATGACCCTCGACGGCGTCGGCGCCTGGCCGCCGATCTCCGAGTCCCACGTCGAGATGGACGGAGCCTGGGCCCTCTACGAGGCCTGGGTCAAGATCCAGACGGGGGAGGCCGACACCGCGCTCGTCTACTCCTACGGGAAGTCCTCCCCGGGCTCCCTGCGCGACGTCCTCACCCGCCAGCTCGACCCCTACTACGTCGCCCCCCTGTGGCCCGACGCGGTCGCCCTCGCCGCGCTCCAGGCCCGCGCCCTGATCGACGCCGGCCACACCGACGAGGACGCCCTCGCCGCGATCGGCGCCCGCAGCCTGGCCGCCGCCGCCGACAACCCGCACGCCCAACTGCGCGGGGCGCCACGGCGCGGCGGACACGAGGTCGCCCCGCTGCGCACCGGCGACTGCCCGCCCGTCGGCGACGGCGCGGCCGCGATCGTCCTGGCCGCCGGCGACACCGCGCGCAGGCTGTGCGCGCGCCCCGCGTGGATCACCGGCATCGACCACCGCATCGAGGCGCACGGCCTGGGCCTGCGCGACCTCACTGACTCCCCGTCCACCCGGCTGGCCGCCGAACGCGCCGGACTCTTCGACGCCCCGGTGGACACGGCCGAACTGCACGCCCCGTTCACCTCCCAGGAGGTCGTCCTGCGCAGGGCCCTCGGCCTCGGCGACGAGGTCGACGTCAACCCGTCCGGCGGGGCGCTCGCCGCCAACCCGATGATGGCCGCCGGCCTCATCCGCATCGGCGAGGCCGCCGCCCGGATCCACCGGGGCGCCTCCGACCGGGCCGTCGCCCACGCCACCTCCGGCCCCTGCCTCCAGCAGAACCTGGTCGCCGTCCTGGAAGGGGACCGAGCATGAGCACATCGGGCAAGGAGCCCGTCGCCGTCGTCGGGATCGGCCAGACCAAACACGTCGCCGCCCGCCACGACGTGTCCATCGCCGGCCTGGTCCGCGAGGCCGCCGCCCGCGCCCTCGCCGACGCCGAACTGACCTGGACGGACATCGACGCCGTCGTCATCGGCAAGGCCCCCGACTTCTTCGAGGGGGTGATGATGCCGGAGCTGTACCTCGCCGACGCCCTCGGCGCCGTCGGCAAACCGATGCTCCGCGTCCACACGGCCGGCTCGGTCGGCGGTTCCACGGCGCTGGTCGCCTCGAACCTCGTCGCCGCCCGCGTCCACCGCACCGTCCTCACCCTCGCCTTCGAGAAGCAGTCCGAGTCCAACGCCATGTGGGGCCTGTCCCTGCCCGTCCCCTTCCAACAGCCGCTGCTCGCGGGCGCCGGCGGGTTCTTCGCCCCGCACGTGCGCGCGTACATGCGGCGCACCGGCGCCCCCGACACCGTCGGCTCGCTCGTCGCCTACAAGGACCGCCGCAACGCGCTGAAGAACCCCTACGCGCACCTCCACGAGCACGACATCACCCTGGAGAAGGTCCAGGCCTCGCCCATGCTGTGGGACCCCATCCGCTACTCCGAGACCTGCCCCTCCTCCGACGGCGCCTGCGCGATGGTCCTCACCGACCGGGCGGGCGCCGCCCGCGCCCCCCGGCCCCCCGCCTGGCTGCACGGCGGGGCCATGCGCAGCGAACCGACGCTCTTCGCCGGCAAGGACTTCGTCTCCCCGCGGGCGGGCAAGGACTGCGCCGCCGACGTCTACCGGCAGGCCGGCGTCACCGACCCGCGCCGGGAGATCGACGCCGTCGAGATGTACGTCCCCTTCTCCTGGTACGAGCCCATGTGGCTGGAGAACCTCGGATTCGCGGAGGAGGGCGAGGGCTGGAAGCTCACCGAGGCCGGGGTCACAGAACTCGACGGGGACCTGCCGGTCAACCCCTCCGGAGGCGTCCTGTCCACCAACCCGATCGGCGCCTCCGGCATGATCCGCTTCGCGGAGGCCGCCCTCCAGGTCCGCGGCGGGGCCGGGGAACACCAGATCCCGGATGCCCGCCGGGCCGTGGGCCACGCCTACGGCGGCGGGGCCCAGTTCTTCGCCATGTGGCTGGTCGGCGCCGAACCGCCGACCACCTGAGGGACCACCTGAGGGAGCACCTGAGGGACCACCCGAAGGATCGCCCGGGCGGCCACCCGAAGGACCACCCGAAGGGCGCCCGATCGGCCACCCGAACGCGGCCGTGCGCCACCCCGACGCCCCACCCGCCGGGGTGACGCACCGTGCCCTGTCCGACACCGCCCGCGATGGCTACCCTGGGCCCCCGGACGACGTACCGGGAGGAGCACGCACGTGGCCGAGAGCATGGTTTCGCGACCCTTCGCCGCCTGGAGCCGCAGGACGCTCGATCTCAGCGGGGCGGACTGGAGGCCGGGCAGCGGCGAGGCGGGCGACGTCCAGATCGCCTTCGTCGAGGGGTTCATCGCGATGCGCAACGCGGAGCGTCCGGACGGCCCGTCGCTGGTCTTCGCACCGGGCGGCTGGCGCAGGTTCGTCCTGAACGCCGGCGGGGGCACGTACGACCGCACCTGACGCCGGCCCCCCAGTGTGCCCGCCCGGCCCGCCGGGCGGGCACACCCCGCCGTCTCCGGGGCCGCCGCGTAGGGTGGGGGCATGAGCGGAGAACGTGACCTGCGGAAACTGCTGAGCGGCATGCGCCCCGAGCTGAACGACGGCAGCTACGTCTTCTGCACCCTCCCCGCCGGCGCCCCCCTGCCGACCGGGCTCGACCCCGTCGCCACCGTCCTGGAGGCCGAGGGCCGCACCCTGGTCCTGCGCCGGGAGGAAGCCGACGCCGCCGGCCTCGCTTACGCCTACACCGCGGGCTGGATCACCCTGCGCGTCCACTCCGCCCTCGACGCCGTCGGCCTCACCGGCGCCTTCGCCGCCGAACTCGCCGCCCACGGCCTCAGCTGCAACGTCATCGCCGGCTACCACCACGACCACCTCTTCGTGCCCGAGGAACGGGCCGCCGAGGCGGTCGCGGTACTGGAGCGACTGGCCATCCGTTCGACTGAATAGCGAAATCCGGAAAACATTCCGATCTTTCCCGACCTCAACCCCTCACCGGCGCGCACGCGGGCGTACGCTGATGCCCCGAACAGGCGTGGGGGGTACCAGCCATGACGGATCGACGGACCCGCACACGGCGCACGATCTTCGAACGCGAAGCCGAACTCGTCGCCGTCGACGAGGCCCTGGACCGGCTCACCGAGCCCGGACCCGAGGCCGGCGGAGGGCTGCTCGCGCTCTCCGGCCCGGCCGGACTGGGCAAGACCACGCTCCTCGCCGAAGTGCGCCGCCGCACCCTCGCCCGCAACTGCACCCTCCTCGCCGCACGCGGCGGCGAACAGGAGCAGAGCCAGCCCTTCCACGTGGCCCGCCAACTGATCCAACCCCAGCTCGCCGGCCGCCCCGAGGCCGACCTGCGCGCCGCCCTCGGCGGCTGGTACGCCATCGTCGGCCCCGCCCTCGGCCTCTGCGCCCCCGAACAGGGCGCCGCACCCGACCCCCAGGGACTGCGCGACGGACTCGACTGGGTGCTCACCCACCTCATCGTGCAACGCCCTCCCGTCGTCCTCGTCCTCGACGACGCCCACTGGGCCGACCCCGAATCCCTCGAATGGCTCGCCGCCTTCGCCCCGCGCGCCGAAAACCTCCCGCTGCTCCTCGTCGTCGCCTACCGCCCCGACGAACTCCCGGCGCACGCGGAGGCCTTCCGCACCCTGCCCGGCCGCGCCGGACGGCGCCCGCTCACCCTCGCCCCGCTGAGCGCGGAGGCCGTGTCCACCCTCGTCCGCGAGGCCGTCGGGGACCACGCCGAGGACGCCTTCTGCCGCGAGGCCTGGGCCGTCACCACCGGCAACCCCTTCGAGGCCGTCGAGCTCACCGCCAAGGTCCGGGCCAAGGGCCTCGACCCCACCGAGGCCAGCGCCCCGCTCCTGCGCGACCTCGCCGCCGCCCAGCGCGGCAGCGGCCTCGTCGCCCGCCTCCACAGCCTCGGCCCCTCCACCGTCCGCTTCGCCTGGGCCTGTGCCGTCCTCGGCACCGCCATACCCCGCGAGATCGCCGCCCGCGTCGCCGGACTCGGCGCCCAGGAGGCCACCGACGCCATGCGCCGCCTTTGGGCCGCCCGCATCCTGGCCGGCCCCGCGGACGAGGAGGAGGGCGGACTGGAGTTCGTCCACCCCCTCATCGCCACCGCCATCTACCGCGCCATCCCCGACGCCCTGCGCGTCGCCCTCCACGGCAGGACCGCGGCCGCCGTCGTCGACGCCGGGCTCGGCTCCGCGGCCGCCGCCCGCCACCTCCTGGAGACCCAGCCCGAGAACGACCCCTGGGTGGTGCGCACCCTGCGCGAGGCCGCCGCCGAGAACCTCCGCTCCGGCGCCCCGGAGGCCGCCCGCAGACAACTGGCCCGCGCACTCCAGGAGCCCCCGGACTTCGACGAACGCGCCGCCGTCCTCTACGAACTCGGCTGCGCCTCCCTGCTCACCGAACCCGCCAACACCGTCAACCACCTGCGGGCCGCCCTCGCCGAACCCGTCGAGGACCCGGCCCTGCGCCAGGGCATCGTCATCCGCCTCGCCCAGGTCCTCGCCCACAGCGACCACCTCCGCGAGGCCTCCGACCTGCTCGCCCGCGAGATACCGCACACCCAGGACGCCCGGGCCCGACTGCGCCTGCAGTCCGAACAGTTCATGTGGGACGCCTTCGACGCCGCCGAACCCGACTCCCCGGCCCGCTCCCGCCGCCTGGCCAAACTCGCCGACCACCTCACCGGCCGCGACCTCACCGAGCGCTACGTCATCGGCCTGCGCGCCTGGGACGCCTGCCTGCGCGGCGAGAACCTCGACGTGGTCCTCCACCACGCCGACCGGGTCCTGGAGACCCCCTTCAGCTGGGCCCACGCCGACCGGGGCTTCGAGGTCCCGGTCCTGGCCGCGATGGTCCACATGTACGCCGACCGGCCCGGCCGCGCCGAGGAACTCTTCGAGGCCGGCACCGCCGAGTTCGAACGCCAGGGCTGGCACGGCGCCCACCTCTCCTTCGCCTACAGCCTGCGCGCCTACATCCGCTACCGGCGCGGACGGCTCGTCGAGGCCGAGGAACTCGCCCGCGCCGGCCTGCGACTCGCCGAGCGCGTGGGTCGCCGTACGCCCGTGCACTGGTACGCCATCGCCATCCTCGTCACCACCCTCATCGCCCGGGGCCGCGTCGACGAGGCCTGGGGACTGGCCCAGGAGCACGAGTACGGGGAGCCCTTCCCCGCGGCCGTCGTCTTCCCCGACTCCCAGACGGTCTACGCCGAACTGCTTCTCGCCCTCGGCGACCGCAAGTCCGCCGCCGTCGAACTGGAGGCCGTGGAGCGACGGTTGACCCCGCGCGGCATCCAGAACCCGGCCTGGTGCCCCTGGCGGCTGCTGCTCGCCCGCGCGGTGGCCCCCGAGGACCCCGCCAGGGCCCGCGAGCTCGCCGCCGAAGCCCTCCGCCGGGCCCGCGCCTTCGGGGCGCCCTCCGCGATCGGGCAGGCCCTGCGCGTCGCGGCCGAGGTCGCCGAACCGCAGGACCGCGTCCCGCTGCTGTGGGAGGCCGTCAACCAGCTGGAGTCCTCCCCGGCCGGCTACGAACTGGCCCGCGCCCTGGGCGCCCTCGGCACGGAACTGCGCGACGCCTCCACCCTCACCCGCGCCCTGCTCACCGCCCGCACCTGCGGGGCCGACGCGCTCACCGCCGGCCTCACCGAACAGCTCATCGGCCTCGGCGGCCCCCTGCCCTCCGACGACGCACCCCCCGCGCCCGCCGAACACTCCCGCACCCCGCGCCCCGTGACCCCCTAGGATTCGCATCCGTTCGCCGCCGGCTCAACCCGGCGCGGCTCCAGCGGTCACGGGGCAGGGTGCCCGTATGGATCACTCGGAACACCTGGACCACCCCGCCCGCGTCGGCCTGTTCCGCGCCGAGGCGGCGGCGTTCGAGAAGGCCGTCCGGCGGGCGGTCGATCCCGGGCGCCGACCGCCGATGGTGCCGTCCTGCCCCGGCTGGTCGGTCTCCGACCTCATCGGGCACCTCGGCGGCGTCCAGCGCTTCCTCACCCACGTCCTGCGCGAACGGCTCGCCGAACCCCCCGCAGACCCCACCGACCCCTCCCTCTACGACCTCCCGGTCGACCCCGCCGACCCCCTCGCCATGGCCGACTGGCCCGTGCCCGGGCGGACCCCCACCACGGCGCCCGTGCCGGCCCCGCTCCTCGACTGGTCCGCCGACGCGGCCCGGAACCTGGCCGACACCCTGGAAGGACTCGGCCCCCACGTCCCGGTCTGGAGCTGGTCCCCCGAGCGCACCAGCGGCTTCTGGCTGCGGATGCAGACCATCGAGCAGGCCGTCCACCGCTGGGACGCCGAAGCGGTCACCGCACCGCCCGCCCCCTTCGACCCCGACCTCGCGGCGGACGCCGTCGCCCAGACGTTCGAGGTGATGGCCCCCGCCCGCCGCGGCTGGACGCAGGCCCCGCCCGGCACGGGGGAGCGCTACCGCTTCCGCCGCACCGACGGCCCCCACCTCTGGACGGTGGAGTTCCGCGGTGACGAGGTCCGCTCCACCCCCGCGGACGACGGCCCCGTCCCCCTGGAGCTCGCGGGCACCGCCTCCGACCTGATGCTGTTCCTCTGGCAACGACGGCCCGCCGACCGGCTCCGCCTCACCGGCGACCCGACGCTCGCGGACCACTGGTTCACCCTGGTCCCTCCCGTCTGACCAGGGCGTCCGCCGCGGGGCAGGCCCCTCGCTCACCCGTAAGGAGCAGCCCCGAGGAGCACCCCGTACGGGCGGATCGCCGGGCCGCCGGCCCGCCGCGCGGCCCCTCCGGTTGTGCGCGGCGCAGGCCGGCCCCCGCGTCGGAAAGGCCGCGCGGCCACGTACCATGGCGGCATGTCCTTCCTCCGCCGCCACCGCGCCGCCACACCCGCCGGCCCGGACTTCGACGTCCTGGCCATGGACCCGGGGGACTGGCCGGGCAACCTCGGAGCCGGGCTGCTGCCCGCCGCCGACGGCAGCTGCCAAGGCGTCTTCCTGCGCTACGACCTCTTCGGCGGTCGCGGCCCCGCGATGATCATCGGAAACCTCCCCGAGGGATCCCCGGCCCGCGACCTCGCCGACGGCGAGGTCCCCTTCGAGGTGGCCCAGCTCCTCGCCGCCCTGGAGAACGACGAGGACGTCGAGGTCACCGGAGCCGAGGACTGCCCCGTCATGCAGGGCGACAACCTCCTCATCGTCCGCAAGATCAAGCTCTCCGAGAGCCGGATCTCCTGCGTGCAGTTCGACCGCAGCGACAACGTCCTCGTGACGATCGCCAGCTGGGACCGGCCGATCACCGACGACCTGTACGCGCTCCTGAAGCCGCTCCCCGCCGAGCTGTTCCAGCAGGGCTGACCGGCGGCCGGGACACCGACCCGCCGCCGTCCGCCACCCCGCCCGCGCCGCCGGGCGGGGGTCCGCACCGTAGACGATCCGACCCGGCGCTACGCGTCCGCGATGTCGTTCGCCGCCACGTAGCCGAACGTCATCGCGGGCCCGATCGTCGAGCCGGCGCCCGCGTAGCTGTGGCCCATCACGGCCGCGCTCGCGTTCCCCGCCGCCCACAGGCCGCGGATCACGGAGCCGTCCTCCCGCAGCGCGCGGGCCCGCGCGTCCGTGACGATCCCGCCCTTCGTCCCGAGGTCCCCGGGGACGATCCGGAAGGCGTAGAACGGGGGCGCCCAGATCGGCGCCAGACACGAGTTCGGCTGTACGTTCGGGTCCGTGTAGTAGTGGTCGTACGCCGTGTCCCCCCGGCGGAAGTCGGTGTCCGTCCCGTTCCACGCCTGCGCGTTGAACCGGTTGAGGGTGGCCCGCAGGGCGCCCGCAGGCACCCCGATCTGCCCCGCCAGCGCGTCCCAGGTCCAGGCCTTGCGCGCCGCTCCCGACTCGAACCAGGCCTCCGGGAAGGGCAGCATCGGGAGGATGTCCTTGAACAGGTACTTGTTGCGGTAGTTCTGATCCACGATCAGCCAGGCCGGGATGTGCGAACCCGCCGCCGCGCGGTCCTTCTCGTACATCACGTGCACCACGTCGCTGTACGGCGCGGCCTCGTTCACGAACCGGGTCCCCGCCCGGTTCACGATCAGGCCGCCCGGCAGGGTCCGCTCCGCCAGACAGAAGTACGGTTCCCCGGGCAGCGGGATCGACGGACCCCACCAGGCGTCCTCCATCAACGCCAGCGCCGCGCCCGCCCGTTCGCCGGCCCGGATGCCGTCCCCGGTGTTCTCCTTCGCGCCCACCGACCACTGCGTGCCGATCGGCTGCTGCTGGTACCGCTCGCGCATCTCCGCGTTGTGCTCGAACCCGCCCGAGCCGATGACCACCCCCTTGCGGGCCCGTACGACGCCCCGTACGCCCTCCTTCTCCACCACGACCCCGGTCACCGCGCCCGCCTCCCGCACCAGGTCCACCAGCGGGCTGTTCAGCCACACCGGAACGCCGGCCCGCAGCAGGCCCGCCCGCAGCCCCGCGGCCAGGGCCTGACCCATCGTCAGTGGCTTCTCCCCGCGCAGGGCGGCTTTCGTCCCGCGCGCGAGGCACTCGGTGGACACCGCGAGACCCCGCGCGCTCACGGCCGCCAGGTTGAGCCACTTGTAGTCCTGGCTGAACACCACCATCCCGGCCGGAACCGGCATGTAGGCCGGGTTCAGCCGCGCCAGTTCGGCGCCCAGGATGTTGCCGTCGATCTGGTCCGGCTCGATGGAGCGGCCGTTCGGCAGCCCGCCCGGCAGGTTCGGGTAGTAGTCGCTGTAGCCGTCCATGAACCGGAACCTCAGCGGACTGTTCGCCATGACGAAGTCCAGCATCCGCGGCCCGTTGGCCAGGAAGGCCCGACGCCGGTCCGCCGGCACCTCCGGGCCGACCACCGCCTCCAGGTACCGCTCCGCCTTCTCCGGGGTGTCCGGAACGCCCGCCCCGAGGATCACCGAATTGTTCGGCAGCCAGATGCCGGCCCCCGAGCGGGCGGCCGAACCGCCGAAGGTCGGCGCCTTCTCGACCACCAGCACGCTGAGCCCCCGCTTCGCGACGGTCAGCGCGGCGGTCATCCCCGCGGCGCCCGAGCCGACCACCACCACGTCGTACTCGCCGAGCGGGCCGTCGGCCGCCCGCGCGACGGCGCCGGGCAACAGGCCGGCGGCGAGCACCCCGGCCCCCGTTCCGGCGAGCACCGTCCGACGGGACGGCAGGGCGGGGCGGGCGCGATCCGGACTCTCGGTCATGGGCAGGCTCCAACCGCTCGGGCGAGAAGGGGACGGCGCCAGCAATTCTGATGCCGAGTCAGAAAAGGTGTTCGGGGGATCATGTGATGTCAAGGCCCGCGCGCCACCCCCGCGAGCGCGGCGCCGGCGCGGCGCGGGCGCCCGGAGCCGTGGCGCGCGCATGCGAAAACGCCCGTGGCCCGCACGGGACGCGTGCGGGCCACGGGATCGCTGGGCGAGGAGGGGGTCAGCGGGTGCCGACGGCCGCCCGGACCGCCCTGCGGGCCATCCCGGCGTCGTCGTGCAGGCGGCGCAGCAGCAGGCGCTGTTCCTCCCCGCAGGACAGGGCCCCCACGGGCAACGGCCGGTCGGGGGCGGTGGCCAGCATCGAGCGCTGCACCGCCGTCTCGGACATCCGGATCTCCCTCGTCAGCACCAGCATCAGGTTCACCAGGAAGGCGTCCCGGGCCACCGGGCCCGCCGACTGGGCGAGCCGGCTGATCTGGGCGCGTGCCGCCGGCGCGTCACCCAGGACCGCCCACAGCGTGGCCAGGTCGTAGCCCGGCAGGTACCAGCCCGCGTGTTCCCAGTCGAGGAGCACCGGCCCGGCGGGGGAGAGCAACAGGTTCGACAGCAGCGCGTCACCGTGGTTGAACTGCCACGGAGTCCCCGCCACCCGCACCCCGTGCAGCAGCTTCTGGAGGTCGCCGAAGTCCCGGTCGGTCAGCAGCCCCAGCTCGTGGTCCCGCGTGATCCGACGGGCGTAGTCCACCGGCTGGCCGAACAGCTCCGCCGGCGGTCGCCACTGGTTGACCCGGCACACGGCGCCCAGTGCCGTCCGCACGTCAGGCCTCGGCGGGGTCTCGACGGGATGCCGCTGAAGGGCCGCGACCCGCCCCGCCATCCGTTCCACGACCAGGACGCAGTTCTCCGGGTCCGCGGCGATCAGCCGGGGCACCCGGACCGGCGGGCGGTGCCGGACGAACGCCCGGTACGTCGCTATTTCGTGCCGGTACCGCTCGCGCCACTCGGGCGAATGATCCAGTAAAACCTTCGCGACGACGGTCGTCCGACCCGTGGTGCCCACCAGCAGCACCGAACGGCCGCTGCGCCGCAGCACTTGCACCGGCGCGAACTCCGGACAGATCCGCTGGACCGACGCGAGCGCGGTGCGCAACTGCGCCCCCTGCGGGCCGGACAGGTCGAGTCTTCCGCTCAGCGGCTGCGGTCCGGCACCCGGCAACCGCCGGGAGCGCACGGCGCCCTGCACCGGAGGGGTCGGGCGTCCGGGTTCGAGGTAGGGGCCGCCGCCCGCCTGGAGCGTGCGGTGCGACCGGACCGGGGCGGACACGGAGGACGTTGCTGCGTACATGGCGTTTACGGTTCCCTTCGTGCGCCGACGAGTTGCGTACGCCACCCCGCCGATCCCGTACTTCACCCTGGGGAGTTCCGCCGGTGACCGGGGCGGGGAGGCGCATTCCTACCTGACACCCGGCGGTCCCTGGCGAACCACCGGGCGTGCCCTGGCGAACCCTGGCGAATAGTCCCCGGTCACCTGACGGGGGGCTACTGTCAACTCAGCCGAGAACCTGGGGGCTTGACGTGAGCAAGGGTCCAAACACCCGTCTGAACGACCTGTTCGGCCTGGCCGGCTGGTCCAAGGGCGAACTGGCGAGGATGGTCAACCGGCAGGCGGCCGCCATGGGCCACCACCAGCTGGCCACCGACACCTCGCGGGTGCGGCGCTGGATCGACATGGGGGAGACCCCGCGCGAGCCGGTGCCCACGGTACTGGCAGCACTGTTCACCGAGCGGCTCGGTCGTGTCGTGACCATCGAGGACCTCGGGTTCGTACGGCAGCGGCGCACCACCAAGAGGCAGCCGGACGGGGCGAAGGAGAACCCCGACGGCGTGCCCTGGGCGCCCGAACGCACAGCCGCGGTCCTCACCGAATTCACGGGAATGGACCTCATGCTCAACCGTCGCGGTCTGATGGGCGCGGGAGCCGCGCTCACCGCCGGCTCCGTCCTCAGCAACGCCATGTACGACTGGCTGCACACCGACCCCGCCGCGGGCGTGCCCGCGCAGCGCTTCGGCGACTCCTACCAGGCCGATCCGGCGGGTTACGACCGCTACGAGGCCGCCCCCATCGGCTCCCAGGAGATCGAGGCCCTGGAGCGTTCCGTCGAGGTCTTCCGCGCCTGGGACGCGTCCAGAGGCGGCGGACTCCAGCGCAAGGCCGTGGTCGGCCAGCTCAACGAGGTGGGCGGCATGCTCGCCTACCACCACCCCGACCACCTCCAGCGGCGGCTGTGGGGGGTGGCGGCCAACCTGGCGGTGCTGGCGGGCTGGATGTCGCACGACGTCGGCCTCGAACCGACCGCGCAGAAGTACTTCGTCATCGCCGCGCACGCGGCCCGCGAGGGCGGCGACCGCCCGCGCGCCGGCGAGGCCCTGTCCCGGGCCGCCCGCCAGATGGTCCACCTGGGCAAGCCGGGAGAGGCCCTGGACCTGATGAAGCTCGCGAAGTCCGGTTCGGGCGAGCAGACCCTGCCGCGCACCCGCGCCATGCTGCACACCATCGAGGCCTGGGCGCAGGCCGCCATGGGCAAGGGGCAGGCCATGCGCCGCACGCTGGGCGAGGCCGAGGACCTGTTCGTCTCCGACAAGGGCGACGTACCGCCGCCCTCGTGGATGCAGCACTTCGACGAGGCCGACCTCCACGGGATGCAGGCCCTGGCGTACCGGACCCTCGCCGACCACGACGCCTCGGCGGCGCCGGTGGCCGCGCGCCACGCCCGCGAGGCGCTGCGGCTGCGCGGCGACGGCTACCAGCGCTCGCAGATCTTCGACTACATCTCGATGGCGTCGGCCTGCTTCATCGCGGACGACCCGGAACAGGCCGACCGTTACGCCCGGTTGGCCCTGGTCTCCATGAACGAGACCTCCTCCCACCGCACGTGGGACCGACTGCGCGAGATGTACCGGCTCACCGGCCAGTACGCCGGCTACGCGCGCATCGAGGACCTGCGCGAGGAGATCAAGCAGGCCCTCCCGAACAGCCCTTCGCCGCTGGAGCGGGGTGCGGTGATCTGAGTGGCTCCGGACGGCAGACCGCATCCGGAACGCGAGGAGGGCCGCACCCCGCGGGGCGCGGCCCTCGAATCCCGGTGACGGGTCGACCGTCCCGTCGACCGTCCGCCCGTGCCGGAGTCAGCCGCCGATCCGGGCGACGAGCACGCACGCGTCGTCCTCGCGCTCGCTCTCGCCGAACTCCTCCGTCACCATCCGCACGCAGTCCCGCGCCGAACGCGCGACGGTGAGGCGGGGCGCCATGGCGAGGAGCCGCTCGGTCGCGTCGGCCCGGCTGAACTCGATGCTGCGCGGGGTGAGTCCGTCGGTGTACAGGACGAGTACGTCGCCCTCCTCCAGCCGTTCCTCGGCCTGCCCGTACGCCGCCCCGGAGGTGGCCCCCAGCAGGACGCCCTCGGGGGGTTGCAGCGCGCGACCCTGCCCCCGGCGGAACAGCAGGGGCGCGGGGTGTCCGGCCTGCGCCCAGGTGAGCACGCGGCGGGCGGGGTCGTAGCGGCAGCAGACGGCGGAGCCCAGGGCGGGCTGGACGGAGGCCTCCAGCAACTGGTTGAGCCACCCCATCAGGGGGCCCGGCTCGATGCCGGCCATGGCCATCCCGCGCAGGGCGCCGAGCATCATCGCCATCCCGGAGGTGGCGGTGACCCCGTGTCCGGTCAGGTCGCCGACCGTCAGGAGGGAGCGCCCGTCGGGGAGTTCGAGGGCGTCGTACCAGTCGCCGCCGATGAGCGCGCTGGTCGAGGAGGGGAGGTAGTGCGCGGCGACGTCCATCGCGCCCGCGTGGTCGTGCGGGAACCGCAGGGAGCCGCGCCACGGGGGGAGCACGGCTTCCTGCAGTTCGACCGCCAGCCGGTGCTCCGTCTGCGCGATCTCCCGCCGGCGCTGGAGCGAGTCGCGTGACTCGCGCACCGCCCGCTGGCTCCTGCGCAGTTCGCTCACGTCCCGCAGCACGGCCCACATGGAGGCCGTGCAGCCGTCGGAGTCGAGGACCGGCTCGCCCCTCATGTGGAGCGTCCGGACGCGGCCGTCGGCCCGGACGATCCTGAACTCCCCGTCTATCGGCTTCCCGTCGACCAGGCAGTCGGTCACCATCGCGGTGAGCAGCGGCTGGTCCTCGGAGAACAGGGTGGAGCCCAGTTCGTCGAGGGGGAGCGGGCCGGACTCGGGGGAGCGGCCGAAGATCTGGAAGAGTTCCTCGGACCAGGTGACCTCGTCCGTCAGCAGGTTCCACTCGGCGCTGCCGACGCGGGTCTGGCGGTCCTCGGGCGCGGACTCCGGGGGCGCCTGCGGCACTTCCGCCCGGTCGGGAACGGGCGGAAGCCCCTCCTTGAGCTGGCCCAGGTGCTGGCCCAGGTCGTCGAGGTGGTGGACGGCCAGGTCGCACAGCGCCCGCTGCCAACGGCCCTGGGCGTCGTCGTCGTCGACGACGGTGTCGCGGCGCACCGCGTCCACTTCTCCGCGCAGCCGGCGGGTCTGCGAGATCAGGGCGTCCACCGACCCGGGCTCTGGCGGCTGCGCGGGACGGTCCGCGTACAGGTGGGAGGGCATGAGGACTCCGATACAGGCGCGGCACGGCCAGGTCTGAAAGAAGGACCGGTTACGACTGTTGCACAGCGGGCGATGGCCTGTAAGGCGTTTGGCAACATCCGTAACGTTCTTGCTCGGGGCATATGCCCCGGGCCTCCCCGTCCGGCTTGTCCCTGTGCGAACGAATCCGGTCAGCCGAGGTCGGGCCCGCATCCACGGGCCCGACCGGGTGCCGCTACCCTCGCGGCGGGCGGGCGTGCGGGCGTCAGGAGACGCTCACCGGGACCGGGTGGATCTCGGCCGCGGGGTGTCCGGTCCGCTCGTGGATCCGTCGCACCGCCTCGGCGGAGGGTCCCTCGGACAGACAGTAGACCGTGCCCGAGTCCGGGTCGGCCCAGGCCTGCTTGAAGTGCACGCCCTCCTCGGCCTCGATCGCCAGGTCCGCCCGGTGCGCCTCCATCAGCTGGTCGGCGGTGATGCCCTTCATACCCGTGTGCACATCCATGAAGGTGGCCATCTCGCCACACCTCCTTTCCGTCCACTCCATCGTCCGCCTCGCGGGGGGTTCGGTCGAACGCGGGCGGGGGACCGGCAGGACCGGCCGGAAACCGGCCGTCACGGGCGGTCCGTTCGATCGCCCGGACGGGGTGTACGAGGCCCCACCGGGGCCTTTTCCGTCCGTCGGGGCGGTCATTGCTCCTTCAGGGGGACCCCCCGAACGAAGGACCCCGCGGGCGCGAGGTCCCTTCCCACCCCACCCGGTGATCGCTACCCTACGTGTCGGTAACCAGCCGGGGCGGCCCGCGCGGGCGGGACGGAACGACGGAACAGGGGCGGGGACGGAACGGATGAAGACACGACGAGGCGGTACCGCCGGACCCGACAGACGTTCCTTCCTGACGTACCTCGTCGCCGCCCCGACCCTGGCCCTGGTCACCCGCGCCGGGGCCGACGCGCTCGCCCCGCAGCCGGCCGCGGCCGCCATCCCCTCCCTGCCCGCCATCGCGGACCTGGTGGACCTCGGCGACCTCTTCATCCTGGCCGGCGCCCCCACCTCCGCCCTGCTCGCCCTCGCCGTCGACCCGGACGGCACGATCCGCTTCCGGCTGCCGCGCGAGGAGGTCGGCCAAGGCCTCACCACCGCCGTCGCCATGCTCGTCGCGGAGGAGCTCGACGCACCCCTGCACACCGTCCGCGTGGAACTCGACGACGCCCGCCCCGAGCTGCTGTTCAACCAGCTCACCGGCTCCTCCAACTCCATCCGCTCGCTGTACGGCCCCGTCCGCCAGTGCGCCGCCACCGCCCGCGCCCGCCTCGTCGCGGCCGCCGCCGCGCGGTGGAAGGTCCCCGCCGCGGGCCTCACCACCGCGGCCGGCTCCGTACGGGCACCCGACGGACGCACCGTCGACTACGGCGCCCTCGCCGCGGCCGCCGCGGCGCCGGGACTCCTCGTACCCCCGGCATCGCCGAAGCCCACCGCGCGGCACACCCTGGTCGGCAGGGCCACCGGGCGGGTCGACGCCCGCGCCATGGTCACCGGGGCCCAGCGCTACACGCTCGACCTCGACGTACCGGGCGCCAAGCCCTGCGTGCTGCGCCGTCCGCCCACCCTCGGGGGCACCGTCTCGGCCGTCACCAACCTCGACGCCGTCCGGGCGATGCCCGGGGTCCTGCACGTGGTGACCGTCCCCACCGGCGTCGCCGTCGTCGCCGAGACCTTCGGCCAGGCCATGGACGCCAAGGCCGCGCTGCGGGTCGACTGGGGCCCCGGCCCCGCCGACCGGCTCTCCGACGCGCAGATCCGCGCGAAGCTGCGCGCCGCCAACCCGGCGCCGCTGCTGCCGCCGCTGCTCACGCCGTACGTGGACGCCGAGTTCGACTTCGCCTTCGTCAGCCACGCCCCGATGGAGACCAACTCCGCCATCGCCGACGTGCGCGAGGACCGGGCCGAGATCTGGTCCGGCCTCAAGTCCCCCATCGTCGCCCGGCAGACCATCGCCGCCGAGCTGGGCCTGCCCGTGGGCGCGGTGAAGGTGCACGTCGTCCAGGCGGGCGGCTCCTTCGGCCGCCGGCTGTTCTTCGACGCGGCCCTGGAGGCGGCCCGGGTCTCGAAGGCCTGCCGCCGTCCCGTGCGCCTGATGTGGACGCGGGTGGACGACACCCGCCACGGCCGGATGCGTCCCGCGACCCACCACCGCATCCGGGCCACCCACCTCCTCGGCGAGGTCCTGAGCTTCGAGCACCGGGTCGCCGCCGCCGAGACCGACTTCCGGCACGGCCTCGGGGAGATCATCACCGCCACCGCCGCGAGCCTGCCGTCGGGCATCGGCAACGCCACCCTCGCCCAGACCCTGTTCCTCACCACCATCAAGTCCCCGTACCACTTCGGGCTCACCACGCAGGCCCTGACCGAGGTGCCGACCGGCATCCCCACCGGGTCCTGGCGTTCGGTGTACTCGGCCAACACCCGGGGCGCCGAGGAGATCGTGGTCGACGAGCTGGCCGCCGCCACCGGCAAGGACCCGTACGCCTTCCGGCGCGCCTTCCTGAAGACGGACGCCCAGCGCGCCGTGCTGGAGAAGGTGGCCGCGGAGGGGCAGTGGGGCAGGGCCATGCCGGCCGGCTGCGCGCAGGGCATCGCCTTCCACGAGGAGTACAAGTCCCGCACCGCCTGCCTGGTGGAGATCGACACCCGCGACCCCGAGCGGGCGCGGGTCACCAAGGCGGTCATCGCCGTCGACGTGGGCCTGCCCGTCAACCCGCGCGGGCTGGAGGCCCAGATGATCGGCGGTCTCATGGACGCGATCTCCACGACCCTGCGGGCCGGGCTGCACCTGGACAAGGGGCTCCCGCTGGAGGGGAGTTACAGCCAGTTCCACTGGGCGCAGCAGCGGGACACCCCGCGTGACGTACGGGTCTTCGTGCTCCCGGCCACCGGCACCGAGCCGGGCGGGGCGGGCGAGCTGGGGGTGCCGGCCGCCGTCGGGGCCATCGCCAACGCCTGGGCCCGGGCCACCGGTTCCAGGCCCCGCAGCTTCCCCCTGGACTTCGACGTCGACTTCACCCCCTACCCGCGCTGATCCCGCCCGCCCGCCCGCCCGCGCGCGACCCCGACCCCCGAACCTGGAGCATCGCCGTGCCCTCGCACACCTTCTTCGTCAACGGGGAGAGCGTCACCGTCGACGCCCCCGACAACCTGCCGCTGCTGTGGGTCCTGCGGGACATGCTGGGCGTCACCGGACCCAAGTACGGGTGCGGGGTCGACGTCTGCAAGGCCTGCACCAGCCACCTCGACGGGGCCGACATCCGCCCCTGCGTGGTGCCCGTCTCCGCCTGCGCGGGCAAGCGGGTCACCACCATCGAGGGGCTCGCGGACGGCGACCGGCTGCACCCGGTGCAGGAGGCCTGGCTGGAGCAGGACGTCTCCCAGTGCGGGTTCTGCCAGCCGGGGCAGATCATGGCCGCCGTCGCGCTGCTGCGGCGGACGAGCGAGCCGACGGACGAGGACATCGACGCCATCGCCAACATCTGCCGCTGCGGGACCTACTTCCGCATCCGCGAGGCCATCCGCGACGCGGCCGCCCGCATGTGACGGCCGTGTCGCTCCCGTGCCCGCCCGCCCGCCCGGCCGGGCAGGCGGGCAGGCGCGGTGCGGTCAGGTCAGCAGCTTCTGCTTGGCCTGCTGGAACTCCGCCTCGCTCAGGTCGCCCTTGGCCTTGAGTTCGGAGAGGCGGGCGAGTTCGTCCGCGGTGCTCTTGCCCGAGGTTCCGGCGGCCTCCCGGATGTAGGTGTTGAAGGCCTCCTGCTGTTCCTGCGCGTGCTTGATCTCGCGCCTGCCCATGTTCTTGCCGCGTGCGATGACGTACACGAGGACGCCCAGGAAGGGGATCAACAGCAGGAACAGCAGCCACGCGGCCTTCACCCAGCCGTTCATCTCGTGGTCGCGGAAGAGGTCCACGATGATCCGGAACAGCAGGATCAGCCACATGACCCACAGGAAGATCCACATCACGGTCCAGAACGCGCCCAGCACCGGATAGTCGTAAGCCAGGTAGGCGGATCGGTCCACGGCGGTGCTCCTTCGTTCGGGCGACCGTCGCGCCCCTTGTGCGCGGCGGCCGACGTGATCACCATCCCAGCGGGCATACAAGATCGCCACTGGGCCGGACGGGCGCACTCAATACCGGCGAAACCGTAATGAATGGTTGATCATGCCTGAATGAGGCGTATCAACGCGAAACGTGTGCTGGTCGGCGAACCTCTGGACACCGCGCGCCTGGGCGAGACCCTGCTGCCCAAGCGGCTGGCCCTCCCCATCTTCTGCAGCGACCCGCTCTCCTCCGTGGCCTACGCCACCGAGGAGATCCTGCTGATCCTGGCCCTCGGCGGGGTCGCGCTGCTCCACCTCGCCTGGTACGCGGCCGCGGCCATCGTCTTCCTCCTCGTGGTCGTCATCGCCTCCTACCGGCAGACCTGCCACGCCTACCCCGGTGGCGGCGGTGCCTACGTCGTCAGCGCGGAGAACCTCGGGCCCACCGCCGCCCTCACCGCGGCCAGCGCCCTCCTCGTCGACTACGTCATGACCGTCGCCGTGTCGGTGGTGTCCGGGGTCGCCGCGATCACCTCCGCGATGCCCTCCCTGAGCGAGCACCAAGTCGCCCTGTCCGTGGCCTTCGTGGTCCTCCTGACGCTGATGAACCTGCGCGGCGTCCGCGAGTCGGGCCGCGTCTTCGCGGTTCCCACCTACGGGTTCGTGCTCGTCATCTACGTCATGTTCGCCGTCGCCGCCGTGCGCCTCGCCACCGGCGAGACCATCCGGGCCGAGTCCGCGGAGCTCCCCATCACCGCCACCGGCGTCTACACCGGCATCGCCGTGGTCTTCCTCGCCCTGCGCGCCTTCGCCTCCGGCTGCACGGCCCTGACGGGCGTCGAGGCCATCAGCAACGGCGTCCCCGCCTTCGAGAAGCCCAAGGCCAGGAACGCCGCGAACACGCTGGCCGCGATGGGCGTGCTGTCCGTGACGATGTTCAGCGGCATCACCGTCCTCGCCATGGTCTACCGGGTGCACGTCGCGGCCGATCCGACCGAACTGGGGCTGCCCCCCGACACCCCGATGTCCACCGCCCTCGCCCAGATCGGCCGGGCCACCTTCGGCAGCTGGCACTTCCTCTTCTACCTGCTCCAGGCCGCCACCGCGGGCGTCCTCATCCTCGCCGCGAACACCGCCTTCAACGGCTTCCCCATGCTCGCCTCGATCCTGGCCAAGGACCGCTACGCGCCGCGCCAGCTGTTCAACCGCGGGGACCGCCTCGTCTACTCCAACGGCGTCATCCTGCTCGCCCTGGCCGCCATCGCCCTGATCGTCGCCTTCGACGCCCAGCTGACCCGCCTCATCCAGCTCTACATCATCGGCGTCTTCGTCTCCTTCACCCTCTCCCAGTCCGGCATGGTCCGGCACTGGCGGCGCGCCCTCGCCTCGCCCGCCACCCCGCGCGCGGAACGCGTCCACATCCACCGCCGGCTCGCCATCAACGCCGTCGGCGCCTGCATGACCGCCGTGGTCCTGGTCATCGTCCTCATCACCAAGTTCACGCACGGCGCCTGGCTGGTCGTCATCGCCATGCCGGCGCTGTTCCTCGGCATGAAGGGCGTACGGCGCCACTACGACCAGGTCGCCCGGCAGGTCGCCGTCGCCCCCGGGGTCCGCCCGCGCCGACCCGCCCGCCACCACGTCGTCGTCCTCGTGGCCTCCGTCCACGCCCCCACCCTCAAGGCACTCGGCTACGCGCAGGGGTTGCGCCCCGACACGCTCACCGCGCTCTCCGTCGCGGCCGACGAGCAGGAGGCCG
The DNA here is from genome assembly GCF_040650855.1 of Streptomyces sp. NPDC048606. Taxonomy (NCBI): domain Bacteria; kingdom Bacillati; phylum Actinomycetota; class Actinomycetes; order Kitasatosporales; family Streptomycetaceae; genus Streptomyces; species Streptomyces sp. NPDC048606. The sequence continues at coordinate 103,456 of NZ_JBEZIB010000005.1, read as the reverse complement.
CACGGCTGCGGGAGGCCTGGGCGGAACACGACCCGGGGCTCCCGCTCAAGGTGCTGCACTCGCCCTACCGGGAGGTGGTCGCCCCGGTGCTCGCGTACGTGGAGGAGCAGGCGGCGGCCGAGGGCACGGACGTCCTGTCGGTGGTGATCCCCGAGTACGTGGTCGGCCACTGGTGGGAGCAGCCCCTGCACAACCAGAACGCGCTCCGGCTCAAGGCGCGGCTGCTGTTCACCCCGGGCGTCGCGGTGATCGACGTCCCGTACCTGCTGGAGTCCGCGCGCCACCCCGGGCCCGAGGAGCCCGCGCGGACGGCGACGGACGCGCCGCCCTCCGCGTAACCGGCGGCCCCGGTACCCCCCTCGCGCGTGGCCGGTCCGCGCGGGGCCCCGCGCGCGCGTCGGTTAGCGTGTCCCTGACTACTGCGGGTGCAGTAGTCAGGGACACGCGCCTCCTCACACCCCAGGGATCCGTCATGCGCCAGAACCCCGAGCGCCGCGCCGCGCTCCTCGACGCCGCCATCGAGGTCCTGGCCCGCGAGGGCTCGCGCGGCCTGACGCTGCGCGCCGTGGACGCCGAGGCGGCGGTGCCGACGGGAACCGCCTCCAACTACTTCGCCCACCGGGGCCAGCTCCTCGTGCAGATCCTGCACCGCACCCGCGAACGGCTCGCCCCGAAGGCGGAGGACCTCGCCGGCCCGCTCGACACCAAGGTGCTGCTCGGCAGGCTCATGGAGCGGATGCGGCGCGAACGCAGCGTGCACGTCGCCATGCTGGAGCTGCGCCTGGAGGCCACGCGACGGCCCGAGATCCAGGAGGAGATGGCCCGGTTCCAGGCTCTGGAGCTGGAGGCGAACGTCACCTGGCACCTGGACGCCGGCCTGCCGGGGGACCGGGACGGGGTCGTCCTGCTCTACTTCGCGATGCTCGGCATGATCGTGGACGACCTCACGGTGCCCGCCCTGCTCGAAGCCCATCCCGTCGACCATCTCCTGGAGGTGATGGTCGAACGCCTTCTTCCGGAGCGACCCACCGGATGATCAGAAACGATCGGGTTCCGGCCAAGCTGTCACGTGCTACCGCGCATGTTCCAGCGGAAAATGCCAGAACGCCTTTTCGCAGTGTGGAAGTTGAGTAAGTTCCCTCCTGTCGCGCCGTACGACCGTGCACCCCGCACGTCCGGCCGGGAGGGGAGCCCGCGTGCCCGGGATCGACGAATGCCTGCTCGAAGCCATGGCCCTGCCTGGTGCGCGCGGGGCCGCGCTGGTCGACTGGAGCAGCGGACTGGCCCTCGGCACCGCCGGGGACTCGCCCGTGGGCGACCACGAGACCACGGCCGCCGAGACGGCCGAACTGGCGCGGGCGGCGGCCGAGTACGAGTCGTTCGCCCCGGCGGCGGACGGATCCGGGGCCGGTGACGGCCCGGCCTCCGCCGGACCTCCCGTCGAGGACCTGATCGTCACCACCCGCACCGGCTACCACGTGCTCCGATTCGTCGAGACCAGCTTCGACAGCAGCGTCTTCCTCCACCTGTGGCTGGACCGGACCGACGGCAACCTCGCCCTCGCCCGACTCAGACTCCGCGCACTGGCCGAAGGGCTGGTGCTCAGGTGACCGCCTCCGCCACCATAGCCGTCTCGCCCCTGCTGACCCGGCTCGCCGCCGAACGCGCCACCGGCGCCCTGCTCCGCGACCGGGGCACCCTCTTCCTGGAGGACGGTCGCATCGTCCACGCGGAGAGCCCCGCCACCCCGGGACTGGACGTACTGCTCACCACCGGCGGGGGCCTCGCCCCCGAACGCTGGAACGAGGCGGTGAACGAGGCGGGGGCCCGCCGCCAGGTGGCCCGCTTCCTGGTGGACAGCGGCGGGCTCGCCGGGGGCGAACTGGAGATCTGCCACCTCGCCGCGATCTTCGACGCCGCCTTCTTCGCCCTCTCGCCGGGTTCCGGCCCCTCCCGGTTCCGCCGGGGGGCCACCCACTGGATCGGCTCCGTACGCTCGGTCCCGGCGGACGCCGTCGAACGCGAGACCCGCCGCCGCCGGGAGCTGCTGGACGCGGTCTGGCCCTACCCCCGGCTCGACACCTCGCCCGTGGTGCCCCGGCAGGCCGCCCCCGGGCAGACGATCACCGCCCGGCAGCGGAACCTGCTGGGCCAGGCCGACGGGGTACGGACCCCCGCCGACCTCGCCTGGGTCCTGGGCCGCCCCGCCTTCCACACCCTGCTCGACGTGCGCAGACTCGCCGCCGCCGGGCTGGTCGAGACCCCGCACGCCCCGCCGGCCCCGGTGCCGGTCCCCCCGGTGCCCGACTGGTTGGCGCACGCCCAACCCCCGGACGTGGCACTGCTCCGCCGGCTACGCGACGCACTGGAGGCAAGTCTGTGAGGCTCCCGCTGCGACCGGCCCTGTTCGCCGACCGTTCCGAGCGGAGGCAGCCCGAAGGGAGAAAGGCCGACATGACCACGGCGATGGTGCCCGCCGAGGCGGAAGCCGAGATACTCGCCGAGCTCCGGCGACTGCGGGCCCGCGTCCCCCAGCTCACCGGGGCCCTGGCCGCGAGCGCCGACGGCCTCGTGCTCGCCCAGGACAGCGCCGCCACCGAGGCCGAGACCGTCGCCGCCCTGACCGCCGCCGCCCTCGGCGTCGCCCAGCGGCTCAGCGACAGCACCGGCCAGGGCGGCTTCCGCGAACTGCTGGTGCGCGGCGAGGACGGCTACGTCGCCACGTACGCGGCGGGCGACACGGCGGTGCTCACCCTGATCGCGGGCCCCCGCGTCAACGTGGGCCGCCTCCACCTGGAGGCGCGGCGCTCCAGCACGCACATAGCCGAGCTGATCGAACACAGCCTGGGGCGCCGCGGCCCCCAGGGCCCCGCGCGGCCCCCGGCCCTTCCGCCGGCGCCCCCGCGCCCCCCGGCGCTGCCCGCGCCCTGAGCCCGTACTTACCGGATCGCAAACGGAATCACATCAGCACATCCCACCCACGTGAATCGTGACAACCCCGACAGAAGAAAGAGGAACACCCCATGGCCAACGTGGAGACCGCACTCAAGGACGCCATGACCACCATCGAGGGCGCGATCGGCGCGGCCCTGGTGGACTACGGCAGCGGCATGGCGCTCGGCACCGTCGGCGGCGGCAAGGACCTCGACCTCGGGGTGGCCGCGGCGGGCAACACCGACGTGGTCCGGGCCAAGGTCCGCACGATGGACCTGCTCGGCCTGAACGACGAGATCGAGGACATCCTGATCACGCTCGGTACCCAGTACCACCTGATCCGGCTGATGAAGGGAAGGGGGGCCAACGGCCACTTCTTCCTCTACCTCGCGCTGGACCGCGGGCGCGCCAACCTGGCCATGGCCCGCCACCAGCTGAAGCGCATCGAGGGCGAGCTGGAGATCTGAGAGCGGCCCGGACGAGGGCCGTGACGGCGCGGTGGCGGGCGGCTGAAATCTTTGCCGTCCGCCCCGGCGGCCTCAGTGATATGTCCGAGGATGGGCGGACTTTATGATCCCGTTACAGAGTAGGATGCTGTAATCAGCTGATCATTACGCCATCGACAGAGCAAAAACGCTGGAGAACCCGCCACCCATGCCCCCGCGCCTGAGCATCGTCGTACCTGTCTACAACGTCGAGCTCTATCTCGACGAGTGCCTGGAGTCCATAGCGGCGCAGACGTTCGACGACTTCGAGGTCGTGATCGTCGACGACGGATCCACGGACAACAGCGCGGAGATCGCGAAGGCCTTCGCGGAGCGTGACAAGCGCTTCAGGCTGGTCCTCCAGAAGAACGCCGGCCTCGGTGCCGCCCGGAACGTCGGCTTCCGGCATGCCGACGAGGGCAGCGAGTACGTCGCCTTCGTCGACAGCGACGACACCATGCCGCCCTACGCGTACGAGCGTCTGATCGGCGCCCTCGACGAGACCGGCTCCGACTTCGCGGCCGGCAACGTCAAGCGCTTCCGCTCCGTCGGCATGCAGCAGTCCTGGGGCCACCGCGTCGCATTCGCGAAGACGCAGCTCAAGACCCACATCTCCAGGTTCCCGGCGCTGGTCACCGACCGCACCGCGTGGAACAAGGTCTACCGCCGCGGCTTCTGGGAAGAGCACGACTTCCGCTACCCGGAGGGCATCCTCTACGAGGACGCCCCCGTCAGCATCCCCGCCCACTACTTCGCCAAGAGCGTCGACGTCATCGGCGACGTCGTCTACCACTGGCGGGTCCGCGAGACCGGCGAGCGCTCGATCACCCAGCGCTCCACCGACCCGGTCTCCGTCGTCGACCGCGTCACCTCCGTCCGCCTGGTCCGCGAGGCGCTCCTCGGCAAGCCCGGCGAGAAGTACGCCCGCTACCTGCGCGACTACGACCGCAACGTGCTGAACGAAGAGCTCCCGCTCATCTACAAGTACGTCCCCGAGGGCGGCCCCGACTTCCGCGCCGCCTTCGTCAAGGAGGTCGGCGGCCTGATCCGCGAGATCGGCACCGACCCCTGGAACGACCTCACCGTCGCCGACCGACTCAAGGCCTACCTGGCGCGCGAGGGCCGCGTCGAGGAGTTCATCGGCCTCCTGCACCACCAGCGCGACTTCAGCTACAGCGTGCCCGTCAAGGGCCTCGCCCGACCGCAGGCCGACTACCCCTTCCTGAAGGCGCCGGTCCCCGCCAAGCTCCTCACCCTCGGCCCGCGCGAGCGCCGCGTGGTCAGCCGCCTGGAACAGGCCGCCTGGAGCGACGGCAAGCTGCTGCTGCGCGGCTACGCCCTGCCCGGCCACATGGGCGCCGAGAGCCGCCTCGGCTCCCGCAAGATGCTGATCTTCCGCGAGCAGGGCAAGCGCCGCCGCACCGTCGTCAGCACCCGCACCGTCGCCTCCCCGATGGCCACCGTCCACGCCCCGCACCTGGCGCTCAAGCACGCCGACTGGGCCGGCTTCACCGCCGTCGTCGACCCCACCGTCTTCCAGTCGGGCGGCAAGTGGCGCGACGGCATATGGTCGACCTCCGTCGCCGTCACCGGTGCCGGAGGCCTGCACCGGGCCCGCCTCAAGGGCGGCGAGCACGACAGCGGACTGACCCCGCCCGCCTACTGGGCCACCCCCGACGTCCGCATCCTGCCGACCGTCTCCAACACGCTGACCGTCCACGTCGAGGTCGTCCGCGCCCGCGTCCTGGACGTCCGGCCCGTCGGCGACGACGCCCTGGAACTCACCGGCGAACTGGCCGCCGAGGTCGGGGACGGCGCCACCCTGCGCCTCGCGCACTCCGGCACCGGCACCGCCTTGGACCTCCCGCTGCGCACCACCGGCGCCCCCGCCGCCGGCCGCGTCCCCTTCGGCGTCGTCGTCCCGCTCGCCGACCTGGCCGCCGTGCCGCGGCCCGCCGCGGCGGGGGAGTGGACCCCCGAGCCGTGGAACCTCTCCGTGGTCCGCGCCGACGGCACCCGCCACCCCCTCGCCCACGACGAGCGCGGCGGCTTCACCGGCCTCGTGGCCCCCGTCCCCGGCGACGAGACCGGCCGCGTCGTCTTCGCCAAGCGCGGCATGAGCGGCCACCTCGTCCTGTCGGTGCAGCCCACGCCGCCGCTCGTCGACGAGGTCGTCACCCGCGACGGCACCCTGACCCTGCGCGGCACCCTGCGCCTGCCCGCCGCCGAGGCCGGCGAGGCGTACGAGCTCGTCCTGCACAACCACCACGGCACCGAGTTCGGCTACCCGATCACCCGCGACGGCGACCGCTTCGAGGCCGCCTTCGAGCCCGTGCTCCCCGAGCCGTACGCCGGCCGCACCACCCTCCCGCAGGGCCGCTGGTGGCCCACGGTCCGCCCGGTGCGCGACGGCGGCACCACCGCCGGGCTGCTCGGCGTCGACCGCGGCGCCCCCGTCCAGCTCCTCCAGCCGGCCCTCTTCTCCGGCCCGCACTCCCTCACCGTGTTGGGCCGCCGCATGCGCGTCGAGGCCCGCCTGCACGACCGCATGGCACTGGTCTGCGACCCGCTGCTCAGCCCGCACGACCGCTCCCGCTACGCCCAGCGCGTCGCCCGCGACGTGACCTACCCGGCGCAGCGCGCCCTGCCGGTCAAGGACATGGTCGTCTACGACACCTTCCAGGGCGACGGCGCCGGCGACTCGCCCCGCGCCGTGCACGAGGAACTGCTGCGGCGCGGCGAGAAGCTCGAACACGTCTGGCTCGTCCGCGACGGCCGCGCCGAGGTCCCGTCGACCGCGCGCGCCGTCCAGTACGGCAGCCTGGAGGCCTGGGACGTCCTGGCCCGCGCCCGGTACTACGTCACCAACGACAGCGTGCCCCTCACCTTCCGCCGCCGCCCCGGCCAGACCGTCGTCCAGACCTGGCACGGCACCCCGCTGAAGCAGATCGGCCACGACTTCAACCACGACTACTACACGAGCCCCGAGGTCCTGGAGGCCCTGGAGCACGACAGTGCCCAGTGGACGCTGCTCGCCTCCCCGGGCAGCTGGGCCACCCCCGTCCTGCGGCGGGCCCTCGGCTACCGGGGCGAGGTCGTCGAGTCCGGCAGCCCGCGCGCCGACGCGCTGGTGCGCCCCGACGCCGACCGGATCGCCGAGGTCCGCCGCCGTCTGGGCCTGCCCGAGGGCAAGAAGGTCGTCCTCTACCTGCCGACCTGGCGCGAGAACCGGCTGGGCTGGACCGGTGGCTACAAGCTCGACCTGCGCATCGACCTGGAAGAGGCCCGCCGCGCGCTCGGCGAGGACCACGTCCTGCTGGTGCGCGCCCACCACAAGGTCACCGAGCAGGTGCGCGACGGCGTGCGCGACGGGTTCGTCGTCGACGTCTCGCGCTGGCCGGACACCACCGACCTGCTGCTCGTGGCCGACGTGCTGATCTCGGACTACTCCTCCGCGATCTTCGACTTCGCGCTGACCGACCGGCCGATCCTGCTGTTCGCCTACGACCTGGAGCACTACCGCGACACCCTGCGCGGCTTCACCTTCGACCTGGAGGAGAAGGCCCCCGGCCCGCTGTTGCGGGACTCGGCGAGCCTGATCGAGGCCGTACGCGACGCCGACGCGGTCGGCGCCGAGTACGCGGCCGCCCGCGCCGCCTTCCGTGCCGAGTTCTGCGACCTGGACGACGGCCGCGCGGCCGCGCGCGTCGTCGACCGGATGCTCGGCGCGTAGGGCCTGTCGGCGAACTCCCGCGGGTGAATCCGGCGGCGGCCCCGCGTCCACCGATGACTTCCGGGCGCGGGAGCCGTCTCCCCGAGGGGGACGGCGCGGGGCCGTCCCTCACCGCGACGTGGCGGCCATGCGCCGCCGGCCGGCCGACGCGGGCGCCCGAGGGCGCTCGCCGGCTCAGGCCTCCCCGGCCGCGAGGCGGCCCAGCAGCGCCGGCAGGGCCGTGCCGATCGGCTCGCGGACGACCTCGTCGGCCAGGGAGTCGTACGGGGTCTCCTCCGCGTTCACGATGATCAGCCGGGCCCCCGCCTCGGCCGCCATGCCGGCGAGCGAGGCGGCCGGCTGGACCTGGAGGGTGCTGCCGACCGCGATGAACACCGAGCAGCCCTTGGCCACGGCCACCGCCTGCGCCAACACCTGGGGGTCGAGGCGCTGCCCGAACATGACCGTGGCCGTCTTCAGGATGCCGCCGCACGACAGACAGGCCGGGTCGGGGTCCCCCGCGGCCAGGCGGGCCAGCGCCTCGTCCATTCCCGAGCGGGCGTCGCAGGCCGTGCACACCACCGACCGGGCCGTGCCGTGCAGCTCGAACACCTTGCGCGCGGGCATCCCGGCGAGCTGGTGCAGACCGTCCACGTTCTGCGTGATCACCCGTACCGGGGTGCCGCCGCGCTCCAGCTCGGCCACCGCCAGGTGGGCGGCGTTCGGCCGGGCCGACAGCGCCGCGAGCTCGGCGCGCATGCGCCAGGACCGGCGGCGCACCTCCGGATCGGACATGTAGTACGCGTACGTCACGAGCTTCTCGGCGTCGGGCTCCCGACGCCACAGTCCCGCCGGTCCGCGGTAGTCCGGGATCCCGGAATCGGTGGACAGTCCGGCTCCGCTGAACACGGCGACAAGTGGCTTCCCCATGCGGGCGACCCTACGCAGCGGGGACGACCGACCGCGACCGCATTGTTCCCGCACCGCCCACCTCCGCCGAAGGGTCGTTTCTGCGGTGAATCCGGACCTCCACCGGAGTGAGCCCACGTCGCGCCCCCCACGGCCGGCCCGGCCGGGACCGCTAGAAACCGGACATGTACTCCTCTTCCCGCCGCCCGGGCGCCCCGCTGCTCGCCGTGACCGCCCTCGCCGCCCTGTCCGCGCTGTTCCCGCTGGTCGCCGCCGTCCCGGCGAGCGCGCGGGCCGCGGACCCCGAGCCGCGTCGCTCCGTCCACCACCGGCACACCGCCGACGACATCACCCGCTTCCTGGCCGGGTTCTACGGCACCCACGGCCCGAGGCCGGAGGACCGCAGACTGCGGACCTCCCAGCAGATCAAGGACAAACAGGAAGGAGCCCCGGACCCGGACTTCGACGTCGTGCTGTGCGCCCGGGGCGCGCGTCCCGAGCGGATCGAGGTCGGACCGGCCACGGTGGCCCAGTCCGCGGGGGTCGGCTGGGCCACCGTCACCACCCACTGGGGGGACGGCGTGACGGACACCTTCACCGCCTACGTCCGGCTCGACTCCCGGCCCATCCAGCTCGACGACGTGATCTGCGCGGGCTGAGACGGGGCGCCCCGACGGTGGCCGATCCGCGTCGCCCCCGCGGTGGTCGGCGCGGCGTCGGCCGGCGGTTCTGGTACAACTCGCGGCATGACGGGATTCGAGATCGCCGGCGCGAGCGCCGCCGACATGGAGCTGATGCGCGAATGGGCGGACGCGGAGGGGTGGAACCCGGGCGACGGCGACCGGTTCGCCTTCGCGGTCGCCGACCCGGAGGGGTTCCTCGTCGGCCGGCTCGACGGGGAGCCCGTGGCCTGCATCTCCGCGATCCGCTACGGCACCGGTTTCGGCTTCATCGGCTTCTACATCGCCCGCCCCGACGTGCGCGGCAAGGGGTACGGGATCCGGGTCTGGCGGGCCGGGATGGAGAGGCTGGAGGGTCGGCTCGTCGGCCTGGACGGGGTGGTCGAGCAGCAGGACAACTACCGCAGGTCCGGCTTCCTCCAGGCCTGGAACAACGTCCGCCACGAAGGGGTCCCGAGCCCCGCCGGGGACGGGGACGGGCCGGAGGGGAAGGGCGTGGAGATCGTGGACGCGACCACGCTCCCCTTCGCCCGCCTCGCCGCCTACGACCGCCGCTTCTTCCCCGAGGCCCGCGACGCCTTCCTGTCCGCGTGGACGGCGCTGCCCGGTCGGACGGCCCTCGCCGCCGTCCGGGACGGACGGGTCGAGGGCCTCGGCGTGATCCGGCCGTGCAGCGGCGCCTCGAGGATCGGCCCGCTCTACGCGGACACCCCTGAGGTGGCCGCCGCCCTGCTGCGGCGGCTCTCCGGCCACGCCCCGGGCGGGACGGTCGCGGTGGACGTCCCCGACGCGAACCCGGCCGCCGGCACCCTGATGGCGCGGCTCGGGCTCATCCCCACCTTCGAGGCCGCCCGGATGTACACGGGCCCGGCCCCGCGGGTGGACCTCCCCGGGATGTACGGGGTCGCGAGTCTCGAACTCGGCTGACCCGGCCCCGTCGGCCGGGGCGCTGCGGCGCCCGCGAAGTCCGCGTGGTCCGGGACCCGGTGGCGGTCGCACGACGCCGCCCGGTCCCGGACCCGCGCGGGCCGGGCCTGCGCCCCGGCCGCCGTTCCCGGCCCCGCCCCGGTCGCTCAGATGCCGAACAGCACGCCGGAGCTGCTGCGCAGGCCGCACGGGTTGCCGAAGGTGTGCGACCAGCTCAGCCGGCGCCCCTGCCAGACCCCGTCCGTGGTGACGGTGACCGGGTTCCACTCGCGGGTACACGCCGCGTTCTGTCGGGGGGCGACGAGGGGCTCCAAGGACGCCCCGTTGGCGCGCAGTTCGGCGCAGGCGGCGGCCGGGGCGGGGTGGGTGCCGCCCGGCTTGGGGGCGCACACCAGCGTCACGGCGCGCAGGACGGTGCCCTCGACGGCGTTCTCACCGGCCGTCACGCTCACCACGAGCGCGGACGGCGCGTACAGGCTCCCCGTACCGGACGGGGCCGCGTCTGCCACCCCGCTCCCGACCAGCGCGGTGAGGGCGGTGAGCGCCATGGCGCCGGCGACCGGCCCCAGACTCCTGGTGATGGACCGCATTTCGAACACTCCTCGGCTCGGTGTTTCGGATAACGGACGGGAGTCTTGCGGATCCGGAGCGTGAACGCCCGTTCGTACCGCTGTTTCTCGTCACCGATCGTGAGTGCGTGACCGCAGTCCGCAGCCGTGGGCGCGCCGTGACCTGTGGGGGAACAGCCGGCCGAATCGGCCGAACACCTCCCCCGCGACCCTTGGACACGGGGCGGGTGGGGCGTACGGGAACCCGGCCCGGGGCGCGCGGGGGCGCGTCCGGGCCGGGTCCGGGGCCGGCTGTGGGGCCGGCTGTGGGGCCGGTGGGTCAGCGGGTGGCGGCGGTCCGGGGCGCGTAGAGGTCGAGGAGGCGGGTGCGGGTCTGCTGGAGGCGGACCGCGAGGACGCGGCCGACCCAGTGGCCCAGGGCGGAGCCGAAGGCGGGGTCGGCGTCCATCAGCATCCGGACGGCCGTCGCGTCGAAGGCGTAGGCCCTCACCGGCGTCATCGCCTCCGCGCTCAGCTGCCAGACGTAGGGCGGGAACAGCCACGACCAGCCCACGAGCTCCCCGGGCCCGAGGCTCTCCACCGGGGCGGAGCGGGTCCCCGGTACCGGGATCTCCAGGGTCACCGTGCCCGAGCGCACGATCCAGAACGTGTCCGCCCGGGCGCCCTCGTCGAAGATCCGCGTCCCCTCGGGGAAATTGACCTCATGGGCGTGGGACATCAGGCGTCCGCGGTGCTCGGCGGAGAGCACGGCGGCCACGCGGATGGGGGAAGGTGTGCTCACGACAGCCTCCGATCACGACCCCCCGGAACTGCTGCTTCCCCCAGTGTCGCCGAACGACGCGCGAACGTGGCACTCCGCGCCCCAGGGACTGTCGTCAAACTCCCGTCGTCGCCGGTCGCGGGGCAGACGGGAGTTTGGCGACAGGCCCTACTCCTCCGCGTTCGCCTCCAGGCAGGCGAGCTCCATCGCGTCGAGCACCGCCTCGTGGCTGCGCCGGCTCAGCTCCGCCACGTTCTCGATCTGCGCCGTCGCCCACGCGGCCAGGGTCATGACCAGCACGCGCAGCCCGTCCGTGCCGTGCTCGGCGAGGATCGCGTCCGCCACCAGCATCGCGTCCTCGGGAACCTGCTCGGGCGGCTCCAGCCCGGCGAGGCCGCGCAGCATCGCCAGGGTGCGGCGGGAGATCTCCGGCGTCATCCGCGCCAGCCGCATGTCCTCTTCTTCGTCCATCAGCCCCACCCCGGTCGGTGCCGTGCCCTTCAGGGCACCGTAGAGCGGCCCGGGCCGGCGCGGGGTGGTTTTCGCGGTGCCGGCGGGCGCGCAGGGGTGGCGCACGACCGCCGGGGTTGACGTGCCCCGGCGTACGCCGACGGCCGGCGCGCGCCCGGTGGTGTCCGATCGCTTCCCTCCCCGGCGACCGGCCGGTAACTTGACCGCCGCAGTCGCCCGGGACGGGCGGCCGGAACCGGGGGAGTCCGATGCAGAGCCTCGTACGGGTGCTGATCGCCGCGGTGCTGGTGACGGGCGCGGCCCTCCCGGCCGCCGCCACGGCCGCACCCGCCGCCACGGCAGCAGCCGCACCCGCCGCCCTTGCCGTGCCCGCCGCGTCCGACCCGGCCTTCGGACCCGGGGTCGGTCCCGCCGCCGCGCCGGCCTGGACGCCCCCGCTCTCCACCCGGGGCCGGTACGTCGTCGACGCCCGGGGGGAACGGTTTCGCCTGCGCTCCGGCAACTGGGACGGCGCCCAGGGCTCCTGGAACGGCTCGGGCGACCTCGCGGAGCCCGCCAACCACCACAGCGGCCAGAACGCGAACGGCATCCCGCTCGGCCTGGACCGCGTGCCCCTGCCCCGGCTCCTGGCCGACTTCCGGGCCCTGGGCCTCAACAGCGTCCGGCTGCCCTTCTCCAACGAGATGCTGCGCACCACCACCCCCGTCCCGGACGCGGCCGTGGCCGCCAACCCGGAGCTGCGCGGCCGCACCCCGCTCCAGGTCTTCGACGCCGTCGTCGCCGCCCTGACCGCCGAGGGCTTCGCCGTCATCCTCAACAACCACACCGTGACCACCCGTTGGTGCTGCGGACTCGACGGCAACGAACGCTGGAACAGCGGCCGGACGACCGCCCGATGGGCCGACGACTGGGTGTTCCTCGCCCGCCGCTACCGCGACAACCCGCGCGTGGTCGGCGCCGACCTCTACAACGAGGTCCGCCGCGACGTCTGGGACGACCCCAACTGGGGCCTGGGCGACGCCCACGACTGGCACGCCGCGGCACAAGAGGCCGCCGACCGGATCCTGACCGAGGCCAATCCGGACCTGCTCATCGTCGTCGAGGGCATCAACTGGACCGGCGTCCCCGCCGACGGCCTCGCCCACGGCCGCCCCACCCTCACCCCCGTCCGGACCCTCTCCCACACCCTCGTGGTGTCCAACAAGCTGGTCTACTCGGCCCATTTCTACGGATACACCGGCCCCCACCACAGCGGCGCGACCGGCATGGGCGAGACCCACGACCTCCGCTACCAGGACATGACCCGGGAACAGCTCGACAAGACCCTCTACGACCAGGCCTTCTTCGTCTCCGCCGAGACCGGCGCCCACTTCACCGCGCCCGTGTGGATCAGCGAGTTCGGCATCGGCGCCGACGAACGCGCCCCCGCCCCGCGCACCTGGTTCGCGAACCTCACCGACCGGTTGACCGCGTCCGACGCGGACTTCGCCTACTGGCCGCTCGTCGGCTGGAGCACCACCGCCCAGGGCGCCCCGGGCGGCGACACCTGGGCCCTGCTCCGCTACGACGCCGCCGGCCGCCGCACCGGGGTCCTCGACCCCGCCGACTGGCGCACCCCCGCCTGGACGGCCCTCGGTGCCGCCCCCTCGCGCACCGGCCCGGTGCCCGCGGTTCCCACCTGGTACCAGCTCACCACGGACCACCGCGACCACAACGCCTCCCTGCGCGTCCGGGCCGGCGGCGACTGGGACAACGGCGCCCGCAAGGCCGTCTGCCCCGACGGCGCCCTCCTCGTCGGCCTCTCGCACACCGGCGGGCGGGGCCTGTGCGCCGGCGCGGACCTGCGCGCCGCTTCCGGGGCGCACACCGTCGTCCGCGACGAGGCCCACGTCCCGCCGGGCGGGGACTGGGCGGGCGGGTACACGAAGCTCCAGTGCCCGGCGGACGCCTTCCTCATCGGCTACAGCCGGCGCGGCGAGCGCGTCTCGGCGGCCCTGTGCGCCCCGGCCCGTACGACGCTGCCGGCGGCGGGTGGCCGTACGGTCCGGTTCGACCGCTCCGACAACCGTCCGGCGGGCGACGTGGGCGCCGACTTCGCCTTCGGCCACCACAAGGGCCAGTGCGCGCCCACCGAGTACGCGGCCGGCATCGCCTTCACCGGTCGGGTCGGGGCCCGTCCCGGCCCCGCGGCCCTGCTCTGCCGGCCGCTCCCGACCTCCTGAGGGCGGCGCCCCGCCTCAGGGGGCGACGCCGAGCAGCGCGGGGAGGTCGCGCATGTCCGTGAAGACGGTGGTCCCCGGCCCGGCGAGGGCCGGGGCGGGGGTCAGGCCGCCCGCGTACCCCAGGGAACGCATCCCCGCCGCCCGGGCCGCCTCGACCCCCGGACGGCTGTCCTCGACGACCACGCACGCCGCCGGGTCGACCCCCATCCGGGCGGCGGCGTACAGGAACAGGTCCGGGGCGGGCTTGCCGCGCGCCACCTCGGTCGCGCTGTGGATGCGGCCCACGAAGCGCTCGTAGAGGCCCGTACGGCCCAGCGTGTGCCGCATCTTCTCGTGCGAGCCGCTGGAGGCGACGCAGGTCGGCAAGGGGATCCGGTCCAGGGCCTCGGGCAGTCCCTCGACGGGGGACAGGCCCGCGTCCACGGCGAGCGCGTGCAGCCGCGTGAAGGAGGCCTCCCACTCCCGGGCCGCGGCGGCGCCGAGGCGCTCGGCCACCTGTTCCCGGACGGAGGCGTTCGAGCGGCCGATGAAGCGCCGCACGACCTCCTCCTCGGTCAGCGGCCAGCCGAACCGCGCCCCGAGTTCCACCTGCACGCGGGCCGCGATGCGTTCGCTGTCGACGAGCACCCCGTCGCAGTCGAAGATCACGAGCCCGACCGCCCCCGCGGCGGCGCCGGCGACGGCGGACGGGTCGTCCGCGGGGGACGGGGCGGGCGGGGCGGCGGTACCGGGCGCGACGATCATGCGCCAGGGTAGGCGGTTCGGCATCCGATGGGTCAAGTGTGATGACCGGACCGGCGATCCGTCCTAGGGTGCGCCCGTACGGATCGCCGTGTGCCCGATCGGGGCTCCCGGCCGTCTGCCCGTCCGTGCCCCGCGCGTCCCGCGCGCCGCACCCGCAGCACCACGCACACCGAACTGGGGGGTTCATGCGTAGATCCAGAGGCCCGGCGGTCGCCCTCGCCCTGTCCCTGGCCGGCACCGGCGCGTTCCTCGGCCTCGGCCCCGTCCCCGAGGCCGCCGCACTCACCCCGCCCGTCGCCTTCACGGCGGACGCACTGCCCACCTGGCAGCCCAACGGGGTCGTCTGGGCCCTCGCCGAGGCGGGCGGCACGGTCTTCGTCGGCGGCACCTTCTCCGCCGTCCGACCGCCCGCGGGCTCCGCCGGCGCCGAGCGCCAGGCGGTCAACTTCGCGGCCCTCGACGCCGCCACCGGTGCGCTGACCTCGTGCACCCTGTCCTTCACCATCGGCAGCGGGACCGCCACCGTCCGCGCGCTCGCCCTCTCGCCGGACAAGAAGACGCTCTACGCGGGCGGCTCGTTCGGCGCCGTCAACGGCACCCCGGTCTCCAGCCTGGCCGCGATCGACGTGGCCTCCTGCACCGTCAGGACCGGGTTCCGCCCGGCCTTCGCGGCCACCGTCCGCGCCCTCGCCGTCACCGGCGACACCGTCTACGCGGGCGGCGACTTCCTCACCGTGTCGGGCCAACCCCGGCAGCGCTTCGCGGCCGTGGCCGCCGGCGACGGCGCGCTGCGCCCCTTCCGGGCCGACGCGGACGAACCGGGACGGGCCGTCGAGGTGACCCCCGACGGCTCGAAGGTGCTGCTCGGCGGGGACTTCTTCACCGTCAACGGGACGAACACGCACGCCCTGGCGGTGGTCGACGCCGGCAGCGGCGCGCTCACCACGTCCTACCCGGGCTTCATCGAGCCCCTCTCGGTCGTCAAGGACATCGCCACCGACGGCACCGGCTTCTACACCGCCAACGAGGGCACCGGCGGCGGGGTCTTCGACGGCCGCATCGCCCTGAACCTGTCCGACTTCGGCCAGCGTTGGCGCGACACCTGTCTGGGCGCCACCCAGGCCGTCCTGCCGTACGAGGGCGTCCTCTACAGCGCCTCCCACGCGCACGACTGCTCCAGCGTCGGCGAGTTCCCCGACGGGCAGCGCCACCACCTCCTCGCGCAACCGACCGGCTCGGTCGGCAAGTTGGGCTGGTCCCCCGACACGAACGACGGCATCGGCGAGGGCATCGGCCCGCGCGTGATGGCGGTGGGGGCCAAGGCGGGCACCCGCTACCTGTGGGTCGGCGGGGAGTTCACCACCGTCAACGGAGCGGCGCAGCAGAGCCTGACGCGCTTCTCCTCGACGGGGGACACGGGCGCGCCCACGGTTCCGGTCGCGAGCGCGGCGAGCTTCCGGCCGGGCGAGGTGCAGGTGCGGTGGCGCACCAGCCTCGACCCGGACGACAGCGCGCTCACCTACCGGATCTTCCGCGACGGCGCGGCCACCCCGATCGGCACGGTCACGGCGGACTCGCTGTTCTTCAGGCGTCCGCAGGCCTCCTGGACGGACACCACCGCCGTGGCGGGCCGTAGCCACACCTACCGGGTGACGGCGACGGACGGGGCGGGCAACGTCAGCGCCGCCTCGGCGCCGGCGACCGTGACGGTGCCCACCTCGGCGGACGCGTACGCGAGCCGGATCCGCGCGGACGGGGCCCGGCTGTACTGGCGCTACGACGAATCGGTGACCCCCTTCGTGGCGGACTCCTCCGACGGCGGCGACCAGGCGGGCGTGCACCTGAACGGGCCGGCCCTGCGGCAGACGCCGGGCGCGGTGTCCGGCGCGAGCACCGCGATCGGCTTCGACGGGGTGGACGCGCACGTGTACGGCGACCGCCGGCAGAGCGTGGGCGCCGCCTACAGCGTGGAGACCTGGTTCCGGACGGCCACCACCCGGGGCGGCAAGCTGGTCGGCTTCGGCAACCAGCAGGCGGGCGGCAGCAGCCAGTACGACAAGCACGTCTACATGACCGACGACGGCAGGCTGGTCTTCGGCGTGTACACCGGGGCCACCCGCACGATCACCACCCCGGGCTCCTACAACGACGACGCCTGGCACCACGTCGTCGCGACGCAGGGCCCCGGCGGGATGGCGCTCTACGTGGACGGCGTCCTGCGGGGCACGCTCGCCGTCACCACCCACGAGAACTTCGCGGGCTACTGGCGCGCGGGCGGCGACGGCCTCGGCGGCTGGCCGAACCGGCCCCTGAGCGAGCACTGGGCGGGCCGGCTCGACGAGACGGCCGTCTACCCGACCGTCCTGAGCGCGGCGCAGGTACGGGACCACCACGCCCTCGCCTCCGCCCCGGCCGACTCGGTCGTACGGGTCACCGCGTCCGAGGACACGTACGCCAACGCGGGCGCCCCGGGCACCAACTACGGGGCCTCCGGCTCCCTGGCGGTGCGCGGGACCTCCCTCTACAGCAGCTACCTGCGCTTCGCCCTGCCGGCCGCGCCCGCCGGGACAGTGCTGAAGTCGGCGGCGCTGGGCGTGAAGACCAGCACGATGAGCGGAGCCGGCACCACGGACACCGTCTCGGTCGTGCCGATCACCGGTCCGTGGACGGAGGGCGGGACGACGTACGCCAACCGGCCCGCGGTGGGCGCGCCGGCCCTCGGCACCTTCCCGGGGGTCCCGGACGGCAGCGCGACGCACACCGCCGCGCTGGACACGGCGCGGGTGGCGGCAGCCCTCGGCGGCGGCCTCGACCTGGCGCTGACGAGTCCCGGTACGGACGCGCTGTGGCTGTGGTCCTCGGAGGCGGCGGCGAACGAGGGGACGCCGCAGCTGACGCTCACCTTCGGAGCGCCGTAGCCGTCCCCGGGAGATCGGCCGTGGCGACCGGGTGATCAGGTGATCGGGCCGGACCGGTCCCGCTCGCCGTGGTGCACGTGCGCCAGCACCTGGCGCAGCAGGTCGGCGACGTGCGCGTCGTGCAGGGCGTAGACCACGTTGCGGCCGTCGCGTCGGCCGGTGACCAGGTCGAGGTGGCGCAGCAGGCGCAGGTGGTTGGAGACGGTGGGCTGGCCGAGGTCGAGGGCCTCGGCCAGTTCGCCGACCGAGCAGGGGGAGTGCAGCAGGCGGGCCAGGATCCGGACGCGGGCGGGGGAGGCGAGCCCCTGCATGACCTCCGCGACCGCGGCGGCGTCGGGTTCGGCGAGCGCGGCGGGTTCGGCGAGCGCGGCGGGATCGTCCATGGCCGTCACCCTAGGGCAGGGGATCACGACGTGCACACATTCATATATTTCAAAGTCTTGATATATTGATGTCATGAACGTCGTGAACGTCACCCACGGAAACGGCCCGAACCGCCCGAACCGCCCGATAGGCCTGCGCGGCCTGCGCGGCCTGCGTGAGAGGATCGCCCCCCGTGCGGAGGCCGGCAGCGCCCTGCTCGCCCTCACGGTCTACCTCACCGGACTGACGCTCCAGCTCACCGGCAACGGCGGACCCGCCTCCTTCGCCCTGTTCGTCGCGGCCTACGTCTTCGGCGGCCTCTTCACCCTCCGCGAGGCCGTCGCCACCCTGCGCGCGGGCCGCTTCCAGGTCGACTTCCTCATGCTCGTCGCCGCCGCCGGGGCCGCCGCCATCGGCCGCTGGGAGGAGGGCGCCGTCCTCCTCGTCCTCTTCAGCGTCGGTCACGCCTTGGAGGAGTACGCCATGGGCCGCGCCCGGCGCTCCATCGAGGCCCTGGGCGCCCTCGCCCCGCGCACCGCCCTGGTCCGCCGTGACGGCGTCGGCGTCGAGGTCCCCGTCGAGGAGCTCGTCGTGGGGGACACCGTCCGGGTCCGCCCGCACACCCGCGTCCCCGCCGACGGCTTCGTCGCCGCGGGCTTCGGCAGCGTGGACCAGGCCCCCATCACCGGCGAGAGCGTGCCCGTCGACAAGCTCCCCGTCCCCGACCGGGCCGCGGCCCTCGCCGACCCCGCCGGCGTCGAGGACACCGGCCGCGTCTACGCGGGCACCGTCAACGGCGCCGGCTCCCTGGAGATCGTCGTCACCCGGCTCGCCCGCGACAACACCCTCGCCCACGTCGTACGGATGGTCCAGGAGGCCGAGGAGCGCACCTCGCCCACCCAGCGCTTCACCGACCGCTTCCAGAAGGTCTTCGTCCCCGCGGTCCTCGTCCTCGTCGCCGTCCTCCTGGTCGTCGGCGCGCTGAGCGGGGAGCCCTTCACCGACAGCTTCTACCGCGCCATGGCCGTCCTCGTCGCCGCCAGCCCGTGCGCCCTCGCCGTCGCCACCCCGGCCGCCGTGCTCAGCGCCGTCGGACGCGCCGCCCGCGGCGGGGTCCTCGTCAAGGGAGGAGCCCCGCTGGAGGAGTTCGGCCGGCTGCGCACCCTCGCCTTCGACAAGACCGGCACCCTCACCGAGGGCCGCCCCCGCCTCACCGACGTCGAACCCGCCGAAGGCGCCGCACGCGAGGAGCTCCTCGGCACCGCCGTCGCCGCCCAGCGGCTCAGCGACCACCCCCTCGCCCAGGCCGTCGTCCGCGACGCGACCCCCCTGCTGACGACCGCGCCCACCGCCGAGGCCGGCGACCTGCGCGCCGTCATCGGCCGCGGCGTCACCGCCGAACTCGACGGCAGGGCCGTCCACATCGGCAGCCTCGCCTACGCCGACACCCTGACCGGACCGCCCGTCCCCGCCGCCCTGCGCGCGCGGACGGAGGAACTCGCCCGCACCGGCCGCACCACGATGCTGGTCCGCAGCGGCGACCGCTGGCTCGGCACCCTCGGCCTGATGGACGCCCCCCGCCCCGAGGCCGCCCGGACCGTGGCCGCCCTGCGCGAACTGGGCGTCACCCGCACCGTCATGCTGTCCGGTGACGACCAGCGGGTGGCCGACGCGGTCGGCCGCGCGGTGGGCATGGACGAGGTGCGCGGCGGCCTGATGCCCGAGGACAAGGTCGCCGAGATCACCCGGCTGCGCCGGACCGCCCGCACCGCCATGATCGGCGACGGGGTCAACGACGCCCCCGCCATGGCCGGCGCCACCGTCGCGGTCGCGATGGGCGCGGCCGGCTCGGCCGTGGCCCTGGAGACCGCCGACATCGCCCTGATGTCGGACGACCTGCGCCGGCTGCCCTTCATCACCGGCCTCAGCCGCCGCGCGAGCCGCGTCATCCGGCAGAACCTGTGGATCAGCCTCGGCATCGTCGCCGTGCTCGTCCCCGCGACCGCGCTCGGCCTGGGCATCGGCCCCGCGGTCCTCGTCCACGAGGGATCCACCCTGGTCGTCGTCGCCAACGCCCTGCGCCTGCTGCGCCACCGCGACCGGACCGCGATCTGACCCCGGCGCCCGCACCGGACCGGACACCCCACCCGCCCGCGGCGGGGCGAGGAGGACGACCCCCTCACCCCGCCGCGGGCCTCGGCGCCTCCACCTCCAGGAAGCGCCGCCCGCGCGGACCCCGGTAGAGCAGGCACTCCCAGCCGTGCCGCTCCAGCTCCGCCGCGCAGGCCGTGAGCCGTTCCCGCTCCTCCCCGGCGGCCCCGCTTCCCGGCGGCCCGGTCCAGGTCACCTCGACCCCGGCCGCCCCCCGCGCCCCGGGCACCACGCGGTACCCCGTCCGCCCGCGCACCCCCCGCGCGTCCACCGCCGACGGCGCGAACCCCGCCGCCTCCAGTACGAGGGCCACCGCGCGCGGCGTCAACCGCAGCTCCCACGCGGCCGGGACGTCCACCCCACCCGTCAACCGGCGGATCTGGAGCAGCCCCTCGTACGCCGTGCGCACCCGCGCCGCGCGTCCGGCGCCCGTGAACACCTCCTGCGGCCCGTCCCCCTCCGCGGTCTCGAAGACCCGCTCACCGCCGTCCGACACCCCGCACCACCCCGTTCCCGGCCCGTACGCCGGACCGTACACCGCGCCGCGGCGCGCGGCCGGGCCTGAGTACCTGTGCCGGACGGCCTGAGTACCCGACCCGATGCCCCCGCGCCGCGCGACGGCTGGAATGGCGGCATGACATCGAGCGCCATCCCGCACCCCGCCGCCGGCACCCGCCGCCCCCGCATGCGGCACGTGACCACCGCCGGTTCGGCCCTGGCCGTGGCGCTGACCCCGCTCGTGGTCGGCGTCCTGGTGGCCAAGGGGCTGGGCGCCGACCCGCACGCCCCGGTCAACGCCCTGATCTCCGCGGGCGGTCAGCGGGCCGGGCTGCCGCGCGGCGAGTGGGGCCGGCGCGGGCGCGCCACGGTGCGGCGGTTGCGGACGGCCCGCGGCGGCGCCGTCCGCAGGTGCGCGGCCGTACGGGACCTGCGCGGGCGCCGACGGGCCGTCAGGAGGCCGGCGGCGCCGACGGCTCCCGGGGTCCGCTGACCCCGGTCAGCCGCCGTACTGGCGCACGCACAGGTCCACCACCGACGGGGGCAGGGTGCCCTCCGCCGCCGCGCACAGCTCCTCCCCGCGCGGCACCCGCGGGGGCGCGGGCCGGGGAGGCCGGGGCGGGGCCGGCTTGGGCGGGCGTACGCGCCGCGGTGCGGCGGGCTGCGCCGGCCGCTCCACCGGCGGCCGGACCCGCCGGGGCGTCGGGGTCGGGGCCGGGGGCACCGGATCGGGCAGGTCGCCGAGTGCCGCCGGCGCCTCCACGGGGGCCTCGGCGAGGCGGCGGGTGTCCCCGTGGTCCGCGTCGGCGGCCGGCTCGGGCACGTCCGCCGGGGGCACGGAGCCGCGCGCCGGGACCGGGACGGAGGACTGCGGGCCGACGGAGACGCAACCGGCGCCCGCGAGGAGCGCGAGGAGGGAAAGGGGCAGGGCGGCCCGGCGTAACTGCATGGCACCACCATGCCGTAGTCGGGGAGCGGGCCGGGCGGCCCCCTCACGCGTCCGGGTGACGGCGTCCGGGGCGCCCGGACCTGTTGGCGGACGTTGCCGAATCGAATCTTCCCGGGGGCCCCGGAAATCCCCCGGACGGTCGCACCATGGACACGAACGCGATCGGCACGGCACGGCAGTGCGGGCGACGGGGGAGGCGCGACCCCCCGAGCCCGGTGCCGCCGTGTCCCGTTCACCCGTCCGCGGGCCCACCGCCCGTCCCCCGACACGGAGTGCCGAGCATGACCGAACCAGCCGCGTCCAGTGTTCCCGCACCGACCCCCCTTCCCGCGCCGACCCCCTTCCCCGCACCGACCCCCCTCAAGGGCTGGGCGGCCGTGGCGGCCGTCTCGCTGGGGATCTTCTGCCTCATCACCTCCGAACTGCTGCCCATCGGACTCCTCACCCCCGTCGGCGCCGCCCTCGCCGTCTCCGACGGCACCGCGGGCCTGATGGTCACGGTGCCCGGGATCGTCGCCGGGTTCTGCGCCCCGCTGGTCACGGTCGGCGCCGCCCGCCTCGACCGCCGCCACGTCCTGTGCGTACTCATCGCCCTGGTGGCCGCCGCCAACCTGGCCGCCGCGCTCGCCCCGAACTTCGCGGTGGTCCTCGTCTCCCGCCTGCTCGTCGGCGTCGGCGTCGGCGGGTTCTGGGCGATCGCGGGCGGCCTCGCCGTCCGGCTCGTGCCCGGACACCACGTCGGGCGGGCCACCGCCCTGATCTTCGGCGGCGTCCCCACCGCCTCCGTCCTCGGCGTCCCCGCCGGGACCCTGCTCGGGGAACTCGCGGGCTGGCGGACCGCCTTCGCCGCCGTCGGCCTCCTCGCCGCCGCCACCCTGGCCGCCCTGCTCCTGCTGCTGCCGGCGCTGCCGCCCTCCCGGCCGGTCACCTTCCCCGAACTGCCCGCCCTGCTGCGCCGGGACCGGGCGGTGCGCGCCGGGGTGATCGTCACGTTCCTGCTGGTCACCGGCCAGTTCGCCGCCTACACCTTCGTCCGCCCCATCCTGCGCGACGTCTCCGGCGTCGACGCCGCCCACGTCAGCACCCTGCTGCTCGGCTACGGGATCGCCGGCGTCGCGGGCAACTTCCTCGCCGGGCCGCGCGACCCCCGCCGCACCCTGCTCGTCGTCAGCCTCGCCCTCACCCCGGTCCTGGCGCTCGTCGCCCTCCTGCCCGGGGTGCTCGCCGGCGGCGGACTGCTGCTGCTGTGGGGGCTGTTCTACGGCGGGGTGTCCGTCAGCCTCCAGGGGTGGATGCTGGGGGCCGCGCCCCGGGCCGCCGAGGCAGCCTCCTCCCTGATGGTGGCCATGTTCAACTTCGCCATCGCGGCGGGCGCCCTGCTGGGCGGTCTCGTGGTCGACCGGATGGCGGTCCCCGCCGCCCTGCTCACCGGAGCCGCCCTGATGCTCGCGGCGGCCGTCACCGTCCTGGTCACCGGCCGGCCGCGAGGACGGCGCGCCGACGTCCCGGTACCCGACCACCGCCCGGCCGGCCCGCCCCGCCCGCGGGCCAACCGCGATGCGGGGCCCGGCAGTCGGGTCCGTCCGGACACAACGGATGGATAGGATGGATCGGACACCAGGCTTGACGGGGCGGTCCCGGACGGAAAGAGTCCGCTCAAGAGCCACCGTTTGCGCCGCACTTCGGAGACCCCCAGATGCCGATATCCGCCCGTTCCCCGCTCGCCGCGCTCGCGGTGGGCGGTTCGCTGGTCCTCGGCCTGGCCGGAACCCTCGCCGCCGCGCCCGCCGCGCGTGCGACCGGAACCCCGGCGACCCGCGCGAGCGGACCCGGGATCACGGGGCTCCACGGCGCGGCCTCCACCACCCCGACCGCCCCCGCCACGGCGCCGGCCGGCCCCTCCGACGGACCGACGCCCGCCGCGCCGACCCGCTCCGCCTCCGCGAGCCCGACCCTCGGCCGACCGGCGCCCGTCACGGCCGGCCCCCGGCCCGCCGCGGACCCGGCGCTCCCCTACGGAACCGCCGGCTCGGGCGGTTCCGGCGACCTCGCGCTCACCGGCGCGGGCAAGGCGGTCCCGCTCGCGATCGGTGGCGCGGCCGTGCTGCTCACCGGCGCGGGCATGGTCCTGGTCGCCCGGCGGCGCAGGGCCTGACCGGTCGGACGGGGGCCGGTACCGCACCGCCGCGCCGGCCCCCGTTCCCGCCGGGAGACGACATGTCCCCAGACCTCCGCGAGGGCGCCACGCCGCCCGAAGAACCCCTGCTCGTGCGCCCCTACGTGACCCCGCCGCCCGCGCCCGGCGCCCGCGTGACGACCCCCGCCTGGCCGCTCGGCCCCGACGCGCCGGCCCCCGTACGCCCACCCGTGCCCGGCCACGGGGCGTCCGCGCCCGGACCGGAGTCGCAGCCGCGCCGCCGGGGCGGCCGGCTGCCCCTGGTCGCCCTCGCGCTGCTCGCGCTGTGCGGGGCGGGCGCCCTGCTGTACGTCCTCGGCGGACCCGAACCGGAGCCCGCGCGGGCCGCGCCGCACCCCGGTCTGTCGCTGCCGGCGCTGCCCGCGCCCGGCCCGGGCGCCGGCGAGGCCTCCGAGGCCGTGTCGAGCCCGCCGGCCACGCGCGGCCCGACGCCGACCCCGACCGCCGCCTCCGTCACCGCCACGCCCACCACCTCCGCGCCGCCCCCGCCCTCCGCGACGGCGACCCCGGTGGCCGCGAAGCAGGCGACGCCCGCCCCGAAGCCGCCCACCGGATCCCCCGGGACCCTGCGGCGCGGTGACAGCGGCGAGGAGGTGCGCGCCCTCCAGGAACGGCTCCACGGGCAGGGGTTCACGTACGTCTCGACGACCGGGGTCTACGACCGGCAGACCGAGCGGGGCGTGGCGCAGCTCCAGCGCGACCGGGACATCAAGGGCGACCCGAAGGGCGTCTACGGTCCGGCCACGCGGGCGGCCTTCGGCTGAGCCGGGCCCGGCAACGGGCGGGGGCGCGGGCCTTCGGGCGGGGGCGCGGGCCCCGGGCGGGGGGTCGGCGCGGTGCGGGTCACCGCCCGCCGGACACCCGCAGCACCGTTCCCGTCGTGTAGGTGGCCTCCTCGGACAGCAGCCACGCGACGGCCCCCGCCACCTCCTCGGGTCGGCCGGGCCGGCCCAGCGGGATGCCGGCCGCAGCCTTCGCGGGCCGGTCGGGATCGCCCATCGCCGCGTGCATGTCGGTCTCGATGATCCCCGGCGCCACGGCGTTGACCCGGATGCGGTCCGGGCCCAGTTCCCTCGCCAGCCCGATCGTGAGCGAGTCGACGGCGGCCTTGGTGGCCGCGTAGTGCACGTACTCCCCGGGGCTGCCGAGGGTCGCGGCCGTCGAGGAGATGTTCACGATGGCCCCACCGCCGCCCTCGGCCATGTCCCGGGCGGCCCGACGGCAGCAGAGCAGGTAGCCGAACAGGTTCACGTCCAGCACCCGGCGCAGGTCCTCGGTGCGGGCGTCGGCCAGCCGGCCGAGCGGTCCGGTCACGGCGGCGTTGTTCACCAGGCCCGTGACCGAGCCGAGTTCGGCGCCGGCGATGTCGAACAGCCGCTCCACCGCGCACTCCTCGGCGGTGTCGCCGCGCACGGTCACGCACCGCGCCCCGGCCGCCCGTACCCGCTCGGCGGTCGCCTCCGCCGCCGCCTCGTCGCGGACGTAGCCGAGGACCAGGTCGTGGCCCGCCTCCGCCAGGCGTACGCAGGTCGCGGCGCCGATGCCCCGGCTGCCTCCCGTGACCACGGTGACCGGACGACGTGCCATGGTGCCCCTCCTCGTCGCAGTGCCCACCGGCGCGCGGGCCGGCGGGCGCAGGCTAACACCCGGATATCCGCTGGACCAGCGGAAATGGGGAGCACGACAGTGGTCCGCACACCACGTCCGCACACCAGGTCCGGACACCTCATCCGGGGAGCCGCGCATGTCCACCCTCCGTGTCACCGTAGAGGAACTGACCGTCCACGAGCATCCGAACGCCGACGCGTTGGAGCTCGCCCAGGTGGGGCTCTACCGGGCCGTCGTCGCCAAGGGCGCCTACCGCACGGGCGAGTTCGCGCTGTACATACCGGAACAGGCCGTGCTGCCGGCCGCGTTGATCGAGGAGCTGGGGCTCACCGGACGCCTGGCGGGGAGCGGGCACGACCGGGTCCGAGCCGTGCGGCTGCGCGGCGAGCTGTCCCAGGGGCTGGTGTGCCGCCCCCGCGCCCTGGACGGGATCGACCTCGCGCTCGCCGCGAAGGAGGGCACGGACTTCGCCGCGACGCTGGGCGTCGTCAAATGGGTCCCGCCGATCCCCACGACGATGAACGGCGAGGTCGAGGCCGCGCCCGACCTGCTGCCGTGGGTGGACGTGGAGAACCTCCAGCGCTACCCGGGGATCTTCGAGCCGGGGGAGCCCGTCACCCTGACGGAGAAGCTCCACGGCACCGCCTGCCTGACGACCCACCTCGCCGACGGCGACCGGGTCCTCGTCTCCTCCAAGGGCTTCGGCTCCAAGGGGCTCGCCCTCAAGGAGGACGACCGCAACCTCTACTGGCGCGCCGTACGGGGCCACGGCGTCCCCGAGGTCGCCGCCCGGCTGGCCGCCCGACTGGGCGCCACCCGCGTCGGGATCTTCGCCGAGGTCTACGGCTCCGGCGTGCAGGACCTCGGCTACGGAGCCCGGTCGGGCGACGCCGAGAACCCGCCCGGCTACGCCGTGTTCGACGTGTCCGCCGAGATCGACGGGCAGGTGCGCTGGCTGGACCCGGCCGAGGTGCTGGAGGACGGGGAACTCCCGCTCGTGCCCCGCCTGTACACCGGCCCCTACGACCCCGCGGTGGTGTTCGACCTGGCGAGCGGCCGGGAGACCGTCTCCGGGCGGGACCTGCACCTGCGCGAGGGCGTCGTCGTACGGCCGGTGACCGAACGCCACAGCCCGGTCGTCGGCGGCCGCGCCATCGCCAAGGCCGTCAGCCCGGCCTACCTCACCCGCAAGGGCGGCACCGAGTACGAGTGAGCCCCCCGGTCACGGCGCGGCACGGCGGACCGCGCCGCGCCGTGACCGCCCGGCCTCTCGGGCCGGCGGGGGTCGCCCGTGGTGGGATGAGGGCGGCGGAGCGAACGGCGCACGAGAGGTCGCGAGGATGTCCGAGAACACCATGCGGGCGATGACGTACGAGACGTACGGCGGGACGGAGGTCCTGCGGGAGACCCGGACGCCGCTGCCCAAGGTCGCCCCCGGGGAGGTCCTCGTCAAGGTCCGCTGCGCCTCGGTCAACCCGGTCG
Organism: Streptomyces sp. NPDC048606; assembly: GCF_040650855.1. Taxonomy (NCBI): domain Bacteria; kingdom Bacillati; phylum Actinomycetota; class Actinomycetes; order Kitasatosporales; family Streptomycetaceae; genus Streptomyces; species Streptomyces sp. NPDC048606. The sequence continues at coordinate 76,877 of NZ_JBEZIB010000005.1, read as the reverse complement.
ACTGGAAGATCATGGCGGGCGGTCTCGACGGGCTGATGGACGTCGTGTACCCGGTGATCCCGGGTTGGGACGTCTCCGGCACCGTCGAGACCGTCGGCATCGACGTGCCCGAGTTCGCGGTCGGCGACGAGGTGATGGCGTACGCCCGCAAGGACTACGTGCACGGCGGCACCTTCGCGGAGTACGTCAGCGTGCCGGTGCGCGCCGTCGCCGCCAAACCGGCCTCGCTCGGCTGGCGGGAGGCGGCCGGTCTGCCGCTGGCCGGGCTGACCGCGTACCAGCTCCTGACCCGCCTGGGGACGGGAGTCGACGACACCGTCCTCGTGCACGGCGCGGCCGGCGGCGTCGGCTCCCTCGGCGTGCAGATCGCCCGCTCGTTCGGCGCGCGGGTCATCGGCACCGCCTCCCCGCGCAACCACGAACGGCTGCGCGCGATGGGGTGCGAGCCCGTCGCGTACGGGGACGGCCTGGCCGAACGCGTCCGGGCCCTGGCCCCCGACGGGGTCACCGTCGTCGCGGACTTCGTCGGCGGCGTCCTCGACGTCACCCTGGCCGTCCTCGCCGACGGCGGCCGGCACGCCTCCATCGCCGACCACACCGTGCTCGGGGCCGGCGGCCAGTGGATGTGGGTGCGCCCCCTCGGGGAGGACCTCGCGGCGCTGGGCCGCCTGGCCGACGCCGGCCGGCTCACCGTGGACGTCGCCGCGGCCTTCCCGCTGTCCGACCTCGCGCTGGCCTTCGCGCTCAGCCAGGAGGGCCACACCGCCGGGAAGATCGTCATCGAGCCCTGACCCCGCCCCGCCCGGCCCGCCCGCCACGGCCGGCCCGCCACGCCCGGCTCGCCCCGCCCGGCCGGCCCGCCACGCCCGGCCCGCCCCGCCCGGCCGGCCCGCCACGCCCGGCCCGCCCGCCACGGCCGGCCCGCCCCGGGCGGGCCGGCCGTTCAGGGCAGGTCCGGCACCTCGCCGCAGGCCGCCCGGGTGACCTCGACCCCCGACAGACCGGCCGCCCACGGGCCGGCGAGGGCGGCCAGGCGGGCGGCGTCCGGCGGGAAGGCGCCCAGGCCCACGGCGTAGCGGGCCAGGGTGTCCGTCCGTTCGAAGGGGCGCGGCCAGGCGTGCGCGTCCTCGATCCCGGCGTCCGCGAGCGCGCCGAGCAGGGCGCGCAGCCGCCCCCGCGCCCGACCGAGGTTCTCCTCGAAGGCGCCGGGCGCCCCGCCCCGTACGGTCAGCACCGCCCAGGCCGCGTGGCGGCGGTGCGGCGCCTCGGCCGCCAGGACCCGCCCGAAGTCCTCGGGATCCTCCTCCAGCAGCTCCCAGGCCCGGTACAGCTCCCGCACCAACAGGTCCCGCGTCCCGGGCCCCACCTGCGCCGTGCAGCCGCGCACCGGCGCGGCCGGGGTGAGAACGGTCACCGGCGCCGGTTCCGCTTCCCGGGCCTTGCCGACCGGCTCCGGCGCCCCCGGGAGCGCGACGGGCACCGTCCAGTCCCAGGCGGCCCAGCTCCCGAAGAACTCCCGCCGCAGCAGCGCCGCCGACGTCTCGGGATCCGCGCCGGGCCCGGCCTCCCGTACGGTCCGCGCCGCCAGCACCGCCCAGGCCAGGCCCGGCAGTCCGCCGAAGGGGGCGCCGTCCAGGCCCCGGGCCCGCGCCCAGGCCTTCACCTCGCGCGCCAGCCGGGCGAACGCGGGGTGCTCCGCGCCGACGGCGGCGCGCACGGCCTGCGCGTCGCCGACGGCGGCGAGGGCCACCGCGGCCGGCCCGTCCGGCTCGCCGTGCGCGTCCGCATCGTCGGCGGCGACCAGCACCAGGTCCACGTCCAGCCCCGACACGCGCAGCCGCACCCCGGGCACCCGGGCGCCCGTCACCTCCCGCAGCCGGGACGCGTCGGGCAGCGCCCGCGCCAGCGCGCGCCTCAGGGCTCCGGCGTCCACCACGCCGCCGGGCACCACCGCCACCAGGTCCAGGTCGGCTCCGGCCGAGGCGCACCCCATGGCCCGGGACCCGACCGTACGCACCACGGCCCCCGGCAGGGCGGCCGCGATCCGGGCCGTGACCTCCTCGGCGGTCCGCTCCTCGCGCGGGTCCGGGGCAGCCGTCGCCGCCGGGGCGCCGACCGGCGCCTCCTCCCGCACCCGGCGCACCACCCCGGTCCCCAGCTCCACGGTCGCCCGCACCCGCATCTGCCCGTCCCCGCGCCGCGCCAGCACGGCGAGGGAACCCACGCGCGCGGCCCGGCCGCCGGCGAGACGGGCGGCGAACTCCCGCTCCGCCCGCAGCGGGTCACGGACGCGGCCCAGGGTCAGGTGCGGGGTCCACTCCCCTGCGCGGCCCGCACAGCCCGGGAACCGTTCGACGAGGGCCCGCCGCAGCTCCCGCCACGGGGTCCCGCCGCCCGCGCCCGCCGTCGGGTCCCACCACAGGGTGGCCTCCTCCCGGTGCCCGAAGGAGTGCACCCCCTCCAGTCGGACGGGGAAGGGCGCGGTGCCCGCCGCGACCTCGGCCAGCAGGGGCAGCGCCTCCTCGAAGGAGGACTCCGGCACGAAGCCGAACAGCAGGTTGACGTGCGCGGGCCACCGCCCGGCCGCCGGGTCGTGCTCCGCGCGCAGCCGCGTGACCACCGGGTCCTCGGGCGGCAGCCAGGCCACCGCGGTGCGGGCCGTCGGCGCCGCGTCGAGCCGTGCGGCCCGCTCGGGCGCCTCGGGCGGTTCACCGAAGGACACGGTCGCCTCCACCGCGAAGTGGTCGGAGACGAACAGCCCGTCGGGTCCGGGGGAGTCCCCGCGCAGCGCGGCCGTGTCGACCCGCGCGCCCGCGCCGGAGCCCAGCAGGATCCGGTCCAGCCGTGCGGCGCGCCCCGTGAGCGAGCCCACCGCGGCCAGCGGGTTGACCCGGGGGTCGAAGGTCGGCGTCTCGTCCGCCGCCCCGTGCGCCTCGTTCCAGGCGTCGCGCAGGCCCAGGGCGGCGGCCGGTCCGGCCGTGTCACCGCGGCCGTCGTTGAAGTCGCCGAGCAGGGCCAGCCCGACGTCGCCCGCCGCGCCCAGCGCGCCCAGTCCGTCGCGGATGCGGGCCAGTTGGACCCCGCGGAGGGCGGCCCCGTTCGTGGTGTGGTCGCTGGAGAGGTGCGTGGCGGCGACGACCAGGGGCCCGGCGGCCGTGTCCACGGTGACGGCGGTGACCGCCTTGTGCCGGGCGAGGCGGTGCCAGCCGGCCTCCCGTACCGGCAGCCGGCTGAGGATGACCAGCCCGCTGTCGGCGACGCCCGTGCCCCGCGGGTCGGTCCCCAGGGTGTAGTCGGCCCGGATCCACGGCGCGGCCAGCAGCATCGTCAGCAGCGCGGGCTCCACCTCCTGGAGGGCGATCACGTCGGCGTCGGCCGCCGCCAACGCGTCCAGCAGCATCGGCCGGCGCCGGGCGGTGGCGATGAGGGGGGCGTCGTAGCGGTCCCACAGGGTGTTCCAGGTCAGCAGCCGTACGCGCGCGGGCGGCGCGGCCGGTGCGGGCACCGGCCCGAGCGGCAGCCAGTCGCCCCGGCCCGACGGGTCCCAGGCGTGCGGGGTGGCCGCCGTGAAGAACGGGGCGCGCAGCAGGCGCCGCGCCCGCACCCGGCCCGCCGAGGTGGCGTCGACGCGGTCGAGGCCGCTCGCCCGGTCCCACACCAGCTCGCCGTCGGCCTCGACGAACAGCACCCGGTGCCAGGGGATGTCGCCCCCGGGCACGAACGAGGGCAGCGGCACCCGCTCGGGGCCGGCTCCGCGCCGGCGCAGGCCCAGGGTGAAGCGCGCGGGATCGAACCGGGGGTCCCAACGGACCTGGTGGTAGAGCTGCTCACTGGTACGCATCAGACGTTCTCCCCCGTGCCGTGCGGACCCGCGGGGCACGCCCCCGTGGTGCCCGCGCCCGCGCTTCCCGCGTCTTCGATCGCGGTGTCCCCGATCCCCGAGTCCGGGCGCCCCGCGTCCGGGATTCCCGCGCTCGCGGGTCCCGTGTACGCGAGCGCCGTGTCGGCGGGTCCCGTGTACGTGACGTCCGCCCCGGTGGTGCCGGTTCCCGGGGAGCCGGGCGGGCCCAGCGCGCCCGCCGTGTCCTCGACCCCGCCGGCCGCGCCCACGTACCAGGTGCGGTGCGCCGAACCCGGGTACGGCGGGCTGAACCGGCGCAGCTGCGCCGCCAGGACGGCCTGCGGCACGGGGTGCGGGCGCGCGGCGTTGCGCCGGACCAGCTCGGCCTCCTCGACCAGCACCACCACCCGGGTGACCAGCGCGTTCCGTCGGCGCGCGACCGCGCCGGCGAGCCCGCGCTGCGCCTCGGTCAGGGAGGTGGCGTCCCACACCACCGTGCCCCCGGCGGCCAGCGCCCGGTCGAGGCGGTCCAGGCCCTCGCGCAGCACCTGCGGGTTGGCCCGCTGGTCGGCGCGTTCGCCCCGGGCCGCCCGCAGGTCGTCCAGGGCGACGTACGCGGCGACGCCCTCCAGCCCCCGCGCGAAGGTGGACTTGCCGCTCCCGGAGGGCCCGCACAACTGGATCAGGCGCGGGAAGGAGTCCGCGTCGCGCCACCGCCAGGTCGCGGCCACCGCCTCCTCGGCGGTGGACAGCCCGCCGCGCGCGAAGGCCGCCCGGGCCTCGGCCCAGCAGCGGTCGGCGGCGTCGCGCGGCAGCGCGCCGAGCGCCCCGCGCAGCCCCTCCCGCAGCGCGCCCAGGGGGTCCGCGTCGAGCAGTCCCGCGTCCTGCGCGTACAGCGCGGACCACTCCACCTGCTCGGCCCGCTCCGCCGCGGTGGAGCCGTGGCCGTGCCCGTCACCGTCGCCGTCTTCGGCGTCCGGCAGGACCGCCGCCAGGGTGTGCAGGACGCCCAGGTCGGCGGCGGCCGCCAGGCGCACGAGCCCGGCCCGGCGTTCCGCGTCCGGGTGGGGGCGGCGCAGCACCGGGTGCAGTCCCACGAGGTCCGCCACCCGCCGCGCCGTCCGCATCCCGAGCGGGCCCGCCGCGAGCCGTGCCGCGAGGGCGGCCCGGGGAGCGCGGTGCAGGGCGGCCGCCAGTACCCCCTCCAGGCGGTCCTCGCCGCCGCGGCCCGCACCGTCCAGCCGGGCCGCGACCTCCGCGACGAGGTCCCGGTCCGGGCCGGGGAGGTCGGTGGTGCCGAGCGCGGCCGACAGGGCCGCCGCGTCCGGTTCGGCCCCGGAGCGCACGGCCCACAACGGGGCGGCGGCGCCGAGCCCGTTGGGCACGACCGGCGCGTACATCCAGTGGCTGTCGGTGCGGACGTGGCCGACGCGGACCCACTTGGCGACGTACCGGCCGAAGTCCTCGCGGCGGAAGCCGGCCGCGGTCCGCACGACGTACCCCTCCTGCCGGGTGGTGTCCACGCGCAGCCGGCGCAGGGCGCGTTCGTCGTAGACCCCGCGCCAGAGCACGCGGGGGACGGGTATGCCGAGGCGCGCGAGGAAGGCGACGGTGCCGTCCCAGTCGAGGCAGTGCCCGCCGTCCCACACGGAGAACCCGTAGAACCAGCTGTCGAGGTCCTCGTAGGCCAGGGAGTGACGGGCGTACAGGTTCTCGCCGCACACCCGCCATCCGGCGGGGATGTCGGGGCCGACGCGGCCCTGGAGGCCCTTGACCCAGGCCCGCGAGGGGTGGTGCCCGGAGTCGAGGGAGCGGGCGTGGAGGCCGTCCGCGTACAGGGTGGTGTTCTCGCCGTCGAGCTTCTCGGTGACGACCACCTCGCACCCCTCCAGCGCCGACGGCCCGCAGACCCGTACGTCGTCGGCCGTGGCGCCGGGCGACCACGGCAGGTGCGCCGTACGGGGATAGTGCGTACGCATGGAGGTCTCCGGGTGGACGGGACGGGGTGCCCGGTCACTCTAGGTACGGGCGGCGTCCGCTTCCACCCGGTTTCGTGCCGCCCGGCCGCCCGGACGCGGGTCCCGTCAGCGGCAGAGGGCGACGATGGACGGGGAGACCGTGCCGCGGGCGGCCTCGCACAGGGGCCGCATGTCGAACGAACGCCCCGGCGCCGGGCGGGCCTTGGGGCGTACGGGCTCCCGGGTGCGCGGCTTCGCGGCGGGGGCGCGGTGCGCCGGCTTCGCGGCGCGGACCGGGCGCTCGGGGCGCTCCGGTCGTACGGGCCGTGCCGGTCGGTCCGGTCGGGGCGGGTCCGCCGGGCGCGCGGCCCGGGGGCCGGCGTCCCCGGCGGGTTCGGCGGGCGGGGCGGGCGGGGCGGCGTCGGGCAGCGGGTCCAACGGCAGCCCGCGCGCGAGCGGCCCCCGCGCGAGGGGCGCGGGAGCGGCGGGAGCGGGAGCCGGAAGGCCGGGCGGCGCCGGCGGCTGCGCCGGCCGTACGGTCACGCACCCGGCGGCCAGCATCAGCCCGGCGAGGAACAGCGGCAGGGGCAGGGGGAGTCGTACCGGAGGGACCCGGCGGGGCGACGGCATCCGCCCACCCTGCCGCACCGGAGCCGTGCGGCGCGCGCGCGATCACACGGACGGGTGAGAGCGCCCTCCCGGGCCTCTCAGGTGGCGCAGGTCACGGTGTCGCGCGGGGTGTAACGGGTCTTCATCGTCTCCCGCTTGACCTCCTGACCGCCCTTCAGGAAGATCCGGTCGACCGCCACGTCGAAGCCCTCCAGCGGGGTCTGCGGCTCGCAGGTGGGACCCTTGCCGACGCGCGTCGCGGGCGGCTTCACGTTGGTGCGCGGCCCCTTCGAGGCCTTGACCTCGTCGTACTTCCTCGTCCCGAGGAAGGTGATGGTGACGGAGCTGTCGTTCGCCTCGGCCAGGATGTACAGGGCGTTGCCGGAGTCGTTGGCGAAGCGGAGGTCCAGGCTGCCCCAGGCGACGGTGGCCTCGCGGCCCTCCGGATAGCGCTCGATGTAGAAGGAGTGGGCGCCGTACTCGACCGGCTTGACGCCGGCGAAGAACATCGCGTTGAAGACGGTGGTGGCGACGGCGGAGACCCCGCCTCCGGCGGCCCGCTCGAAACGCCCGTTGTTGATCATGATGCCGTCGACGAAGCCGTTCTCCTTCGTGCGTTCGCCGACCCGCTGGTTGAAGCTCCACGTCTCGCCGGGCAGCACCACCGAGCCGTTGATCAGCTCGGCGGCGCGGCCGATGTTCGTCGTCCGGTACGCGGCCGGCTCGAAGGCCACCGTGAAGGAGGACACCTCCTGCGTGATGCCGAGCCGGGCCACCGAGTCCCGGGTCAGGCGCGGGGCCACCGACTCGGTGGCGACCTCGCCCGTGCGGGCCGCCGCGCCCTCCCGGGTCAGCAGCGGCAGTACGGCCGCCCTCAGGGCGGCCTCGGTGACCTGGCGGCCGGCCCGGCCGTCCCGCTCCACCACCACCCGCCCGCCGTCGGTCCGCAGGGCCGCCTCGACCGGGCCGGGCGCGGCCTGCCGCAGCGGTGCGCCGACCGCCGGGTCGGCCAGCAGCGCCTTGGCGTCCAGCTTCGGCACCAGCCGGCCCTTGCCGTCGTCCCCCATCGTCAGGTGGCGGCCGAGCACGGCGGCGGCCACGGATATCCGCCGGCCCTCGACCACGAGGGTGACCGGCCCCGACATCGCGGGCCGGGCGAACTCCCGCAGGGCCCGGTCGGTCTCCTCCTGCCCCACGCGCGGCAGGGCCCGTACGACGGGCAGCTCGATCGGCGCCGCCGCGGCACCGGCGGGCCGCGGGTACGCCGCGCGCAGCGCCTCCAGCGAGCGGTCGAGGTCGAGGGCGACGCCGGCGGCCGGGGCCGTCGCCACCGCCCGGCCCTGGTCGAAGGTGACGCCGCCGTCCCGCGGCCCCTTGCCGCCCTTGCGGCCCAGCGCCTCCAGGGTGATGCGGGCCGCCTTCTCCTCGAAGCGGACCACGGGGACCGCGTCGGGGTCGCCGGAGGCGAAGAGCCGGCCGATCACCGTGAAGGGGTCCGCGCCGGAGCGCGCCGCGCGCTCGACGGTCGCGGCGGTGTCCAGGGACAGGCCCAGCGTGGCCGGTCCGGCCTTCTCGACGCGGTCGCCGATCCGCAGGTCCAGCGGGGCCGAGGCGGAGGGCCCCAGCTCCCGGGAGAGGGTCCGGCGGGCCTCGGCCCGGGTCATCCCGCCGATGTCGACCCCGCGGACCTTCGTGCCCGCCGCCAGGTCGTCACCGGTCAGCAGGAGCCCCGCCGCGTACAGCCCGCCCAGGGTCAGCGCCGCGGCCCCGCCCGCCACCCCGGCGACCTTCGTCGCGGACCACCGCTTCCCGGCGGTCGCGTCGGTCTCGGTGCGGGTTGAGCGTCGCATGGCCGTCGTTTCTCCCGGTCGGGCGGTCGGGCGGTCGGGTCGGGTGGGGAACGATCGACCGGGGCCGATCACGTGGTCGGACCAGCGGCTTTCACGCCGCCAGTCCGCGGAACGGACGCTATCAAGATCGACATAACCAGGTAATAAGGAGGTATAGCGAAGGTAAAGCGAAATCGCGTGACGCGCGCGCCGGCCGCGTAACCGGGAGGCCGCGCCCGCTGTTGCACAGGCGGCTGGTCCACCCACGGCGAACGGAGTTCCGCATGACGCAACTGACCGACGACCCCGGGCACGCGGCCATCCGGATGACACCGGCGCAGTACGGGGCCTCGCGCGCCGTCCTCTGGGCCGGCGCGGTCGTCCTGGTCACCGACACCGCCGGCCGGGTCCTCGTGCAGAGCGTCGACTACCGGGGCGGCCGGCTCCTGCCGGGCGGCGCCGTCGACGCCGGCGAGGCCCCCGCGGCGGCCGCCGCCCGGGAGATGCGCGAGGAACTCGGCGTCGTCGGCCGCTACCCGCGCGGCCTCGCCGTCGACTGGATCCCCTCCGACACCACCGCCTTCCCGCCCGAGACCGGCTTCCCCGGCGAGATCCTCCACGTCTACGACGGCGGCACCTGGACCCCCGAGCGCATCGACGCGGTACGCCTGCCCGAGCAGGAGGTCACCGGCATCGACTTCGCCGAGCCCGCCGACCTGCCCGCCCTCATGGACGCCGGCTGCGCCCGCCGGACCCTGTCCGCCCTGCGCGCCCGCGTCAACGGCTCCGGGCCCGCCCTGCTGGAGGACGGCCGCCCCACCGACCCCACCGCCCTCGACCGTCTCGGGGTCCTGCGCACCCGCCGCGTCCCCGAGCACGGGACCTGGCACCCCGGCCCCGTCCCCGCGCACCTGCCCGTCCACGCCCGCTCCGGCTGGCTCTTCGCCCCCGACGGCCGGGTCCTGCTGCTGATCGCCCGCGCCACCGGCGCCGCCCACCTGCCCCCCGTCGGCGCCCCCCGGCCCGGCGCGCTGCCCGTGGGCTACCGGGCCACCCCCCGGGGCGCGCTGGCCCGCACCGCGTCCCGCCTCCCCGCCCTGGCGCCGGCCGCCGACCCCGCGTACGCGCGGCTGCTGGCCACCCCGGAACAGGTCCGCGAGCTCAGCGACTGGGGGCCGGCCGGCGTGCACGAGCTGGCCTGCGTGCACGCCGCCCGCGCCCGCCTCGGACTGCCCCCGGCGCCCCGGACCCCGCCCACGGAACTCCCGTAGCACCGCCCGCGCCCGGCCCACCGTGCCCACCGCACCGCCCGCGCGGTCGCTTTCGGCCCGGCCAATCCGGGCCGCGCGGCGGGCGCTCCCGCAGCATGGGGCCATGACCGAGACCGTGATCGACTACACCCTCTACGTCCAGGCCGACCCGGACCGCGTCTGGCAGGCCCTGACCGAGCCCGCGTTCACCCGCCGCTACTGGGGCCTGAGCTTCGAGACCGACTGGGCCGTGGGCTCGCCGATGACCTGGGTCGAACGCGGCGCGCGCACCAGCGACCCCGACCAGGTCGTCCTCGACTGCGTCCCGGACCGGCGGCTCTCCTACACCTGGCACAACTTCACCCCCGAATGGGCCGCCTCCGCCGGGGTCGCCGAGGAGCTGCGGGCCGAGCTGGCGCGCGAACCGCGCACCCGGGTGACGTACGAGATCGAACCCGTCGGCGACGCCCTCGCCCGCCTCACCGTCCGCCACGAGGGCTTCCTCGCCGGCGGCCGCCTCGTCGGTATGTGCGCACAGGCCTGGCCCCTGCTCGCCTCCAGCCTCAAGACCCTGCTGGAGACCGGCGCGCCGCTGCCCGAACCGGGGCCCGTGCCCCGCCCCGACCAGCCGGAACCGCGCCTGTGATCATGTGGTCGGACCACAGGACAGGAGCGTTGACATGACAGCTGAGCAGGCAGCGACACCCCGGCGGGTGGTCGTCACCGCGGCCGGACGCGACTTCGGGCGGACCCTCGCCCTCGGCTTCGCCGCCCGGGGCGACGAGGTGTACCTCTCCGCCCGCACCGCGGAAGCCGCCGAACGCGTGCGCGGCGAGATCATCGACCGGGGCCACGACCCCGACCGCGTCCACGCCTTCGCCTGCGAGCTGACGGACCCCGCGTCCGTCCGCGCCTTCGCCGCCTCGGTCGCCGCCCGCACCGGCCACGTCGACGTGCTGCTGAACAACGGCGCCCGCTACCACCACGGCACGGACCTGCTGTCCGCCTCCGACGAGGACGTCGTCGACACCCTCGCCTCCGGGGCCACCGGCACCGTCCTGGTCACCAAGGCCTTCCTCCCGCTGCTCCTGGAGTCGGAGCGGCCGGACATCGTGACCATGGTCTCCGGGTGCGGGGAGAAGGGGAACCACCGCTCCGACGCGCACGACGCCTTCTACGCCGCCAAGAGCGCCCAGGCCGGCTTCACCGAGGTCCTCTCCAAGCGCCTGCGCGACCGCGGCGTGCGGGTGATCTCCCTCTACCCGCCGGACTTCGACAACCACGACCCGCTGTCGGACGCCTGGACGGACGCCCCCCGCACCGCGAAGGACCCGCTCACCGCGCAGTCGCTGCTGGACTGCGTCCTGTTCGCCGTCGGCCAACCCCGCGACTGCTTCATCAAGTCCTTCCACTTCGAGCAGGTCTGAGCCGTGGGCGCGACCCTCACCCGGATCCTCGCCGACGCCGCCGAGGGCCGGTTCCCACCGCCCGACGGCGCCACGACCGTCGTGCCGCAGGAGAACGCCCGCGACGCGGGCGTGATCGCCTTCACCGCGCACTCGGTGGTGTTCCTCGACGAGGACCCCGCCTGGGTGCGCGCCGTCGTGGCCCGCCAGGACTGCGACGGCCTGGCCGCCACCCTGCACCCCCGCTTCCTCGCCGCCCTCCTGGAACGCACCGGACGCACCACCGACAGCGTCGACCTGCTCACCGTCGCAGGGGCGCTGCCCGGTCGACCTCCGCTCGACCTGCGCCGGATATCCGATCCGGACCACCCCCGGGTGCGCCGCGCCCGCCTCCGCCGGGACGACGTACGCGTCTGGGCGGCCGACGGCGGCGTGCTGGTCCTCGGCCGGGGCGTCGCCGGACGGTGGGAGGCGGCCGTCGAGGTCGACGAGACGGCCCGCCACCAGGGCCTGGGCCGCGCACTGGCCCTCGCCGCCCGCCACCTGGTGCCGGACGGCGGCCCGGTCTGGTCCCAACAGGCCGCCGGCAACGCCCGCAGCGTCCGCGCCTTCCAGGCGGCCGGATACCGCCCCGTCGGCGCCGAGGCCCTGCTGCTGCCCCGCCGCTGACCGCCCGGGAGGGGCCCCGGGGCACCACCCGTTCACCCCGGTCGTGTGGAATGGACGGTATGGGGAGACGTGAGCACCAGACGGGTCGGACGCCGGGCGGCGCCGCGGCGCACCCGGTCGCGGGTCGGACGCTGATACCCGGCCGCAAGCCGGTCGGCGACGGCACGGGGGTCGAGACAGTCCGCCGCACCCCGACCGGACCCGCCCGGGTGGGAGCCGCGCCCGTCGGATCCGCCCCGACCGGATCCGACGCGGTGGGACCCACCGCGGCCAAACCCGCCACGACCGGACTCGTGCCCGCCGGACCCGCCACGACCGGACTCGTGCCCGCCGGACCCGTGCCCACCGGACCCGTGCCGGCTGGACCCGGGCCCGATGCCGCTCCTGCGGTCGGGCCGGGGATGCCCGCGCCGCACCGGTGGCGCTACGCCCGCCACCTGGAGCGCCTCGCCGCCGTCGCCCGCGCCGGCGGGGAGGCGGCGGAGGCCGCGGCGGTGGCCGCCGTCCTGGAGGACCCGGACCCGGTGATGGCCGAGAGCGCCGTCGTCACCCACCTCGACCGCCGCGCCGCGCGCCTGCGGCCCGGGGCGGAGTTCACCGACTGGGCCCGGGCACTGGGACCCGTACTGGCGGGCCGGGAGTTCGCCGCCCGCCGACTGCGCGAGTGGACCCTGCTGCGGGCCGTCGAGGCCGGCGCCCCGTGGTCGCCCGCCGAACTGGCCGGGGCCTCCGACTGGTGCCAGCGCACCGCCGTGCGGACGCTCGCCGCACCCGACGCGCTGGCCCTGCTCGCCCGCTCGGCACGGACCCACCGCGTGCGCGGCGCCGCGACCGGGCGACTGCGCCGGGCCGCGGCCGCCTGAACGGCCCTCCCGCCACGCTCCGAACCCGCCGCGTCACGCGGGGTGTTGCGCGACCTCCCCGCCGGCCCCACACTCGCCTCAGACACTGGCACCGGGGGGTAGGCATGTGGCTGGTCGTCCTGTTCGTTCCCGCGGCCCTTTCGCTCGCGGTCACCGCGGCCCTGCGGTGGCGCGCGGGCCGCGCGGTGGACACGCCCCGGCCCGTCGAACCCCGCCCGCCGGGCGACGCGTTGACGGTCTACGAGCTGGCCTGGCTCCGCAGCCCCGTCCGCGATTCCGTGGCCGAGGTGGCCCTGGCCGTGCTCCGGGCGAGCGGACGCCTCCCGCTCGTCGACCGGTACGACGTCGACCTCGGGGCGGACCCGCCGCGCGAGGAGGTGCAGGCGGCGGCGTACCCGACGGGCGAGAAGGCCCCCGCCACCCGCTCCGCCGCCAAGGCGCGGGCGGCCGTGAGCCGCTCGGAGGCGGTCACCCGCGTCACCGACCGCCTGAACGCCCAGGGCCTGATCGTGAACCGGGAAGCCACCCTGCGCTACGGCCGGGCCATGGACCACGAGGCCTGGGCGGCCACCGCCACGGTCATCGCGGGCCTCGGGGCCGTCGTCTGGACGGTCCTCGGCTCCGGTGACGTCCCGTGGGCGGTCGGTTCCTTCGTCGCCCTGCTCGGCTGCTGGGCGGTGGCGCGCCACCGCCGTCACCCGTGGATGAAGGTAGGCCACGCCACCCGCGCGGGCCGCGCGCTGTACCGGGAGACCCTCGCGGACACCGCCTGGGACCCCCGTACGACACCCCGCGACCGGATACCCGCCCCCGGCCGGGAGGACGTCGCGGCCGTGGCCCGCACCGGCCTGCGGGGCTGCGGACGGTTCCCCGACCTGCTCGTGGCCCTGGACGGCCCGCCCCCGAAGCCCGCGCCCGCCTCGAAGCCGTCGTCCTCCTCGTCCTCGTCGTCTTCCTCGCACACGGTCAACGACCCGCCGGGCCTCGGCGGGGTCTCCGGTTGCGGCGGGGGCTGCGGAGGGTGCGGGGGAGGTCTGTAGAACCCGGAAGCGGAAGCACTCGGGATCGAACAACTCTCGTCATACGGCGGTTCGAGGGCTTATGGTCTGCTTACCCGGCCGGGTATCAGCGTTGAACCGATGCCATTCCGCTGGAGGATGACTCTCCGTGTCGCATGTTTCACAGGCTCCCGTCACCACCCCCGACACCGAGCCTGCACCGCCCACACCCCGCACGTTCGGCGATGTCAAGGGCTGGTTCTCGGCGTACGACCAGGTGCTCTTCGACTGGTTCCTGACCCGCCAGAACGACACCCCCGACACCACCGGCGACCTGCTGGAACTCGGGGCGTTCATGGGCAAGAGCGCGATCTTCCTCGCCGGATACCTGCGCGACGGCGAGGAGTTCACCGTCGTCGACCTGTTCGACTCGCCCGCGCCCGACGACTTCAACCTGGCGGAGATGCGGGACTCGTACCCCACGCTCACCCGGCGCGGCTTCGAGACGAACTACCTGACCTTCCACGAGGCCCTGCCGACGATCGTCCAGGCCCCGACCTCCGTCGTCACCGACCGGGTGCGCCCCGGGAGCTGCCGCTTCGTCCACATCGACGCCTCGCACCTCCACGAGCACGTCGTGCAGGACATCGCCTCCTCGCGCGCGGTCGCCGGCCCGGACGCCGTCGTGGTCTTCGACGACTACCGCTCCGCCCACTGCCCCGGCGTCGCGGCCGCCGTCTGGGCCGCCGTCGCCGAAGGCGAACTGCGCCTGATCGCCGTCTCCGCCTCGAAGTTGTACGCGACCTGGGGCGACCCGGCGCCCCATCAGGCGGCTCTGCTCGCCTGGTTGGAGGGCCGCACCGACCTGTGGCACGGCGTGGACATGATCGACGGCAGCCCGCTCGTGCGCATCGGCGACGAGGGCGTGAGCGCCCCGCCGGAGCCCAAGCCGCTGCGCGCCCCCGTCGAACCGGAACCCGCTCCGGCCCCGCTCGTCGCCCCGCCGGCCCCGCCCCGGCCGGGCGCGCGTTGGCGCCGGCTGGCCAAGGACCTCCTGCCGCCGCTGGTCACCCGCGCGATCGTCGCCCGACGCCGCCGACGCCGCTAGGTCGTCTGCCGGCCCTCGCCGGCCATGAACCTCCAGACCAGGGCGTGGCCCAGGACGATCAGTCCGATCAGCATCAGGGCCTCGGCCTGGATGGGGCGCAGGCCGATGTGGCCGGCGAGTTCGGGGAAGGCGCCGACGACGGCCACCAGGGCGTAGAGCAGGGCGGCTCCGGCCTGCTGCCGGGTGACGAAACGGTCGCCGCGGGAACGGGCGAGGAGCCGCAGGGTGCACACGCAGCCGATCACGGCGAGGACGATGAAGGCCGCCCGCCAGATCTGCGGCTGCTCGGTGCCGCCGACCTGGGCGAACAGGCCCATCAGGGCGGGCAGCAGGAAGGACAGGTAGATCCCGCCGACCACGCGTCGCAGGGCGGGTTCGCGCGTCCATTCCGCATGGCTCTGCACGACGTTCCACCAGAGGCCGACCAGGGTGAAGCAGGTGGCGGAGAAGAGGGCGTAGAAGCTGCTGACATCCATGGACGACGAGGGTGGCAGCGAAGGCGGCCCACCGACGGGACCACACGCCCGGCCGAGCGCAGGCCCGCCGGGACGGCGTAGGCGCGCGGCATCCGCCCGGTCACGGTTCCGACCGGCCCCGTGCGTCCCGCGGGCCCGCGCGTGCCCCCGCGCGCTCCGCGTGCGCGACGGCGCGGGCGCCGGCCCTCCGGGGGACCGGCGCCCGCGCCGTCGTCGGGTGGGCCGGCGCCCACCCGGCCGTGCTACAGGCCCTTGCGGACGCGGGCCGCGCGGCGCGCCTCGGCGGCCTGGCGGGCCTCCATGGTCTTGCGGGACTCCTTGCCCCGGCCGGTGCGGCCCGGTCGGGTGCCCATGCCGCGGAAGCCCAGCTCGGTACCGCTGGGCCGCCCCTTGGCGTCGGTGGCCGCGGCGCCGGCGAGGGGGACGCCCGAGGGGGCCTTGGCGCCGGTGATGCGGGAGAGCGCGGCCTCCCCGGAGCGCACCTGGGTGATCGTCGGCCGGATCTTCGCGTCGGCCATCAGGCGCACCATGTCGCGCCGCTGGTTCGGCGTGACGAGGGTGACGACCTTGCCGGACTCCCCGGCGCGGGCGGTGCGTCCGCCGCGGTGCAGGTAGTCCTTGCTGTCGGCCGGCGGGTCGACGTTGACGACGAGGTCGAGGTCGTCGACGTGGATGCCGCGCGCCGCCACGTTCGTCGCGACCAGCACCGTGATCAGGCCGTCCTTGAACTGGCCGAGGGTGCGGGTGCGCTGCGGCTGGGACTTGCCGCTGTGCAGCCCCTCCGCCCGTACGCCCATGGCCCGCAGGTGCTTCACGAACTGGTCCACGCCGTGCTTGGTGTCCAGGAACATGATCACCCGGCCCTCGCGCGCGGCGATCTCGGTGGCCGCCGAGATCTTGTCTGCGGAGTGGATGTGCAGCACGTGGTGGTCCATGGTGCCGACCGAGGCGGACTGGGGGTCCACCGAGTGCGAGACCGGGTCCTTCAGGTAGCTCCGCACGAGCTGGTCGACGTTGCGGTCCAGGGTCGCCGAGAACAGCATCCGCTGCCCGTCGTGGTGCGTCCGGTCCAGGATCTCGGTGACCTGCGGCATGAAGCCCATGTCGCACATCTGGTCGGCCTCGTCGAGGACGGTGATCCGCACCCGCTCCAGGTGCACGTCACGCCGTCCGACCAGGTCGCTCAGCCGGCCGGGGGTGGCCACGACGACCTCCACGCCGGTGCGCAGCGCGCCCGACTGGCGGCCGATGGACAGTCCGCCGACCACGGTGCACATGCGCAGGTCCAGCGCCCGCGCGTACGGTTCCAGCGCCTCCGTCACCTGCTGCGCCAGTTCGCGCGTCGGTACGAGGACCAGCGCGTGCGGTCGCTTCGGCTCCGCCCGGCGCCCCGCGGTGCGGGCCAGGAGGGCCAGCCCGAAGGCCAGGGTCTTGCCGGACCCGGTCCGTCCGCGGCCGAGGATGTCGCGGCCCGCGAGCGAGTTGGGGAGCGTGGCCGCCTGGATGGGGAACGGCCGCTCCACCCCCAGGTCGGTCATGGTCGTCACCAGCTCGGGGGGCAGGTCGAGCTCCTCGAAGGCCGTGACCGGCGGCAGCGCCGGCGTGACGGCCTTGGGCATCGTGAACTCGCCCTGGGGCCCGAGGGTCCGGGGAGCCTTGCCGGCGCCCTTGGCGCCCGCCTTGTTGCCTGCCTTCGCTCCGGCCTTGATGCCGAAACGCCCGTGGGGTGACGGGTTCTTCATGCAGAACCTTCCGTGAGGAGTGCGTACGCGCGCACGCGGACACGCGTGGTGAACGGCGACGAGCCGGGGCCCGTACCCCTTCGGTACGGGCCCCGGCTCGTCGTACGTGTCCGCACCGGGCGGAAGCGCCCCGCGCTGCAAGTTTCCCGCCATTTTACCAGTCGGCGCCGGTGGCTACGGGGCGGCGGAGTCCAGCTCGCCGGAGCGGAGCCGGTCCAGGTGCGCGCGGATCTCGACCGTCGCCCGCCCGAACCAGTCGGCGATGACGGCGATCTCGTCGGGGGAGTACTCGGCGAACACGGCGCCGAGCCGGTCGTAGAAGGGCTGGTAGACGGAGAAGATCCGGACGGCCGCGGCCGGGTCGGCCACCACCCGGACCCGGCGCCGGTCGGCCGGGTCGGGTCGGCGGTGCGCGTACCCGGCGCGTTCCAGACGGTTGAGCACGCCGGTGACGGCCCCGGTGGTCAGGTTGGTCAGGGCGGCGAGGTCGCCGGCGGCGAGCGGGGTGTCCCCGGCGCCCAGGACGTGGCCCAGGCAGGTCAGGTCGGTGACGTTCAGCCCGAGGAGCTGCGCCACCTCCT
This sequence comes from Streptomyces sp. NPDC048606, assembly GCF_040650855.1. Classification (NCBI taxonomy): domain Bacteria; kingdom Bacillati; phylum Actinomycetota; class Actinomycetes; order Kitasatosporales; family Streptomycetaceae; genus Streptomyces; species Streptomyces sp. NPDC048606. The sequence goes on along the minus strand of NZ_JBEZIB010000005.1, from coordinate 59,547 downwards.
GCTGGCCGATGAGGCCGAGGGCCACGTACTGGTCCATGCGCGAGATCGCCTCCGCGGCCGTGGCCGGGGGGCGGGGCTTGCCCTGCAAGCGAATACTCCTTAGCATCTAAGTTACTTAGCTCGTGAGATAAAAGATCCTCTTCCGAGCCTACTGCTGCCCGCCCTTCCAGGGAGAACCATGAGCGCGCACGGACACGTCGACCTCGGCCACACCGTGGCCGGCTGGACCGGCACCACCCTCGCCCTGCTGGGCACCGCCGGAGCCGGCGCCGCCCTGTGCGCGGCCTGGACCCCGGGCATCTGGCTCGGTCTCGGGCTCGTCGTCGCGGCCGGCCTCGTCACCTGGCTGCTGCACCTCGCCGGTTGGGGCAAGCCCAGCGGGCCTCGACCCGAGTCGCAGTGGGACTGGCGCACCCGCGACACCTCCGCCCGGACGGGCCACGTCGACTGCCTGGGATGCCGACTCGCCGGCTCCGGGCGCGGCGGCGTCCTCGTCCCGGCCGCCGTCCCGGCCCCCGTGTCCGCCGCCGCCCCGGCCTCCCGGGTCGCCGCGCCCTCGCCCGTCGGGGAGGGCGGTACCCCGTAGCGCCCCGCCGTGCGCGGTGCGTCGTACGGGCGAATCGTCGACCGGATGTTCGATGCGCCTCGGTTGGCCGCGCCTGGCGTGTGCCGCGCGGGGCGGGTGGGCACTATCGAGACGGCTGCGCATGCGGCCCGCGTGGAACGTTGAGAAGGATCGGCACTGATGGCAACTGGCACTGTGAAGTGGTTCAACTCGGAGAAGGGGTTCGGCTTCATCCAGCAGGACGACGGCGGTCCGGACGTGTTCGTCCACTTCTCCGCCATCCAGACCACCGGCTTCAAGGAGCTGGCCGAGGGCGCGTCCGTCGAGTACGACGTCACCCAGGGCCCCAAGGGCCCTCAGGCCGAGAACGTGGTGCCGCTCCGCTGACGGCGCTCCACCCGACGGGAGCCCCCACCGGTCCTTCGGTGGGGGCTCCCGCGTCGTGTCCGGGGTTCCTCAGGCCCGCGCCTCCACGACGGAGATCGCCGACACCGGGCAGGCCCGCGCGGCCTCCCGCACCAGGGGGCCGCCGTCCCCGCCCTCCCGCCCCGGCAGGACCTCGCCGAGACCGTCGTCGTCCTGGGTGAACACCCCGGGAGCCGTCAGCGCGCACTGGCCGGCGCCGACGCAGCGGTCCCGGTCCACGGAGATCCGCACGCCGCTCACCACGTCACGGGCAGTTCGAGCATGCCCTGGAGGGTGTCCCCGGGTTTGAACGGGATCCGGTCGGGGTCCACCGCCGGCCGCAGCCCCGGGAACCGCTCGAAGAGGGCGCCGAGGGCGATCTCCATCTCGGCGCGGGCCAGGTTCTGCCCCAGGCACTGGTGGATGCCGAATCCGAAGGCCAGGTGGTGGCGGTTCGGCCGGTTCCAGTCCAGCGCGTCGGGCTCCTCGAACACGGCCTCGTCGCGGTTGATGACGGAGGTCGGGAAGACCACCCCCTCGTCCTTGCGGATCGTCACGCCCGCGATCTCGATGTCCCGCGCGGCCACGCGCAGCAGACCGTCGGCGATCGACAGGAACCGCATCAGCTCCTCCACCACCTCCGGCATCAGCTTCGGATCGGCGCGCAGCTCCGCCAGCCGCTCGGGGTGCCGCAACAGGGTGAAGGCCCCCAGCGAGATCATGTTCGCCGTCGTCTCGTGGCCGGCCACCAGCAGGATCAGGGCCAGCGCCACCAGCTCCGGCACGTCCGTCTCGCCGGTCTCCAGGCGCGTCGCGATCAGCTCGTCGAGCAGGCCGTCCCCGGGTGCGGAACGCTTGCGCCCGATCAGCCCCTCCAGGTAGGCGTCCAGCGCCTCCCGCGCCTTCTCGACGTCGGCGAGCTCCGGGCCGCGCAACAGCCGCCGCGACTGCTCCTCGAAGAACTCGTGGTCCTCGTACGGGACCCCGAGCAGGTCGCAGATCACCATCGAGGGCAGCGGCAGGGCGAAGGCGCCGACCAGCTCCGCGCCCGGACCGGCGGCCTCCATCGCGTCGAGCAGCCGGTCCACGATCTGCCGGATCGCCGGCCGCAGCGCGGCCGTGCGCTTCAGGGTGAAGCTCGGGATGAGCATCCGGCGCTGCGCGTTGTGCTCCGGGTCGTCCACCCCGAGGAGCGCGGTCCGGCGGAAGCGGATCCCCTTGAGCCGCCTGCTGGTGGCCGGGAAGGCGTCGTTCTCGCGGTTCGTGGACAGTCGCCCGTCGGCGAGCAGCGCGCGCGCCTCGGCGTGGCCGGTGACGGCCCACACCGAGCGCCCGTCGAAGAGGGTGACCCGGGAGAGCGGTCGGCCCTCCCGGAGGGGTCCGTAGGCGGTCGGCGGGTGGTAGGGGCAGGTCCGGTCCTGGGGGAAGGCAACGGCATCGGGCATCACAAGCACCTCACAAGCGGTGGTTCCGTCTCGCCGGACTCCATTACATGCCTAAGGCACCTATCCCACCTATGCCAGTTTCGGCCGGCCTGCCCGGGTTCACCCGCGGGGGCGTGCGGGACCCCTCACAGGTGCGCGTCGACGAAGGCGCGGAACTCCTCCGCGCCCAGCGGCCCCTCGTGACGGGCCGCCGGCCCGTCACCGCCGCGCAGCAGCAGCACCGTCGGCGCGCCCGTCACCCCGTAGCGGCGGGTCGCCGCCGGGCAGCGGGTGATGTCCACCCGAACGGCGGTCAGTCGGGCCCCGTACTCCTCGGCCAGCTCCGCCAGGAGCGCGTCCATCGCGCGGCCGGTTTCGATCGCCTTGGGCCAGCTGCCGGTGAAGTGGGCGAGGACCGGGCCCGGGCTCATCGTGAGGACGAAGTCGAACTCCGCGTCCTCCAGCGGTCGGTGTACCTGCCGGGTCATGGGTGGTGCTCCTCGTGTCGTCACTGCCGGTGGCGCCAGCGTAGGCGCTCGCGACCGCGCGGACGCACCCGGCGGCGGGCCCGCCCCGGCCCGCGCCCCGGAGCGTTGTCAGTGGCTCCTGTGAAGCTGGGGCCATGGACGACAGGATGCTGCGGCGCCGGGTCTACGGCGCCGACCACGACGATCCCGATCCCGGGCCCCGCCCCGGCCACGCCTACGGCGAACTCGTGGGCGGCCCCTTGGACGGGCTCCTCCTCGACGTCACGGGCTGGAGCCCCACCCGCCTGGCCGAGGAGGCGCGCCTGCCCACCGAGATAGGCCGCCACGGTCCCGGCGGCCGGGCCCACTACCGCCGCCGCCCGCACGACCCGGACCACTGGGACTGGGCCGGCGACGGCCGGTAGCGGTACCCGGGGCGCGCCCGGACCGTCCGAAGGGGTCGCGGGCCCGCCGTCCGGGGATCATGGGAGAACATCGTGGAGCGAGAGGACGCGGCCGTGGTTCACCTGGTCATGAGTACGGGCGGCATGCGCGAGCCGATGAGGCTGCTGACCGCCGTGGAACGCACACCGGACCAGGAGCGGACCCTCGCCGTCGTCCGCGAGAGGTGCGCCGCCGTCGACGAGCGGCTGCGCGACCGGGGCGTCCACCTGGAGGTCCCCGCCGCCCGGGCGCTGGAGGAACTGCTGGAGGGCGACGTCGGCGCCGAGGAGGGCGCCGGCTACCACTACGCCCTGCACGCGCTCATCTCCGCGTACTTCTCGGACACCCACGACCTCGGGGACCTGGCGCGCCCGTCGTGGTTGTCCACCGTCGACGAGGAGATGGCCGCCGCCGGCGTCCCGGCCGACCTGGGCATCGGGGAGATCGTGACGTCCGGACCGCCGGTGCGCCTGCCGTCCGCGGGGGACGGCACGCCCTGGATGGGCACCTTCCCCACGGAGCGGGCCGCCGCCTTCGTGGCGGCCAACGAGGCCGTGCTGGACCGGGTGGACCCGGAGGTGGCGGAGACGGTCGGGCGCTTCCTGAAGGCCATCCGCTTCGAGGCCGAGCAGTGGGAGTCCCCCGGGGCCGACCGGCGCACCCGGGACACCCTGTTCTTCTGGTGTTCCTGACGCGTGCGACGGAGCCCCCGGTCCGCCGACGTGCGACCGGGGGCTCCTGACCGCACTTCCGCCGGGGGTACCGGTTCGGATGCACCGCGTACGGAAGTCGCGGGAAGGGGTTCCCGAGGCGCTGCGGGGTGTCGCGGCGCCGCTCAGGCGGAGCCGGCCGAGCGGCTCACGCCGCGGGCCCACAGGACGAGCGGCACCTGCAACGGCAGCCGCCCGTAGGCCACCGCCCGGTGGCTGGGGGAACGACGGCGCGCGTCCGCGGCCATCTTGACGTTCGCGGGGAACACCCCGACGAAGAACGCCGCCGCGGCCCCCGCCGCCACCCGCCGGGTCCTCGGATGGGCCACGCCCACCGCGAGGGCCAGCTCGGCCGCGCCGCTCGCGTAGGTCCACAGGCGCGGGCCGCCCGGCAGGGAGCGGGGGACGATCGCGTCGAACTGCCTGGGCGCGACCGCGTGCGCCACGGCCGCGCCGGCCAGCAGACCGGCGAGGAGCAGCGGGGAGGAAGGGGTGCGGGGCATGGGGAGTCCTCTCGGAGTACCAGGGAGCGCGATCCTACTCGCGGGTAGCCACCCGGGGACAGGCCCGGTGGCCCCCGTCCGGTGGCCGCGTCCGCGGATTCCTCGAAGAATCTTTCCCGGACCTGTCGATCCCGGCGTCTCCCGTTCGACGTACGGGTGAGAGGCGGGGAGGACCCCGCCGCCCCACCGACCGAGGAGTCACCATGCCGCGCTTCCTGACCCTGATCCGCATCGACGAGCAGAACCTGCCGCCCGAGAACTTCCCGGCGGACTTCGAGCAGCGGATGGGCGCCCTGTTGGAGGAGATCACCAAGGCCGGGGTCATGCTCGACACCGCCGGCCTGCTCCCCACCGCCGAGGCCACCCGGATCACCTGGTCGGGCGGGCGGACCACCTTCACCGACGGCCCCTTCACCGAGACCAAGGAGGTCGTCGGCGGCTACGCCCTCCTCCAGTGCAAGGACAAGGCCGAGGCCGTCGAGTGGACCACCCGCTTCCTGGAGACCCACCCCGAGAGCTGGCACGTCGGCGCCGAGGTCAGGGAGATCGCCGCGATGTGAGCCCCGCGCCGCCCCGGCGGCGCGTTTGCCCCGCTCCGTCACGGCTGCTCTGATGGGTGGCCGTGACGGCAGCGAGTACGACCCGGGCGGTCGAAACGGTGTTCAGGATCGAGTCCGCGCGGATCATCGCCGCCGTGGCCCGGATCGTGCGGGACGTGGGCATCGCCGAGGAGATCGCCCAGGACGCCCTCGTCGCCGCCCTGGAACAGTGGCCCGACGCGGGCGTCCCCGACCGGCCCGGCGCCTGGCTGATGAACACCGCCCGACACCGGGCGGTCGACCTCGTCCGCCGCCGCGAGACCTACGCCCGCAAACTCGCCGAGGTCGGCCGCGCCCTGGAGGACGTACCGCCGCCGCCCGACCCGGCCGACCCCGACGACATCGACGACGACCTGCTGCGCCTGGTCTTCACCGCCTGCCACCCCGTCCTGTCGACGGAGGGCCGCATCGCCCTGACCCTGCGCCTGGTCGGCGGCCTCACCACCCGGGAGATCGCCCGCGCCTTCCTGACCGTCGAGCCGACCGTCGCCCAGCGCATCGTCCGCGCGAAGCGGACCCTGGCCAAGGCGGCGGTGCCCTACGAGGTCCCCCACGGTGCCGACCGCGAGGCGCGCCTCGGCTCCGTCCTGGAGGTCATCTACCTGATCTTCAACGAGGGCTACTCCGCCACCGCCGGCGACGACCTGCTGCGCCCCGCGCTCTGCGAGGACGCCCTGCGCCTGGCCCGGCTCCTCACCGCCCTCGCACCACGGGAGCCCGAGGCGCACGGGCTGTGCGCGCTGCTGGAGTTCCAGGCCTCGCGCACCGCCACCCGCACCGGCCCGCACGGTGAGCCCGTGCTCCTCGCCGACCAGAACCGCACCCGCTGGAACCGCCTGCTCATCCGACGCGGGACCCTGGCCCTGGCACGCGCCGGCACCGGCCCGTACTCCCTCCAGGCCGCCATCGCCGGCTGCCACGCCACCGCCGTCCGCTACGAGGACACCGACTGGGCGGCCATCGCCGCCCTCTACGCCGCCCTCGCCCGGCTGACCCCCTCCCCGGTCGTCGAGCTGAACCGGGCGGTCGCCGTCTCCATGGCCGAAGGCCCCGCCGCGGCCCTGCCCCTGGTCGACGCCCTCGCGGACGAGAGCGCGCTGCGCTCCTACCACCTGCTGCCGAGCGTGCGCGGCGACCTGCTGGAGCGGCTCGGGCGCGGCGCCGAGGCACGGGCCGAGTTCGAACGGGCGGCGGCCCTCACCCACAACGCCAGGGAACGCGACCTGCTGCTGGCCCGCGCCGCCGCCCTGCGGGACCTCAGCCCCTGACGGGCGCCCCGCTGTCCCGCGTCCGGCGCGGCGGCGTCAGCGCGACCGGCCGGCGGAACCCGCCCGAGCGCGCGATGCCGCGCACCGTCGCCCGCAACGCCTCCTGGAAGTCGCCCATCGTGCGCCGCGCGGCCGCCGTGTCCACGTAGATCGAGTTCATGTGCAGCCCGTCCGCGTCCCGCTGGAACCAGGAACAGGCGCCGTTCGCCCGCGCGGACCACACGTGCGTCGTGGGCCGCCACGTGTCGTGGTGTTCGGCGCCCGGGCACTTGCGCATGTCCAGGTAGGAGAAGAAGTTCACCGGGTACGGCCACGAGCGTGCGGCGAACTGCTCGGGCGCCAGCAACTCCCAGGCCCGTACGAACGGGACGTCGATGTGCCGGATCATCTCCCCGAACCCGGCCCGCACCGAAGCCATCACCTGCGCGAAGTCCCGCCCCGGCGAGGCGTCGAACTCGATCGGCATGGTGTTGACGAACCAGCCCACCGCGTCGTTCCACGCACCGCGCCCGCGCTCGCTGACCGGCATGAACCCCCGGTAGACACCGGGACCGCCCGCCTCGCGCAGACAGACCGCGACCGAACCGAGCACGCCCATGAACGGCTTCGCGTCCACCTCGTGACAGACCTTCTCGAACACCTCCGCCTCGGCGGCGTCCAGGAGGGTGGAGGCCTCGTTGACGATCGGGTACATCCGGTCCGGCTCGACGCCCAGGTCGAGCGGGAAGCGCGGGAAGAACTCCCCGTTGCGCGCGATGAACGACTTCCAGTAGTCCAGGCGGTCGTCGGCGACGTCGATGGACAGGTAGCGGCGCCGCTGCTCCTCCGCGAAGTCCAGGTAGCTGGGCGGATCGGCCTGCTCCGGGTGCCCGCCGCGCCGCAGGGCCTCGTACTCCGTGCACACCTCGCGGACCACGATCGGCATCGACATGCCGTCGCAGACGATGTGGTCGAAGGCGAGGTAGACCGTCGCCGACTCGGGCCGCAGGACCGCGCCCATCGTGAACAGCGGCCACGACAGGGTGTCGATGCTGCGCTTGAAGCGCTCCACCAGGAACTCGCGCAGCGCGCCGGCCTCCTCGAAGGTGGCCATGTGCACCGGTTCCAGAGCCAGTTCATCGGCGGCGAGGGGTTCGCACGCCAGCTCGCCGGCCAGCCGCCGGAACTCGCACCGCAGCACCTCGTGCCGCCCGACCAGCCCCAACAGGGCCCTGGAGAGGGCCTCCTCGTCGAGCGGGCCGTCGATCTCGAACGTGACGGCCAACCAGGACGCGACCGGGTCGTCGGCCCCGCGGCTCTCCTCGGCGACCGTGAAGTGCTTGTCCTGGTTGAAGGACGCCCTCCTGCCCACCCCCTCCGACCGTCGCGGACCGTCGGAGCCGGACCGGGCGGCCGGCACCGGGAGCGGGGCGGTCGCGGTCGCCGCGCCCTCCGCGGCCGTGGACCGCAACCTCCACTCGACCACGCGTCCCGGCGCCAGGTGGTGCATCTCCAGAGGAAACTGCCGCATTCCGTCATCCCTTCGCCCCCCGAGTCAACCCCGAGCGCCTAACGACACCCGGACCACGGAAGTGACGCCCGCGCCGCCGCGGCACGTCGAGGCGGTGGACGGGAGGCCACCGGCGCGTCAACCGGCGGTCGACCGGCCCGGGCCCGGACCGGCGTCCACGTCGTCGGGACGGACCTCGATGCGGTCGGCGGCGAGATCGACGGCGACCCGGTGCTCCATGCCGAGCGCCTCCAGGAACTTGTGCGGCAGCTGCACCCGCCCCGTGCGGTCCAACATCACGTACTCCCGCTCGCTGACCGACTCGGTTCCGTCCTCGTCGGTGACGGTGCGCCGCAGCACCTCGCTGCTGGTGCGGCCGTCGCGGATGGCCACCGTGCGGCGCACCTCGCCCGCCACCATCGGGTCGTGGGTGACGATCACCACGGTCGCGCCCAGCTCCCGGTTGACCGTACGGAACGCCTCGAAGACGGCCTCGCCGGTCTCGGAGTCCAGCTCGCCCGTCGGTTCGTCGGCGAGCAGCACCGCCGGGTCGTTGGCCATGGCCACCGCGATCGCGACGCGCTGCTGTTGGCCGCCGGAGAGCCCGTCGGGACGGCGGTCGGCGAGGTCGCCGATGCCCAGCGCCTCCAGGAGGTCGGCCGCCCGCCGCGCGTGTCGGGCGCCGGCGCGCCGCCCGCCGCCCCTCAACCGCATCGGCAGGACGACGTTCTGGGCGGCCGTCAGGAAGGGCATCAGGTTGCGGGCCGTCTGCTGCCAGACGAAGCCGACCGCCTCGCGCCGGTAGCGCAGCCGGTCCTTGGCGGACATCTCCAGCAGGTCGTAGCCGTCGACCGAGGCCCGGCCCGCGGTGGGGACGTCCAGCCCGGCCAGGATGTTGAGCAGCGTGGACTTGCCGCTGCCGGACGCGCCGACCAGAGCCACCAGATCACCCCGGGCCACGCTCAGTTCCAGACCCTGGAGCGCCTGCACCTCCACCCCGGCGGTGCTGAAGATCCGCACCAGACGGTCGCAGACGATGGCCGCGTCGGCCGACCGGACGCGCGGTTCGGCCGCGGCCAGCGCCTGGCGGCGCAGCTCCTCGTACGTGGGCGCTTCGGTGTTCAAGGTCGGTCTCCCGCTCTCAACTCGGTGGTGATCTGACGCCGGCCGGACACCGCCGCCTCGACGAGCACGGCCGCGGCCACCGACGCGGCCAGGCCGAGCGCCTGCGTGAGCACGGGCGCCGCCGCGAACCGCACCCCGACGGGCACGTCGGAGCCGACCAGCGTCGACAGGTCCACGGCCGGGCCGAGCAGCAGCACGGCGCAGGCCGCGACGCCGGCGCCGCCGACGGCCGCCACCACCGCCTGCGGCAGGGACTCCGCGACGATCAGCGCCACGCCCTGCCGGGGCCGCAGCCCCATCGTCCGCAACCGCGCCAACAGGGCGGCCCGGTCCGGGCCCGTCCGCGCGAGCGTGAGCAGCACGGCCAGCACCGCGAAGCCCGCGGCCCCCGCGAGCGAGGCCCAGAACAGCCGTTCCGCGGAGCTCTGCAACGGGTCCGAGGCGAGCGCCTCGACGGCGCCCCCGCTCGTGCGGACCAGGTAGCGGTCGGCCGTCCCGGCCGGCGCGGAGGCCTCCATCAGCGCCTTCAACCGGTCCTCGCCGACGGACCCGAGGGCGAACCAGTGCGTGGCCCCGGCCGTCGCGGCGATCCGGGCGGTGACCGGGCCGGCGGGCAGCACCACGATCGCCCGCGCGTCGCCCGACAGGGCGGGGGAGCCCTTGACCACCCCGGCCGACCTCGCCCGCAGCTCCTCGCCGTTGCCGAGCCGCAGCCGGTAGACCCCGTCGGGGCTCTGCCCGTCCAGTTCCCTGCTGAACAGGGCGGGCACCGGGGCGTCGGCGCCCGCGTCCGGGCCCGACAGCGGCCCCGGGTCGATCTGTCCGCGCCCCACGACCCGCGCCAGCTCGGCGTAGCGCCGGGGATCGGCCACGATCACCGTGGTCTGCGCGAAGCCCCGGTCGGTGCCGAAGACGAACGCCTCGTGGTCCATCCACAACCCGAGGGAGGTCCGTACGCCGGGCAGCGCGCCCGCCGCCTCCACGAACCCCCGGGGCACCGTGGCCCACGGCGGCGCCGAGACCCGGGCGTCGCCGCCGACGTCGGCCCGCGCGACGGTCGTGCGCGCGGACTCCACGGAGCTCAGGACGGTGGCCCCGAAACCGCCGGTGGTCACCGCCGCCAGCAGCGCGATCAGGGGCAGTACGGGTGGCCGTGCGCGCCCTCCCGCGCCCCGGGCCGCCCGCGCCAGGCCCAGGAAGCCGATCAGACCGGGCCGCCGCCCCGCCACCCGGGACAGCGCCCCGACCAGGACGGGCAGCAGACGGGCCAGCAACAGGCCGCCGCTCAGGGCGAGCAGCAGGGGCGCGGCGATCAGCAGCGGGTCGAGGTCCGCGCCCGCCGGCGCGACCCCCCGGCGGCGGACCTGGAGCACCGCCGCCACCGTGGCGGCGAGGACCAGCAGTTCGGCCACGAGCCGGCGCCGGGGCGCGGGCCCGCGCTCGGGCGACACCAGTACGAAGGCCCGTACCGGCAGGGCCGCGAGGAGCGCGAGCGTGACGGCCCCCGCGGCGCACAGCGCGGGCAGTATCCGGGGCGTCGGCAGCAGCACGAGGGGCAGCAGGGCCCCGAGCAGCGCGGCGGGCAGCACCGTGACGGCGTTCTCGGCCAGGACCCGGCGGACGATCCCGGCGCGGGAGCCGCCCCGGGCGCGCAGCAGCCGCAGCTCCGCCTCCCTGCGGGCCGCCGTGAGGGCCGCGGCCAGGCAGAACACGACGAGCGCCACGCCGGCGAGCCCGGCCGGACCGATCGCCGCGAGCGGCGCGGCGGCCTGCCGGCGCTCCCGGGCCTCCTTGAACAGCCTCGGCAGCTCCGAGGTGATCCGCAGGTCCGCCCGCCCGGTGTCGCGGGCCAGGGCGGACGCGGTCGGGCCGGCCACGTACGAGGCGACGTCGTCGGCGGTGGCCGACAACCGGTCGGCGCGCAGCGCCCCGGTGTCCACCGGGATCCGCCAGAAGTCCACGGCACCCGACCCCCACGGGCCGATCCGCTCCAGCGCATCGGGTCCCACCAGGGCCGAGGTGGCCCAGCCGGGACCGACGGGGTGGCAGGCCCGGGTGGGGCACAGCAGGCCCGTCCAGTAGACCCCGTCCGGATCGTCGGCGGTGTACAGGCCGACGATCTCGGCGTTCAGTTGGCCGGAGACGTCGGGTCGGGCCCGCAGGACGGTGCCCAGCTTCGCCCCGAGGGTGTCGGCCGCGCTCTGGGACATCGCCACCGGCACGGGCCCGTCGGCGGAGCCGCCGTCCGGCCAGCGGCCGGCCACCAGCCGGGCGTGGGAACGGGCCTCGGGCAGGAACAGCAGCTGGAGGGTGGGGTCGATCTCGTCGGCGGGCCGGGTGAGTTCGGGATTGGACAGCGGGCGCGGCTTGTTGCCGGTCGTGCCGTGCACGGGGCCGTCGGGGGCCGTGGCGAAGGCGGCGGACGCGATCCGCGAGCGCAGGACCTCCAGGGTGGAGTCCAGCCCCTGGGGGGTTTGCGGCCCGGATTTCACGTCGGCGCGGACGTGGAGGCTGCCGGCGGCCGGACCGGCGGAGCCCAGGAAGGAGCGCAGGGCCTGGTCGGCGCCCCGGTCCAGGGCCCGGGGCAGGGCGGTGGCGAGCAGGACGGAGACGAAGGCGAGGAGCGCGGCGAGGGCGGCGGGCCCGGGAGCGGCCCGCAACCGGGTCCGCACCCAGCCGGCCCCGGTGGACGGGCTGGTCACATTTCCTCCACGTGCCGCAGCCGCACGGCCACATCGCGTCGTCCGCGACCGCCGAGCGCGGCCGACAGGAGCGGCAGCGCGGCGATGGCGAGGGTCAGGAGCAGCAGCCGCGTACCGGGCAGGTCCACCAGCACCTCGGGCACCGGACGCCGGGCGCCCGCGTCGAGCACCACCAGGGGGACGACCAGGTGGGTGACGGCCACGCCCAGCCCCAGGCCCACGGCGGCGCCGAGCCCCACGAGCAGCCCGCTCTCCGCGGCGGTCGTCCGGCCGAGGGCGCCGCGGTCGGCGCCCAGCGCCAGCAGGATCGCGTACTCGCGGCCGCGCTCGCGGGCCGCGGCCGTCGCGGACGCGGCGAACCCGATGGCGGCGAGCACGGCGCAGGCCGCGGCGAGCGCGCCGAGCGCCGCCTGCGGGCCCGCGCTCAGGGGGTCGTCGAGCAGGGCGGCGGCCGTCTCCTCGCGCAGCACCAGCTGTTGCCGGCCCGCCTGCGCCCGCAGGGCCTCCGCCGCCCGGGCGGGCGCCGGGTCGTCCGCCGAGGCGGCGGGCAGCCACCACTCGTCGGGCGGGGGCAGGTCGTGGCCCTCCTTGGCCGCGATCAGCCGGCCGGCCGCGCCGAGGTCCACCGCCAACGCCGTGTCCCCGACCACCGGCAGGGAGGCAACGGCCGCCGTGACGCGGACGGCGACGGTGTCGACGCCGAGGCGGACCGGCACCAGGTCGCCGACCGCCGAGCCGATGGCCTTCAGGTAGGCGTGGGTGGCCAGGCCCGGGATCTCGGACGCCGGCGCCCCGGCCGTGGTCAGGACGGTCTGGTAGCCGCCCGGGACGGGGGACGGGGCACGGTACGCCAGACGCAACAGGGCGCCGCCGTCCGCCGCGTCGGGCCGGGGCAGGGCGGCGGCCGGACGCCCGTCGCGGAGGGTCGGCGCTGACAGGTGCCAGGCCGGCGCGGACGCCGTCACCGCAGCGGCGGACCCGTCGGCGGACTCGGCCACCGCCACCCGGTGCAGGGTGAGTTCGGCCTCGATGGGGTCCGTGGAACCGCCCCCGCCGATCGTGGGGACGGCGCCCCCGAAGGTCACGGCGATCCCGGCGACGTCCAGCGGCACGGCGGCGGACCCGATCGGGGCGCCCGTCAGGGGGGTGAGGTCCACCGCGACGGTGGCCCGGCCGCCGGCGGGCAGCTCGGCCAGCGGGGAGCGGTACGTCACGCCGTGGCGGTCGCGCAGCAGCAGGGAGACGGACGGGACCCCGCTCGTCAGGGACGCCCGTACGCTCACGTCGAGGTCGACGCGCTGCGGGCGGCCCGGCAGGGCGATGCCGGCCGGGCGGGGGGAGGCCCCGGCGAGCGGGGTGAACAGCTCCTCCATGGAGCGCCCTTCGCGCAGGTCGGCCCGGAGCGGCACGCGCCGCGCGAACGCGGGGGCGTCCACGGCGAGGAGGTCCCCCTTGCTCCCGTCGGGCAGGTCCTGCACGGTACGGATCACCGGGGTGACGCGCTCGCCGCCGGGCAGGGCCGCGTACCGTCCGCCCCGGCCCAGCGGCGGCAGGTCGCTGCCGGTGATCCGCAGGCCGCCGGCGGAGACGAAGTCGGCCTGGTCGCGCTGGGAGGCGGTCCAGGCGGTGTGCTGGCCCAGGGCGAGGACCCCGCTGGACACGGCGAGGACGAGCAGCAGGACGGGGCCGCCGACCCGCCCGGGCCGGCGGGCGAGCTGCCAGCCGACGAGCGCGGGACCGAGCCCCCGACCGCGGGCGGCGATCCGTCCGCCGAGCCGGGCCGCCAGGGGCAGCAGCCGCAGGACGAGGAGGGTGCCCGCGCACAGCGCCAGGGTCGGAGCCGCGACCAGGACCGGATCCACCCCGAGGTCCTCGCCCGGCCCGGTGTCCGCGCCGTCGCCGCTGTACGCGGAGAGCCGGCTGTAGGCGAGGACGGCCAGGGCCACCAGGGCGAGGTCGGCGCCGGAGCGGGCCGCCCCCGACACCAGGGCCCGCCGGCGTCCGCCGAAGCGCAGGGCGGCGGCGCCCGCGCCGCGCAGCAGGGCGGGCAGCGTCGTCAACAGCACGCACAGCAGGGCGAGGCAGGCGGCGGCGGGCCACAGCAGGGCGTGCGGGGCCGTGTCGAAGGGGACCCGCGCGAGCGGCCCGTGGCCGCCGATCAGGCGCAGCAGGAGCGGGGCCAGCAGCGGGGCGAGGAGCGCCGCCGGCAGGGCGAGGAAGAGGGACTCGGTCGCGGAGAGCGCCCCGAGCCGCCGTCGGGAGGCGCCGCGCGCGATCAGCAGCACCCGCTCGGCCTCCTGGCGCCGCGTCAGCAGGCCGGCCACCAGCAGCAGCGCGGCCGAGGCGAGGACGGCGAGTTGGAGCGCGCCGACCAACAGGGTGGAGCGGGCCACCCGTTGCGCCGCCCGCAGGTCGTCCAGGAAGCGCGGCAGCTCGGTGTGCACGGCGAACCCGGACGGCACCTTCGCGTCGACGGTCCGGGACGCGCGCTCGCCCAGCTCCCGTACGTCGGCCGGGCGGGCCGCGGACAGGTCGGGGGTCAGCAGCGTGGCACGCCCGTTCTGGGGGACCCCGCCGAGCGTGAAGACGGAGTCGTCGACCAGCATCGGGCCGTAGGTGGTGAAGGCGCCGATCTGCAACTCCCGCCCCCCGAGGGGGTCGAGCCGCCAGTAGGGGGCCTCCGGCTCGGTCGCCCGGTAGACGCCGGTGACGAGTACCTCCAGCGGGGCGCCGCCGTAGCGGTCCTCCAGCCGCACCTCGGCGGGCAGGGTCCCCTCGGCCAACCCCAGTCGTCGCAGGGCCGCCTGGGGCACGGCCACCGGTACCCGGTCCGGGCGCCGCTCCACGGCCTCGGGCCACCGGCCCGCGAGGAGGCGTACGCGCGCGCGGTCCAGGCCCGCGAGCACGGTCAGGTCGGCGTCCCGGCCGGGCGGGCGGGCGCCGGGCAGCCCGTACGAGCGGCCGCGCGGCACGGTCTCGACGCCGACGGGCAGTCGACCGAACACCTCGCGCGCGAAGGCCCGTACGGCCGCGTCGTCCTCGGCGCGGGCACCCGCGCCGTGCTCGGTGGTCAGCAGCACGGCGGTGCGCGCGACCCCGTCGCCGGTGAGCGCGCGGCGGGTGCCGGCGTCGCCGACGGTGCGGGTGAAGGCGAGCAGCGCGGTCAACGCGGTGGTGGTGATCAGTACGGTGAGCAGCACCGCGGCGGCGAGCGGCCATCGCCCGCGCAGCCGGCGCACGACGAAGCCGATCATGTGCCTGTTTCCTCCCCCGTCCGGACCACTGGTCCCGGATAGCGGACGATGCTGTCAGATTCGGGCGTTCGACGGAAGGTACTTGCGTGATTGATGAGACAGATGCGCAAAATCGGTCACGAAGGTACGAGCGTGCCCGGCGGCGCCCCTCCACGGCGTGGCCGACGGCGGAGCCGGGGGAGCCACGATGACGCAGCAACGGGACACGGGAACGGCCGGCGACACGGCGGGAACCGCGGCCGACGGAACGCCGGACGACACGGCCGCCGGCACGGTCGCGGGGGAGGGCGCGGGCGCGGGCGCGCCGGCGATGGTCGTCGTACGCGACGTGCGCCGCAGCTTCGGCGAGGGGGAGCGGACCGTACACGCCCTGCGCGGCGTCTCCTTCGAGGCCCGCAAGGGCGAACTCACCGCCCTCAAGGGCCGGTCGGGCTCCGGCAAGACCACCCTGCTCAACCTCGTCGGCGGACTCGACACCCCGACCGGCGGCACCGTCGCACTCGACGGCACCGACCTGGCCGACCTGGACGAGAGCGGCCGGCTCGCCCTGCGCCGCGAGCGGATCGGCTTCGTCTTCCAGTCGTTCGGCCTGATCCCCGTGCTCACCGCCGCCGAGAACGTCGGCGTCCCGCTGCGCATGCGCAAGGTCCCCGCCGCCGCGCGGGAGGAGAGGGTGCGCACCCTCCTGGCCCTGGTGGGCCTCGCCGACCACGCGGACCAGCGGCCCGGGGAGCTCTCCGGTGGTCAGCAGCAACGCGTCGCCGTGGCCCGCGCGCTGGCCAATGAGCCCGCCCTGATCATCGCGGACGAGCCCACCGGCCAGCTGGACTCCGAGACGGGTCGCTCGATCATGCGGCTGCTGCGCGCGGTGGTGCGCAGCGAGTCGGTCACCGCCCTGGTGGCCACCCATGATCCGGAACTGATGCAACTGGCCGACAGGGTCGTGGAGTTGCGTGACGGCCGGATCGTCTGAGCGCGGGCGCGGGCGCGGGCGCGGGCGCGGGCGCGGGCGCGGTCCGGCGGCCGGTGACGGGTGGCGTGGCGGTCACGCGTTCACCCGCCGTCCGGCGGCGGACGCCCGGCGCAGGCGGTGCGAGAGGGCCAGCAGGAGCCGGAACGGCCGGGAGGTACCGGACGGTTCCCAGGTGCCTCCGGTCCGGGCCCAGCGCTCCAGGACGTGCAGCAGGCCGGAATCGCAGAAGGTGACGTGGGTCGCGTCGAGCACGAGGCGGCGGGCGCCGCGGGCGGCCGCCTCGTCGAGCAGGCCGTACAGGGGGGCGCAGGTGAAGTGGTCGAACTCCCCGGCCAGGCCGAGGGAGAGGACCTCGCCGCGGAGCACGGACCGTATGCGGGAGGGCGGGTCCGCCGGGTCCGGCGGGGCGGAGGGGGCCGACGGGGCCGCCCGGTCCGAGGGCCCGGACGGGGCGAGGATCCCCGCTGCCTTCGGTGCGGGGCCGCCCGGAGCCTGTGCTCCGCCGGCCACCGGAGAAGGGGCCGCCGAGGGCAGGACCGGTGCGCTTATCGGGTGTATGGGGGCGTTCATACCCCTCACAACGGCCCCCGCCCCGGGCGGACACCGGCCCGGTCGGCCACTTCACCCGCGTGGGGCGCTCCGCTGATCCGTTCCGGCGATCTTCCGCCTCCACCCGGATCCTCATGCCCCGGTGCCGATGGCGGTGCCGATGCCGTGCTCCGGCGCCCCGTCCGGCGGACGGCGCGCGCGGGGGCGCGTGGTCCCCCGCAGGCGGGCGGACATGGCCGACAGTGGGCACGTGGACGCGCACGATGATCTGGACGCGCTGGTCGAGGGGCTGTACGCCGCCCACCCGGCCGGTTTCACGGCGGCGCGCAAGGCGGCCGCCGCCCGGGCGAGGACGGCCGGTGACCCCGAGGCCGCCCGCCGGATCGCGGCGCTGCGCCGGCCGACGCTCGCGGCCTGGGCCTCGAACGTCCTGGTCCGCGCCAAGGAGGAGGAGGTCGAGCAGTTCCTCCAGCTCGGCCAGGCCCTGCGCGAGGCGCACCGCTCCCTGGACGGCGAGCAGTTGCGCGAGCTCTCGCACCAGCAGCACGTGGTCATCGGAGCCCTCGCCCGCGAGGCCGTACGGCTGGCCCGGGAGGCCGGGACGAAGGTGTCCGGCACGGTCGAGCAGGAGGTGGAGCAGATCCTGCGCGCGGTGCTGGCGGATCCCGACACGGCGCGGGAATGGGCCTCGGGGCGGTTGGAGAGGGTCCCCGAGCCGGTGACGCGCTTCCCGGAGGCCGACCCGGGCGCCGTGCCACCACCGTCCGGCCGCCGGACGGCGCCCGACGCCCGCGAGGACCGCGACGCCCGCGAGGCCCGCGAGGCCGCCGCGCGGGCCGCCGACGCCGCCGCGCGGGCCCTCGTCGAAGCCGAGGAGGAACTGCGTACGGCCGAGGAGGTCCGGCGCTCCGCGGTGGCCCGGGCCACCGCGGCGGACGCGACGCTGGCCCGCCTGGAGGCGGAGTCCCAACGGGCGCGGGCCGAGCGGGACCTGGCGTACGAGGCGGTGGAACGGGCCGAGGCCCGCCACGGCGAGGCCCGGGCCCACCGGCGGTCCGCCGCCCGCGCGGCGGGCGCCGCCGACGGCTGAGGCCGCTCCGCGGGCGGGGTCGGTCGCGCACGGCCCCCGGACCCAGGCCGGTGTGCGGCACGCGCGCGAGGGCGACCCTGAGGGCAACGGCCCGCCCCGGCGAACGGGACCCCGCGCCCCCTTGCCGGCGAGGCCGCCGCCGATGTCTGACCCTGCTCCGCGGCCGGCCCCGCCGAGGCCCGTCGCCGGAGTCGGGTGCGCGGGGTGCGAGGGCGACCCCGAAGGCAACGGCCCGCCCCGGCGAACGGGACCCCGCGCCCCCTTGCCGGCGAGGCCGCCGGCCCGCGCCGGCCTGCCGCCCCGACCGGTGTGCGGCACGCGCGCGGGAGGTGCCCCCGAGGGGGACGGGCCGTTCACACCCGGCCGGCCCCGCGCGACCGGGACCGGCGCGCTCCGGCCGGTGAGGACGGCGCCCGCTGCCGAACCGGCCTCCCACGACCGGGCCCGGGCCCGTCAGTGTTCGGTGGCCGGGTGGCGCTCCAAGGGGGTGGCTACCGCCGAGTTGCTCACACTGAAGGTGACGCTGCCGGCCCGGTAGCGGTCGTCGGACCACTCGATCGGTCGGCCCGTGCGGGTGGCCGAGACGTGTCGCTGGCGCAACAGCGGGCTGCCGCGGCGGATTTCCAGCAGGCGGGCGTCCTCGCTGCCGGCCGCGAGGGCGTCGATGAGGTGCTCGCCGTAGTGGGCCACGATCCCGGCCTCCGCGGCCAGGCTGTCCATGACCGATCGGCAGTCCGGGGCCAGCGCCTCGACCGCCTCCGCCACCCAGTCGGCGTACGCGGTGCGCTCCACCATCGCCGGCTCCCCGTCGAGCGTGCGCAGCCGCAGCACCGCGAGGACCTCCGTACCGGGCGCCACGGCGAGCCGCTCCGCCTCCCGCGCCGTCGCCGGCCGCCGGGTACGGGACAGGAACCGGCTGCGCACCTCGTGGCCGACCCCCTCGGCCCACTGCGCGAAGCTGTTCAACTCGCCGAAGCTGTGGCGGCGTTCGTGGCGCAGGACGATCCTGCGCGCGCCCTGGCTGGAGCCGATGAGCCCCTCGGCGGCGAGCGTGGCCACGGCCTGGCGCACGGTGCCGCGCGAGGCGGACCAGCGCGCCGCCAGGTCGCTCTCCGAGGGCAGTCGCGCGCCCACCGGGTAGGTGCCGGACAGGATCGCCCCGCGCAGCGCCTCCGCGATCTCCAGATATCGGGCCGTACCCATGCGTGCTCCCCCTCGACGGGACCTGCCGGCCCCGGACCGTCCGGCCTCCGCCGCTCTCGATCATCATCGATGGCCATCCGGGCCGGTCCTGTCACGACCCCTTTCGGTCATTCTCGTCTCTTCCGCCAGTCGTGCTCCACGGGTCGGCCGCCGTTCACCGTCCGTACAGCGGGCCCGGGCGAACTGGAGCCAACTTGTCCAGACAAGTGATCCGGCTTCATGACCCCCTCGTCTCCGGGAGAGACCGTGCTCAGTTCCACCGCCCGCCGCGGCGCGGCCGTACTGCTCGGCGCCGCCGTCCTGACCACGCTCAGCGCGTGCGGCGCGGCGCCCGACGCGCAAGCGCCGGCCGGCGCCACCGGCGCCACCGGCGGCGCCTCGGCCCAGGGCAAGGCCCGCCCGGCCACCGCCGCCTCCGCCGCCGACCTCGGCGGCATGGACGCGCTCGTCGCCGCCGCCGAGAAGGAGGGCCGGCTCAACGTCATCGCCCTGCCGCCGGACTGGGCCAACTACGGCGAGATGCTGAAGGCCTTCCAGGCGAAGTACCCGAAGATCAAGATCAACAGTGAGAACCCGGACGCCGCCAGCGCCGACGAGATCGCCGCCGTCAAGTCCCGCAAGGGACAGGACCGCGCCCCCGACGTCCTCGACCTCGGCATCGCCTTCGCCCGCAGCGGCGCCGCCGAGAACCTCTTCGCCCCGTACCGGGTCACCGCCTGGGACAAGATCCCCGCCTCCCAGAAGGACGCCGACGGCCGCTGGTACAACGACTACGGCGGCTACGTCTCCATCGGCTGCGACGCCGCCCGCGTCGGCACCTGCCCCCAGACCTTCGCGGACCTCCTCAAGCCCGAGTACAAGGGCAAGGTCGCCCTCAACGGCAACCCCACCAAGTCCGGCTCCGCCTTCGGCGGCGTCTACGCGGCGGCCCTCGCCAACAAGGGCTCCTTCGGCGACATCCAGCCCGGCATCGACTTCTTCGGCCGGTTGAAGAAGTCCGGCAACTTCATCCCCGTCGAGTCCACCCCGGCCACCGTCGAGAAGGGCGAGACGCCCATCTCGATCGACTGGGACTACCTCAACGCCGGGTACGCCGAGCAGTTCAAGGGCAAGGGCGTCGACTGGAAGGTCGCGGTCCCCACCGACGGCGTCTACGCGCAGTTCTACTCGCAGGCCATCAACAAGGACGCCCCGAACCCGGCCGCCGCCCGCCTGTGGATGGAGTTCCTCTACAGCGCCGAGGGCCAGAACATCTGGCTGAAGGGCCACGCCCGCCCCGTGCTGCTGCCCGTCATGACCCAGGACGGCACCGCCGACAAGGACGCCGTCGGCCGGCTCCCGCAGGTCCAGGGCACCCCGACCTTCCCGGAGTCCGCCGAACTGGACAAGGCCAAGGCCACCCTCGCCGAGAAGTGGGACAAGGCCCTCAGCTGATGTCCGCCCCCACCACCACCCCCCGCGCGACGGGGACCGCCGGCGGCACCACCCCGCGCCGCCGGCGGCGCGGCCCCCGCACCTGGCTCGCCGCCCTTCCCCTCCTCCTCTTCACCGGACTCTGCTTCGGGGTCCCGCTCGCCACCATCGCCTTCGGCGCCGTCACCCGCACCGACACGGCCACCGGAGCCACCGCCCTGACCGGCGAGCACCTCGGCCGCTCCCTCCAGGGCCCCTACCTCGGCTCGCTCGTCGGCAGCGTCCAGCTCTCCGCCCTGACCGCGCTCCTGGGCGGACTGCTCGGCGTGCTGCTGGCCCAGGCTCTGGTCACCTCGCGCTCCGCCGCCCTGCGCGGCGCGGCCCTGACCGCCTCCGGAGTCCTCGCCAACTTCGGCGGCGTACCGCTGGCCTTCGCGTTCATCGCGACCGCCGGCATCTCCGGAGTGGTCACCCGACTCGGCGACCTCACCGCCCTCGGCTGGAACCTGTACTCCTTCACCGGGCTCACCGTGGTCTACCTGTACTTCCTGACGCCCCTGATGGTGCTCGTGATCGTCCCGGCCCTGGACGGCCTGCGCCCGCAGTGGCGCGAGGCCGCACGCAACAGCGGGGCCAGCGGATGGCAGTTCTGGCGCCACGTCGGCCTGCCCGTGCTCGCGCCCTCCCTGCTCGGCGGGTTCGTGCTGCTCTTCGGCACCGCCTTCGCCGCCCACGCGACGGCGGCGGCCCTCGTCGGCGGCTCCGTCCCCCTGGTCACGCTGAAGATCGCGGACGCCCTCTCGGGCAACGTGCTCACCGGCCAGGAGAACGTGGCGCTCGCCCTCGGCCTCGACATGATCCTGATCGCCGGCCTCGTCATGGCGATCCACCTGCCCCTCCAGCGACGGAGCGCCCGATGGCTGCGATGACACCGACCGCGGCGGACCCCACCCGAAGCCGTGGCCCGCGCTCCCCGCGCCGCCCACGCCCCCGCCCCCGGGTGTGGCGCGGGGCCGTGCTCGCCCTGGCGGGCGTCTACTTCCTCCTGCCGCTCCTGGCCTCCTTCGTGTTCACCGTGCACGTCCCCGGCCGGGGCGTCACCTTCGACGCCTACACCGAGCTCCTCGGGGCCGAGGGCTTCACCACGAGCCTCCTGCTCTCCCTCGGGCTGGCCGCGGCCACCATCGCCCTGTCCCTGCTGCTCGCCGTCCCCGCCCTGGTCGCCGTGCGCCTCGGGGCGCCGCGCCTGCGCTCCGTCGTGGAGGTGATGTGCACCCTGCCGCTGGTGGTGCCGCCCATCGCCCTGGTCACCGGCATCACCACCGTGCTCCGCTGGGGGCCGGAGCACCTCTCGCGGACCCCGCTCTACCAGACGTTCATCGCCGTGCAGAACGAGGACTTCCCCGTCGTCCTCGTCCTCGCCTACACGGTCCTGGCCCTGCCCTTCGTGCACCGCTCCCTCGACGCCGGACTGCGCGCCGTCGACGTGCCGACGCTGGTCGAGGCCGCACGCAGTTGCGGTGCGAGCTGGCCCCACGTCGTCCTGCGCGTGCTGGTCCCCAACCTCAGGTCCTCCCTCGCCGGAGCCGCCTTCCTCACCCTGGCCCTGGTCCTCGGCGAGTTCACCATCGCCTCGCTGCTGGGCTTCCGCCCCTTCGCCGTGTGGATCGTGTCGATCTCCGGATCCCAGGCACGGATGTCGGTGGCCGTGTCCATCCTCAGCCTCCTCGTGACCTGGCTGCTGCTGCTCCTCCTCTCGCGGGCCGGAACCGCCTCCGCCACGGCCTCCCCGGCCCCCACCACCTCCCGCAAGGAGTCCTGACCCCCATGTCCACGACCCTTCCCGCGGTCCGGAAGCCGTCGCCCGCCGCGTCCCCCGAGGGCGCCCGCGTCGAATTCCGCTCCCTGCGCCGCGCGTTCGGTTCGACCGTCGCCCTCGACGGCCTCGACCTGACCGCGGAGCCCGGCGAACTCCTCGCCCTGCTCGGCCCGTCCGGCTGCGGCAAGACCACCGCCCTGCGCGTGGTCGCGGGCTTCGAGACCGCGGACTCCGGCGAGGTCCTCGTCGACGGCCGGGACATCACCGGCGTCCCCGCGCACCGCCGCGACGCCGGGATGGTCTTCCAGTCGTACAGCCTCTTCCCCAACCTGAGCGCCCGCGACAACGTGGCCTTCGGCCTGCGCGTGCGCAAGGTCCCCGCCGCGCGGCGCCGCGAACGCGCCGCCGAACTCCTCGACCTGGTCGGACTGCCCGAACACGGCGACCGCTACCCGCACCAGATGTCCGGCGGTCAGCAACAGCGCGTGGCCCTCGCCCGCGCCCTGGCCCTGCGCCCGCGCGTGCTGCTGCTGGACGAGCCGCTCTCCGCGCTGGACGCCAAGGTACGGGCCACCCTGCGCGAGGAGATCCGCCGCCTCCAGCTCTCCCTGGGCCTGACCACCGTCTTCGTCACGCACGACCAGGAGGAGGCCCTGTCCATGGCCGACCGGGTCGCCGTCCTCAACGCCGGCCGGCTGGAGCAGTGCGCGGCCCCGGCCGAGCTGTACGAACGCCCCGCGACGGCCTTCGTCGCCGGGTTCGTCGGCACCATGAACCGGCTGCCCGGACGGCTCACCCCCACCGGACGCGTCGAGGTCGCCGGCCGCACCCTGCCCGTGGACGGCCCGACGCCGCACACCCCGGACGTGGAGGTCCTCGTCCGCCCCGAGAACCTCACCGTCGCCGCCGACCCGGACGGCGCCGCCACCGTCGTGTCGGCCTCCTTCCTCGGCGCCGTCACCCGCCTCCACCTGGACCTGCCCTGCGGCACCCGGGTCAAGGCCGACGTGCCCACGCGCGAGGCCGGCGCGCTGGCGCCCGGCGCGCGGGCCACCGCGGCGCCGGCCGACCGGCCCGTCCTCGTCGTGGAACGGGTCGCGGCGCCCGGACGGGCGGACGGGGCCGCACCGGTCGGGACGGCGGCGTGAGCGCCCCCGACGCGGCCCTCGCCCCCGGCGCCGGCCCGCGCGCCGTCCTCTTCGACATGGACGGCACCCTCGTCGACACCGAAGTGCTGTGGTGGCTGACCACCGAGAAGGTCGCGGCCGCACTCGACCACCGCCTGGGACCGGCGGACGCCCCCGAGGTCGTCGGGCGCGCCGTCGCCGACACCGCCGCCCACCTCGTACGCGTCGCCGGCCACGGCGACCCCGACGCCGTCGGGGCCGCGCTGACCGAGGACTTCTTCCGCCGGGTCGAGGCCGGCTCCTCGCCGCGCCCCGGAGCGCGGGCGCTGCTCGCCGCCCTGGAGGCGCGCGGGGTGCCCTTCGCCCTGGTCAGCGCATCGCCGAGGGTGGTGGTCGACGCGGTGGTGGGCGGGGCGCTCGCCGACGTCCCCTTCGCCTTCACCCTCTCGGCCGACGACACCCCCCGCACCAAACCGCACCCCGACCCCTATCGGGAGGCCGCCGCCCGGCTGGGTCTGGACCCGGCCGCGTGCGTGGCCGTCGAGGACTCCCCGGACGGCGCCGCCTCCGCCGAGGCGGCGGGCTGCGCGGTGCTGGTGGTGCCCTCGCTGCTGGAGGTGCCGGCCTCGGCGGCCCGTACCTTCGCGGCCTCCCTGGAGGAGGTCACCCCCGAGGCGCTGGGGGCTCTGCGCGCCGACGGGGCCCTCAGGCGCACAGCTCGATGATGTCCAGGATGCCCTCCACGTAGGCGGCGGTCGTCGTACCGGGCGCGGCGCCCACCCCCGACCGCAGGTGGGGGAGCCCCGCCCGGACGTGGGCGGCGCACTGCCCGTACAGACCGGCCTCGTACGCGGTCCCGTCGTCCTCGGCGCTCAGCAGCGACAGCAGCGTCCACAGCAGGGCGTCACGGGTCGACTGCCGGGGCGGCCCGGCCGACCACACCGCCATCAGCACCCCGCAGGCCGCCGGGGCGGGGGGCCACAGCCGGGTGCCGGTGAACACGTGGCCCTGGAGCGCGTGGAACGCGGCCGGGTGTCCCTCGGCGGCGTCCCACAGCATGTCCGCGAGATGTCCCGCCGGGCGACCGCAGCCGCACACCAGGGCGGCCCAGTCGTGCCGGGCGATCTCGGCCTCCACGGAATCGGGCACCAGGGGGCTGCTGCGGGGCTTGTCCGTCCCTCTCATGAGGCCCAAGTATGGGAGCGGGCCCCACGCCGGGTCGAGCGGGGCACCCCCACGCAAGGGTGAACCCGTTCCGGGACGGCGCCCTGCCCCGATTCCGCCCGGTACGCCGCACCCGACCGGGGGTCCGTCGCGTCCGACCGCCGCGCCCGGGCCCCGCGGAACCGGATGCGGGCCCCCTTCGTCTGAGACCGCGTGTGGAGGAAGAGAAGGACCCTGGCCCTGCTGTTCGCGCTGCTCGCGACCCAGGTGGGCGCGCTCGTCGCACCGGCCCACGCCTGCGGCTGCGGGGCGATGGTCCCGGGCGCGGCCTCGCGGATCGGCGTCGACCGCGAGACCTCCGTCGTGCGCTGGGACGGTCGGACCGAGGAGATCGTCATGCGGTTCACCGTCACCGGTGACGCCCGGAGCGCGGCCTGGATCATGCCGGTGCCGGGACGGGCGACCGTGGAGCTCGGCGACCCCGCGCTCTTCTCCCAGCTCGCCGAGATCGTCCGCCCCGAGCGCCGCACCCGTACCCACTTCTGGCCCCGGGGCGACGACTGGCCCTTCTCCTCCGGAGGCCGTGACACCGCGGGCGCCCCGATGCCCGGCGCGGCCGGTCCCGCCGTCGCGGTCGTGGGCCGCGAACGCCTCGGACCCTTCGACGTGGCCCGTCTGACCGCGGGCGACCCCGACGCCCTGCGCACCTGGCTGGAGACCAACGGCTTCCGGCTGCCCGACCGGCTCGGCGTCGAACTGCGGCCCTACGTCGAGCGGGGGTGGGAGTACGTGGCCGTCCGCCTCGCCCCCCGCACGTCGGACCGGCCGCTGCGCGGCGAACTCGACCCGCTGCGGATCCGCTTCGACAGCGACCGCCCGGTCTACCCGATGCGCCTGTCGCGCATGGCCGCCGGCCCGCAGTCCCTCGGCCTGTACGTCCTCGCGGACCACCGCATGGAACCCGCGTCCCCGATCGGCGGAGACCGGCCCGAGGTCACCTTCGCGGGGTCCCTCACCACCCGGGGGGCGCTCGCCGAGCTCACGGGCGGGCCGAAGCGGTCGTTCCTCACCGCGATCGACCAGCGCTTCCCCGAACCGGCCCGCATCGACGGGGACCACGAACTGCGGGCGACCGCGAAGGACACCCCCTTCCGCCGCGTCGTGTACCGGGAGGAGCTGCTCACCGTCGGCGACGGCGTCCCCGTGTGGCTGCTGACGGTGGGCGGACTCCTGCTCGTCGGCGCCGCCGCCGGCGTGGTCCGGGTGCGCGGACGCCGCTCCCGCGCCGCCGCCGTAACCGCCTGAGCTCCTCCGCCGTCCGGCCGCCGACCCGTGGGCCCCGGTGCGGCGGTCCCGAGGGGTTCACGGCCGTCCCGGGGGCCCTGCGCGTCCGTACCGGCGAGCGCTCACGCCCGGCGCGACAGCGCGGCTCCGGCGTCGCGGGCGCCCGCGGCGCGGGCCAGGGCCAGGCGTGCGAGGGCCCGGGGCGCGCCGGGTTGGCGGCGGATGCCGGGGAAGGCGTTGACGTCGACGACGAGGGGTGCCCCCGTGCCGGTGGCGACCAGGTCCACGCCGTAGACGTCCAGGGAGAAGGCCTCGCCGACCCGCAGGGCCAACTCCGCCCACCCGTCGGGAAGACGGACGCCCGATCGCTCGGGGCTGCCGTCGTCCGGTGCCAGTTCGGAGCGGCGCAGGGCCGCGAAGACCTGGTCGCCGACCACCCAGACCTTGTGGTCCCAGCCGTCGTTGGGGGCGAACGCCTGGACCACGACCGGTTCCCCGGCCCAGGAGGACGCCAGTTCCCGCAGCCCGGCCGGGTCGTCGACCCGTGCCACGAGGTCGTACTTGCGGCTGCGCCGGCTCTTGACCACCATCGGCCACGGCAGCCGGGACGCCGACACCAGCAGCGCCGCCGACCCGAAGGCGCGGGTGGCCGCGAACGGCAGCCCGGCGCGCTCGGCCAGCTCCGCCATCACGGTGCGGTCCTGGCAGCGTTCGGTCGCCGCCGCCGAGTTCAGTACGGGCGCCCCGCGCCGCTCCAGTTCCCGGGCCAGCGCCAGCGCCGACGGGGTGCGCGCCTTCAGCAGGTACACGTCGGCGGGGGCGCCGGAGCCCGCGGCGGCCACGCCCGCCCGGGGGTCCAGCACCTCCACCGCGTGCCGGTCCCCGGTCAGGAGCGCGGCGGTGGCCGCGAGCAGGGGGTGTCCGGGATCCGGGGTGATCAGGCCGACCCTCACGCGCCGTCCCCCGCGCCCGCCGGTACCTGCGCCGGTACGGAGACCGGCACGGCGGTGTACGTCCGAGGCGGCCGCGGTGCCGGAACCGGTGCGGCCGGAACCGGCGCGGCCGCAAGCGGCGTCGCCGCGACGGGTGCGAGCGCCCCGACCGGACCGACCGCCCCGACCGGGGTCCGCCCGGCGCCGCGGCGGGCGAGTTCCAGGACGGCGCGCGCCACCCGCGCCGCCGCGTCGGGGACCTGACGGAAGCTCGGGAAGTCGTTCACGTCGACCACCACCGGCCCGTCGGGCCCCAGCAACACGTCCACCCCGTAGAGGTCCAGCCCGTACACCTCGCCCACCCGGGCGGCGATGTCCGCCACCTCGCGCGGCAGCGGCACCCGGCGCTCGCGGACCGCGGACGCGGGGTGCAGCGGGGAGCGGCGCTCGGTCGCGAAGAGTTCCCCGTCGACGCAGTACACCTTGACGTCGGTGCCCGGGTTGGGGACGTAGGGCTGGGCGATGAGCATGCCCTCGCCCGCGAGGGCGGGCAGCAGGTCGGCGATCCGGTCCGGCGAGGGCACCAGGTGCACGGCCCGGCCGGAGCTGCCGTCGGCCGGCTTGACGACGAGGGGGTACTCCCCTTCGGGTATCTCCGCGAGGAGTTCGGGTCGGGCGAGGGCGTACGTGGCCGGCTGGGGCAGGCCGTGGGTGTGCCCGATGGCGGCGGCGAGGGCCTTGTCCCGTACGCCCCGGATGGCGCGGGCGTCGTTGACGGTGGTGGCGCCGGCGGCGGCCGCGGCCTCCAGGAGGGTCAGGCCGGGGCCACCGGAGACGGTCTTGAGGACCCAGGCGTCGTGCGCGCCGGTGGTGACGACCTCGGCCATGCGGAGCAGGGAGCCGCCGGGACGGACCACGTCGACGCGGTGGCCCCACGCCGTCAGCTGCCCGATCACCTCGTTCGGCATGCCGTCGTGGCGGTAGTGCTCCTCCACCAGGAAGCAGAGCCTCATGGTCTTCCCCAACTTTCCCGGACGTCCTCCGCCGATTCCGTCCGGCGAGTTGTGACGTCACAGGATGCCATGCCATAGCCCCGAAACCGCGCCAGAAGCAACCTAAGTGGGCGTTACACAGCGTGAGATTCGCCAAGACCTTTCCGAAACGATCAACAATCCTCTTATAGTTGTGCCTCGTTGCCACAGGAACCCTCTCTTCCATTTACGCCCGGTTTGAGGCTTTGATTGATGACGGCGTCGCCCTCCCCCCTTCGCCCCTCCGCGCTCGCCCTGCTGATCACCGCAGCGGTCACCGGCGCTCTGTCGACGGCGGCGGTGGCCGCGGCCCCGTCGGCCGTCCAGACCCCCCTCGGCTGGTTCGCGGCCTCCGGATCGCTGCTGCTCGCGGTCGCCGCCTACGCGCTGACCTGGTCGGTACGCGCCAACCGGACGCTGCGCGGCAGACTCTCCGGCCTGACCGGTGAACTCGCCGCCCGCGACGCCCACATCGCCCGGCTCACCGCCGACGCCGCCCGCAACTCGGCCGCCCACACCGCCGAACACGCCCGCCTCACCGCCGGGCACCGCGCGGAACTGGACCACGTGACGGGCTCCCACGCCGCCGAACTGGAGCGGCTGACCCGCGCCCACACCGGCGAACTCGACGGCCTCGCCACCGCCCAGGCGGTCACCCGCGAGCGCCTCGGCGAGGAACTGCGCCTCGCCCGCTCCGGACGCGCCGCCGCCATGGCCGCCACCGCCAACGCGGCCGGCCGGATGCAGGCGCTCGCCACCGGAATGCTGGCCGACCTGCGGGACATGGAGCACCGGCACGCCGACGAGGACGTCCTCACCGACCTGCTCCACCTCGACCACCGCACCGCCCAGGCCGGCCGCCTCGCCGACTCCATCGCCGTCCTCACCGGAGCCCGCTCGGGCCGCCGCTGGGCGAAGCCGATCGTCATGGAGTCCATCCTGCGCGGCGCCATGGGCCGCATCGGCGGCTACCAGCGCGTCCGACTGCACTCCACCAGCGAGGCGGCCGTCGCCGGACACGCCGCCGAGGGCGTCATGCACGCCCTCGCCGAACTCCTCGACAACGCGGCGAACTTCTCGCCGCCCACCGCAGAGGTCCACGTGTACGTGGAGGACGTGCCCGCCGGCATCGTCATCACCGTCGAGGACAGCGGCCTCGTCATGAGCGACGTCCAGCTGCGCCGCGCCGAACAGGCCGTGACCGCCGAGACACTGGACCTGGCCGGGCTCTCCGGCACCCGCCTCGGTCTCGCCGTCGTCGGCCGCCTCGCCCACAAGTACGGGCTGACGGTGTCCTTCCGGCCCTCCGCCCGCGGCGGCACCGGCGCCATCCTGATGCTGCCCCAGGACCTGATCAGCCGGACCCCGGCCGAGGTCCTGCCCGCTCCCGCGCTCCTCACCGCGCCCGCCGCCGCCGGCCACCGCGCCCGCGTCCCCGTCGCGGTCCCCGGCGCCCCCGCCGCGCAGACCCGGCCCGCCGCCGAGGCCGACGCGGAGGCCGAGCCGGCCCACACGGGCCGCGCCGGCGGGACGCCCGACCCGCAGGCCCCCGCGACCGGGGCCGTCCACGACTCCGAAACCACCGGCCACGAACCGGTGCTCGGCGAGAGCGGACTGCCCCAGCGCAGGCGCGGCCGGACCCTGGCCGCGGCCCACCCCGAGGGGCCCGACGCGGCGGCGGCCCGCAACCGGACCGCCCCCACCGACGCCTCCCAGTCCGCCGCCCGCTTCGGCAGCTTCCGTCAGGCCGTGCGCAACGCGCCCGCGCGGCAGCAGCCCACGAACCCCCCGCACCCGGAAGGCAACACTCGATGACCGGCTCCACCACCGACGAGACGCTCAGCTGGCTCCTGGAAGGACTCCTGGAGCGCACCCCCGGCGCCCGGCACGCCCTCGTGCTCTCCCGCGACGGACTCAAGCTGTGCCGCACGCCCGAGCTCTCCGTCGACCAGGCCGACCAGCTCGCCGCGATCGCCGCCGGCATCCAGAGCCTGTCCCACGGGGCGTCCATCGAATTCGGCGACGGCACCGGAGGGGTC
The DNA here is from genome assembly GCF_040650855.1 of Streptomyces sp. NPDC048606. Lineage (NCBI taxonomy): Bacteria > Bacillati > Actinomycetota > Actinomycetes > Kitasatosporales > Streptomycetaceae > Streptomyces > Streptomyces sp. NPDC048606. The sequence goes on along the minus strand of NZ_JBEZIB010000005.1, from coordinate 29,968 downwards.
CGCTCGGCCATGGCCGAGTTCTACGGCGGAATCCTCTTCATCGTCGAGGCGGGCGAGGGCGCCCACCTGGCCCTCGTGGCCTCCGAGGACGCCGACGCGGGCCTCGTCGGCCACAACATGTCCGAACTGGTCGAGCAACTGAGCGAGCATCTGATCGCCAGGCCCCGGGGATGAGCCGCGGCAGGCCGGGCCGGGACGACTCCCCGGACCGGCTCTACACCCTGACCGGCGGCCGCACCCGTTCCGGCAGCGACGCCTTCGACCTGGTCACCCTGATCGTCGCCGAATGCGACCCGGTCCCCGGCATGCAGTCCGAACACGCCGCGATCCTGCGCATGTGCCGCTATCCGACGGCCGTGGTGGAGATCGCCGCCGACCTCGGCCTGCCCGTCTCGATCGTCCGGATCCTCCTGGCCGACCTGCACGACACCGGACGCGTCAGCGCCCGGCACCCGCGTGCCACGACGTACCGCCTTCCCGACCCCGACATCCTGGAGCAGGTGCTCGTTGGACTCCGCAACCTCTGACCCGGACCGGCCCCGTCAGACCCTCAGCAGCACCGCCGACAACGGTCTGAAGATCGTGATCGTCGGCGGTTTCGGCGTCGGCAAGACCACGATGGTCCGCTCGGTCAGCGAGATCCGCCCGCTGAACACCGAGGAGACGATGACCGCGGCGGGGGAGGCCTTCGACGACACCCAGGGCGTCGCCGCCAAGACCGCCACCACCGTCGCCTTCGACTTCGGCCGCATCACCCTCGACGCGCACAACGTGCTCTACCTCTTCGGCGCCCCCGGCCAGGAACGCTTCTGGTTCCTGTGGGACCGGCTCTTCTCCGGCACCCTCGGCGCCGTCGTCCTCGTCGACACCCGCCGGCTCGCCGACTCCTGGTACGCCATCGACCGCCTCGAACACCACGGCACGCCCTTCGTCGTGGCCTGCAACGACTTCGGCGGCCCCGAGCACACCCCCGAGCAGGTCCGCACCGCCCTCGACCTCCCGCCCGAGGTACCCCTGCTGTTCTGCGACGCCCGCTCCCGCGAGTCCAGCAAGCAGGTGCTCATCTCCCTCGTCGAGCACCTCCAGCACCTCCAGAGCCACCGGCCCGACCAGCCGGTCGTCGTCCCGCACCCGATCCCGGAGCCCACCCCGTGACCACCCCCGAGCCCCGGCCCGTCTACCTCGGCGGCCCCCGCTTCCAGACCGAACCCGCCGAGCTGTACCGGGAGATGCGCCGCGACCACGGCGCCGTCGCCCCGGTCGTCCTCGACGGCGACGTCCCGGCCTGGCTGGTCCTCGGCTACCGCGAACTCCACCAGGTCACCAGCGACCCCCAGCTCTTCTCCCGCGACTCCGACCTGTGGAACCAGTGGGACCGCATCCCCGCCGACTGGCCGCTCCTGCCCATGATCGGCCGCAAGCAGCCGTCCATCCTCTACACCGTCGGCGAACGCCACCGCCAACGCGCCGCCGTCATCTCCGAGGCCCTCGAATCCGTCGACCCCTTCGAACTCAAGGGCCACGCCGAACGCTTCGCCGACGAGCTGATCGACCGGCTCTGCGGCAAGGGCTCCTGCGACATCGTCGGCGAGTACGCGATGCTTCTCCCGCTGCGCGTCCTCGCCCGCGTCTACGGCTTCTCCGACGCGCAGGGCCCCGGCCTCGTCACCGCCATGAACGACATGATCAACGGCCGGGAGGGCGCCCTCGACGGACAGCGCCACCTGGGCGAGTCCATGTACGCCCTCCTCGCCGCCAAGTCGGCCGAACCGGGCCACGACGTCGCCTCGCGGATGCTCGCCAACACCGCCGGGTTCACCGTCGACGAGATCGCCCAGGACCTGATGGTGATGATGGCCGCCGGCCACCAGCCCACCGCGGACTGGATCGGCAACTCGCTGCGCCTGATGCTCACCGACGACCGCTTCGCCGCCTCCCTGGCGGGCGGCCGGCACAGCGTCGGCGAGGCCATGAACGAAGTGCTCTGGGAGGACACCCCGACCCAGAACGTCGCCGGCCGCTGGACCACCCGGGACACCACGCTCGGCGGACAGCGCATCGGCCGCGGCGACCTGGTCCTGCTGGGCCTGGCCGCCGCCAACGGGGACCCGCACGTACGCACCGACGCGGGCGCCCTCACCGGCGGGAACAACGCCTTCTTCTCCTTCGGCCACGGTGAACACCGCTGCCCCTTCCCGGCACAGGAGGTCGCCGAGGTCATCGCGCGGACCGGCATCGAGGTCCTCCTCGACCGCCTCCCCGACGTGGACCTCGCCGTCCCCGCCGCCGACCTCACCCGGCGCCCCTCGCCCTGGCTGCGCGGGCTCAGCGAACTCCCCGTGACCTACACACCCACCCCCGCCCTTGGAGCCCTGAGATGACCTGCCCGATCGAGCACGGCGGCCCCGCCCCGATCACCCTCGACCCCTTCGTGGCCGACCTCGACGCCGAGAGCGCCGCCCTGCGCGCCGCGGGCCCCCTCGTCCCGGTCGTCCTGCCGGGCGGGGTCGGCGTCTACGCCGTCACCCACCACGCCGAGGCCAGGAAGCTCCTCACCGACCCCCGCGTCGTCAAGGACATCAACGTGTGGGGCGCCTGGCGGCGCGGCGAGATCCCCCTGGACTGGCCGCTGATCGGCCTCGCCAACCCCGGGCGCTCCATGCTCACCGTCGACGGCGACGAGCACCGCCGCCTGCGCACCCTCGTGGCCCAGGCCCTCACCGTCCGCCGGGTGGACAGGCTCCGCGCCGGCATCGAGGCCCTCACCGCGGAGATGCTCGACAAGCTCGCCGGCCTGCCCGCCGATCAGAGCGTCGACCTCAAGGCCGGCTTCGCCTACCCGCTGCCGATGAACGTCATCAGCGACCTGATGGGCGTCGACGCCGCCGAGCACCCCCGGCTGAAGGCCCTCTTCGAGAAGTTCTTCTCCACCCAGACCCTGCCCGAGGAAGTCCCGCAGATGATGGCGGACCTCGGCGCGCTGTTCTCCCGGATCGTGGAGTCCAAGCGGCAGAACCCCGGCGACGACCTCACCAGCGCGCTGATCGCCGCCTCCGAGGACGGCGACCACCTCAGCACCGAGGAGATCACCAACACCCTCCAGCTGATGGTCGCCGCCGGCCACGAGACCACCATCAGCCTGATCGTCAACGCCGTCGTCGCCCTGGAGACCCACCCCGAGCAGCGCGCCCGCGTCCTGGCCGGCGAGGTGCCCTGGGAGAACGTCATCGAGGAGACCCTGCGCTGGTCCACCCCCACCTCGCACGTCCTGATCCGGTTCGCCACCGAGGACATCGAGGTCGGAGACCGGATCCTGCCCGAGGGCGAGGGACTGATCGTCTCCTTCGGCGCGCTCGGCCGCGACGAGGCGCAGCACGGGGAGACGGCGGGCGAGTTCGACGTCACGCGCACGCCCAACCGCCACATCTCCTTCGGCCACGGCCCCCACGTGTGCCCCGGCGCGGCCCTGTCCCGCCTGGAGGCCCTGGTCGCCCTCCCGGCCCTCTACGCCCGCTTCCCGGACCTGACCCTGGCCGTCTCGCCCGAGGAGCTCCGCAACAAGCCGATCCTCACCCAGAACGACCTGTTCGACCTCCCGGTGCGCCTGGGCGCGAGCGCCTGAGCGCCTGAGCGACGGGCGCCCGGGAGATCGGGCGCCCGGGCCCGCCCGAGCGCGCCGGGGCCTCGTACCGCCGTCACGACGGCGGTACGAGGCCCCGGCGTCACACCGGTACGGAGACGAAGGTCCGGCCCGACTCGTTCTCCACGACGACCGCCTTGACGTTCGCCGGGTCCACGGCCGCCGACCCGTCCAGGGACGCGCCCTTGCCCTCGCCGTGCTCCGCCGTGCCCACGACCCAGCCGCCGGCCACGGTCCGCGTACCGTCCTTGCCGACCACCACCAGCCGGCAGCGCTCGCCGGCCGGCACCCCGGTCACCGCCGCGTTCACCCGCACCCACTTCGGCGCCGGCGTCACCCGTACGGTCATCCGCGTACCCGTGCCCGCGTCCGTCGCGGACGCCACCCGGGTCCCGGCCGGCGGCGGCGAGGCGGGCGCCGACACGCCCGGGGACGGCGGCGGATCCAGGGCCACCGGCCCCGCCTCCTGACCGCCGAGCCGCGCACCGGCCCAGAACACCAACGCCAACGAGGCCGCCGCGGCCAGCCCCACGAGGGCCGTCCGCCGCCGCGCCGCCGCCACCCGCTCCCCGCGCACCTGCCGAAGGGTCCGCTGGAGCAACAGGTCACCGCCCTGCGGGGGTCCGTCGAGGAAGGCCTCCTCGGGGACCTCGCCCAACACGCTCTCCATCTCCCTCAACGCCGCCACCTCCTCACGGCACCGCACGCAGTCGCCGACGTGTTCCTCGACACGCCGTACGTCCTGCTCGTCCAGGACCCCGAGCACGTACGGGCCGAGCAGTTCCTCCTCGTGCCGCTGCCGGTTCACGCCACCACCTCCCGCAGTCCGCCGGGCTGCTGGGGCGGCCGGCCTGATCGTCTGTCGCCGGCGGTGTCCCCGCCCGCGTCCGTGAACACCTCGCGCAGCGCCTTCAGCGCGTAGTGCGAGCGCGACTTCACCGTGCCCGCCGGGATCCCGAGCCGGTCGGCGGCCTCGGCGACACTGCGCTGGCGGTAGTACAACTCCGTCAACACGTCACGATGTTCCGGCGTGAGCCGGTCCAGGGCGCCCAACACGGTCATGGAGTCCACCACCGCGTCGGCGTGGTCCCCCTCCACCGGCGGAGCGGCCGAGGATCCGGAGACCTCCGGCGGGCGGGCCGCCTTCGCCCGGTAGCGGTCGGTGATGATGTTGCGGGCCACGGTGAGCAGCCAACCGCGCACCGAACCCTTCCCGTTGACCAGGACCTCGGCGTGTCGCCAGGCCCGGATCAGCGTCTCCTGGACGACGTCCTCGGCGGCGGCGCGGTCCCCGGTGAGCCGGGTGGCGTACGCGAGCAGGGCGTTGCCGTGCTCCTCGTACACCGTCCTGATCAGCGCCTCGTCCGTCCCGCCCCGCCGTGCGCGGGGCCACAGTGGTCCGGCCATCTCACCCTCTCCGTCCGCCTCGTGTCGCGTGGTGCGGTCGGAACACGCCGTACGGGCCCGAACGGTTCATGTGACGCCCGTCACTCACGTCCGGCAGGCGCGGCCCTCGTTGAGGCAGTCCGCCACGGCGCGCATCGCCCCGTCCGTCATCACGTTCACGAACATCGCGTGGTCCGTCTTCGGACTGTGCCGCTGTTCGGGGAAGGAGTCGAGGGCGATCGGCACCCCGGGGGCGACGGCGTAGGCCAGGCTCAGCCGCAGTTCGGGCACCGGGAAGGTGCCCTGCGGGCACACCCCGCGCGCGTCGGGGAAGCGCAGGTGGGAACGGTGGCCGGGGGCCTCGGTGTCCAGACCGTTCCAGCAGCTGGGGAAGACGAGCGTACGGGTCACCAGGTCGCCCGCCGGACAGCGCGGGTAGGCGACGGTCCACCGGTCGGGCAGGCCCGAGCAGCCCCAACGGGCCCGTACGTCGGCGTCCGTGCGCGCCGTGTGCGCGACGGCGTCGCCCGTCAAGGCGCGCAGGAAGCGGGGCATGGGCACCACCTTGCCGACCGGGTTGCCCCGGAACTCCACGCCCACCGCCGCCTCCGGCAGGATCTCGCCCGCGTTGCCGTGCCCGGCGGAGAGCTCGTGCGGGCGGGTGCCGGGACGGTCGGAGCGGCGCAGCACCGGCCAGAAGTAGGTGGAACGGTCCCCGCCGACGCAGCTGGTCGCGGCGGCGGCCAGGGAGGCGTCGCCGGAGAGGGCGTCGGTGGACAGGTTCCCGACGTAGGCGTGTGTGTGGTGGGCGCCCGAGCGCAGGCCGGGGGAGACGACGAGGTTGTCCTCGTTGCGGTGCCCCTCCTCGTTGCGCCCGCAATCCACCGTCACGCTGCCGGTGGAGGCGTCCGGTCCGACCGGGGGCGAGGCGCCGGCATCCGGCGGCACCCGACCCATGTCGACGAAGTCGCCCGCCACGGAGGCGTGGCCGGATCCGGGGGCCCGGGAGGCCCCCCACGCGGCGGCCGCCAGCCCGGTGCTCAGCACCAGGCACACGAGCAGCGCCGGCAGTCGGTGTTCGTTCCCCATGGGGGTCACCGTTGCCCCTGCCCGCCGCGCGGTCAACCGGGCGGCCCCGCGAGGTCCGAAACCGCCCGCGGCCGGCGTCCGGAGGCGGGTCGCGGTATTGGCGCGGAGGGTGCTTGTACCGGCGGGGCCCGGGCAGCACAGTGGGGGCATGACACCGGAAGAGTCGTTGCGCGCGTTCGCCCGCACCCGGGCGAGCCTGGACGGGAGCGAGGTCACCTTCCGGTGGTCCGGGTCCGTGCACTCCTGGGCGCCCGAGGAGCCCTACCGGCGCCTGTTCGGCTTCGAGGGGGTCAACGTCGCCCGGCTGGAGGCCGCGGAGGACGGCGGGTACCTGATGCTGTCGCGGGAGGCGGCCTTCTACCTCGACCCCGAGACCGGAGAGATCCTGGAGCACTGGCAGGACAAGCCGGTAGTCCACGTGTGGAACGACCCCGCCGACCAGCGGTGGCGGCCCTTCCCCGTCCCGCGCACCGAACTGGGCGACCAGGTCTGCTTCAGCCTGGAGATCCCCCTCGCCTACCCCTCGCCGCTGCCCGTCGACCGGTACCCGCTGGAATCCGCGGGCGACACCTACCGGGCCCTGGAGCTGTTCCAGTTCTTCGCGCCCGCCGCCGCGCTCGCCGGCGAGGCCCCCTCCGTGCCCGCCACGATGTCGTGGACCCGGATGTCCCCCTGGCTGCCGTGGATGGAACAGGGGCAGCGCCCCGGCGGCCTCACCTTCCACTGCCGGGGCGCCAAGCTCGGCTCCTGGACCGAGGTCCCCGAGCGGACCCGCGCCCACATCGCCGCCCACCACCCGGAGTTCGCGCACGCCCCCGAGAAGTGGAGCGAGCCGAACGAGTCCAGCTGGACGTACTTCCGCAAACTGCACCCCCGGTAGGCCGGGGCCGAGCCGGGGCCGGGGAACCCGCCCCGCCCCCGCGGGACGGGTCCGACGGGCCGCACGGCAGACCCCCGGCTCCCCGCCGGCCCCGCTCGCCGGTTCCACCGCGCCCCTGGCGCCGGCCCGCAGGCAGGCGCCGCCCCGTCCGGCGGGCGGGCGCCACCCCGGCCGGCAGGACCCCGCCGCCCCGTCCGGCGGGACCCCCGGTAACCCTCCGGCGGGACCCCCGGTATCCCTCCGGCGGGACCCCCGGTATCCCTCCGGCGGGACCCCCGGTAACCCTCCGGATGGACCTCCGGTAACCCCGTTCCCCACCCCTCCCTCAAGGCGGTCCCCAGGGGAGGGACAAGGGTTTTCCCCGTATCGGGTTCATTCCCGCGTTGCCTACTGTCTGCCCACCGGCGGTCTTCCGCATCCCGAACTGCCCCCGCACCAACCCCACATGGTGTGAAGCAGCCGCGGTCGCGCGGACCGCCGGTACATCCGTCGTCCAGCCCCGCCGTTGCGGCCGGACGACGTGGCGCGCGGCGGTGCCGGAGCGGGTCTGACCACCCCGCCCCCGGCCCGCGGCCCGCCGGTTCCACCTCCCACACTGCACCGACCGGCCGCTCCGGCCTGCCCGGAACGGCCTTCGAAGGGGAACAACGTGCACGCAACCAGACGACGTCGGCTCATATCCGTCGTGGCCATGTCCGTCACCCTGCTCGCCGGCTCCGCCACCGCCTCCGTGGCCGTGACCGCCGCCGACGACCCGGCCTCCTCCCTCCCGGCCGCCGCCGCCCCCGCCGCCGGCACCCCGGCGCCCGTCGAGAACCTCATCGTCGGCTACAAGTCCTCCGCCTCCGAGGCCACGTCCAACACGGCGGCCGCGGACGACGCCGTCGCCAAGGGCAAGAAGACCGGCAAGAAGACGAAGTTCGACCGCCGTCTCGGCACCGGCGCAGCCCTCGTCAACCTGGGCGGTGCGACCGCCCCCTCCGAGGCCGCCGACGTCATCGCGCAGTTCCGCGCCGACCCGGACGTCGCCTACGTCGAGCCGGACTCCCGCGCCTACGCGCTGGCCACGCCCAACGACACCGACTACGCCAAGCAGTGGGACCTCTTCGAGCCCACCGCCGGCATGAACGTGCCCGCGGCCTGGGACAAGACCACCGGTTCCGGCGTCACCGTCGCCGTCATCGACACCGGCTACGTGGCCCACTCCGACCTCGCCTCCAACGTGGTCGCCGGCTACGACTTCATCTCCAGCTCCACCGCCGCCCGTGACGGCAACGGCCGCGACAACAACCCGGCCGACGCCGGTGACTGGAGCGCCGCCGGCGAGTGCGGCGTCGGCTCCAAGGCGAGCGACTCCTCCTGGCACGGCACCCACGTGGCCGGCACGATCGCGGCCGCCACCAACAACTCCAAGGGCGTCGCGGGCATCGCGTACAACGCGAAGATCCAGCCCGTGCGCGTCCTCGGCAAGTGCGGCGGTGCCACCTCCGACATCGTCGACGCCATCACCTGGGCCTCGGGCGGCACCGTCGCCGGCATCCCGGCGAACGCCACCCCCGCCAAGGTCATCAACATGAGCCTCGGCGGCTCGGGCACCTGCGGCACCAGCTACCAGAACGCCATCAACGCGGCCGTCGCCCGTGGCACCACCGTCGTGGTCGCCGCCGGCAACAGCAACGCCGACGCGGCCGGCTTCTCGCCCGCCAGCTGCAACAACGTCATCAACGTCGCCGCCAGCAACCGCACCGGCGACCGCTCCTTCTACTCCAACTACGGCTCGATCATCGACGTCGCCGCCCCGGGCGGTGAGACCCGCCGCGCCACCGACACGCCCGGCACCGTCACCACCCCCGAGAACGGCATCCTCTCCACGCTGAACGCGGGCACCACCACCCCCGGCGCCGAGATCTACAAGCCGTACCAGGGCACCAGCATGGCCGCCCCGCACGTCGCGGGCCTCGCCGCCCTCCTCGTCGCCGCGAAGCCCTCGCTGACCCCGGCGCAGATCGAGTCGGCCATCAAGACCAACGCCCGCCCGCTCGCCGGCACCTGCACCGGCGGCTGCGGCACCGGCCTCGCCGACGCCGCCGCCACCGTCAACGCCGTGACCTCGACGCCGACCACCCCGGCCTTCGAGAACACCGCGGACTTCGCGATCGCCGACAACGCGACCGTGGACAGCCCGATCACCGTCTCCGGTGTCACCGGCAACGCCCCGGCCGCCCTCAAGGTCGGCGTGAACATCGCGCACACCTACATCGGTGACCTGAAGGTCGACCTCGTCGCCCCCGACGGCACGCTCTACACCCTGCACAACCGTGCCGGCGGCAGCGCCGACAACATCAACACCACCTACACCGTCAACGCCTCCTCCGAGGTCGCGAACGGCACGTGGAAGCTCCGCGTGAACGACAACGCCGGCGGCGACACCGGCAAGATCGACTCCTGGAGCCTCGGCTTCTGACCGGATCCGCCCGTCGGACCGGACCCCACCCGGTCCGATCCGACGGGCGGACCGCACGGACCGAACACAGCGACGGACCTGCCGGTACCTCCCGTACCGGCAGGTCCGCGGCGTTCCCGGGCACCATTCCCGTCGCGCGACTGAATTCTGCGTCACAATCCGGGTCCGTCCGGCGGCCGACCTCGTATTGTCGCCTCTCACAGGAAGAGCACAGGGCAGGGGCGCGAAAGGCTGGTGGCTGTGCGTGGCGGCGACGGGGCACGCTGACACCAAGGTCGGACACGGCGAACTCATCGAGGCGGTCGAGCGGGCCCTGGCCACGCACGGCCGCGCCATCCTCACCGGACCGGCCGGCGCGGGCAAGACCGAGGTCGCGCGGGCCGTCGCGGCCGCCGCCCACCGAAGGCGCGAAACCGTCCTGCGCCTCGCCCCCGAAGCCGCCGACCGACCGATACCCGAGGCCTCGGCCGCCGCCCTGCTCGCCTCCGTCCCCCGCACCGCCCTCGACCGGCTCGCCGGCCCCCAGCGCACCGCCATCGCCCGGCTCCGCCGCGAGGCCGACGCCCCCGACTCCGCCCCCGACCTCGTCGCCCTGCGCCTCGCCGTCGGAGAGGTCCTGCGCACCCTCGCCGAACCGGGCCCCGTCCTGCTCGTCCTCGACAACGCCCAGTGGCTCGACGCCGAGAGCACCGACCTCCTGCGCTTCGCCCTGCGCCTGACCCCGCCGCGCGTGCGGGTACTCGCCGCCGAATGCACCCAGGGCGGCGCCCCCGTCGCCGAACCCCTCTGCGGCCCCGGCACCCCCACCATCCGCGTCCCCGCCCTCGGCGCCGACGAGGTCGCCGAACTCCTGCTGCGCCACGGCCTGCCCGCCCGCCTCGCCGGCCGGATCCACCAGGCCAGCGGCGGCAACCCGCGCCTGGCCCTCGCCCTCGGCCACTCCCTCGCCGAAGCCGCCGCGGCCCCCGGAGCCGCCGGCGGACCGGGCGGCGGCGCGGCGGGCGGCGGCGCCCACCACGCCGACCCCCTGCCCGTGTCCGGCCAGGCCCGCGAGGTCGCCCGCCGCCTCCTCGCCGAAGCCCCCGAACAGACCCGCCGCACCCTGCTCCTCGCGGCCCTCGCCGCCCGACCCACCACCCCCCTGCTGCGCCGCGCCGGACGCCCCGACGCCGAAGCCGAACTCGCGCGGGCCGAACGGGCCGGGCTGGTCACGGTGGGGGAGGACGGCGCCGTCGCCTTCACCGCCGGCGCCCTGCCCACCGCCCTGGCCGCCGACGCCGGCTGGCCCGAACGCGCCGCCGGACACGCCGCGCTCGCCGCCGCCGTCGACGACCCCGTCCAGGCCGTACGCCACCGCGCGCTCGCCGTGGACACCGCCGACGAGGACCTCGCCGCCGAGATCACCGAGGCCGCCGCCGCCTGCCGCCGCCGCGGCCGGCGCGACCTCGCCGCCGAACTCGGGCTGCTGGCCGCCGAACGCACCCCCTGGGCCCACCCCCGCGAGGAACTCTCCCGCCTCGTCGCCGCCGCCGAGGACGCCGGCTGGGCCGGTCGCGCCGACCTCGCCCGGCGCGCCACCCGCGCCGTGCTCTCCCGCGACGCCACGCCCGCCCAGCGCGTCCGGGCCCGCCTCGCCGTCATCGACGCGGCCGGACAGGCCCTGGCCCACCTCGACGAGACCATCGCCTGCGCCGTCGCCGACGCCGAGGGGGACGCCTCGCTGCGCGCCGCCGTACAGTTGCGCATCGCCTGGAAGCACAACCTCAGCGACGGAGACCCCGTCCGCTCCCGGGACGCCGCCGCCGAGGCCGGCGCCCTCGCCCAGGCCGGCGGGGACCAGGTCGCCGAGGCCATGGCCCTGACCGTGCGGGCCCGCATGGGCCGCATCCTCGGAGACCCCGACGCCGAGGACATCCTCGCCCGGGCCCTGGCCCTGCCCACCCCCGACGTCCCCCTCGGCATGCGCAACGCGCCCCAGTACCTCGCCGTCCGCCACGCCCTGTTCGACGACCGGCTCGACGACGCCCGGGGGCAACTGCTCGCCCTGCTGCCCGCGGTGCAACGCACCGGCTCCGCCGAGGACGTCTTCGAGGTGCTGCGCAGCCTCACCGAGGTCGAACTGCGGCGCGGCAACTGCACACTGGGCTCGGCCCACGCCCGGCGCGCCCTGGAGCTGACCATCGAGGCCGGCCTGTCGCCCGGACCGGCCTGGTACGTGGCCGCGACCGCCGAGGCGGCCGGCGGCGGTTTCGCCCGCGCCGCGGGCTACGCGCGCCGGGGCATCCGCGCCTCCGAGGAGGAACACGACCAGGTGTTCCTCTCCCGCGGCCTGTACGCGCTCGGCACCGTCGAACTGGCCACCGGCGACGCCGCGAAGGCCGTCGCCACCCTGCGCCGGGTCGCCGCGCTGGAGGAGGCCCAGCAGGTGGTGGACCCGTCGGTGCTGCGCTGGCACGGCGAACTCGCCGAGGCCCTGATCGCCACCGACGCCGGCGCCGAGGCCGTCGCCCTCCTGGACCGGGTCGCCCCCGTGGCCCGCGACCTCGGCCGCACCACGGTGCTCGCCGCCCTGGACCGGGCCCGCGGCCTGGCCCTGTCGGCGCGGGGGGACGCGCAGGAGGCGGTGGCCCGACTGGAGGACACCGTACGGCTCTTCGCGGACCTCGGGCTGCCGCTGGAACAGGGCCGGACGCTGCTCGCCCTGGCCCGGGTGGAACGCCGCCGGCGGCGCCGCGCACCCGCCCGGGAGGCACTGCGCGCCGCCGCCGAGGTCTTCGAACGGGCCGGCGCCCGACCCTGGATCGCCCTCGCCCGGGACTCGGCGCCCGAGGCCGCCTCCCCGCACCGGGGGAGCGCCGGCGGCGGCGCCGGCACCCTCACCGAGGCGGAGGCGCGGCTCGCGCGGCTCGTCGGGGCGGGCGCCAGCAACCAGGAGGCGGCGGCGAAGCTGTTCGTCAGCGTGAAGACGGTGGAGGCCCGCCTCACCCGGATCTACCAGAAGCTGGACGTCCGCTCCCGGGCCCAGCTCGCCACGGCCCTGCGCCGTCACTGAGCCGGCCGGTCGCCCGGTTCCGCCCCCGGCGCGGGCCGGGGGCGGACGGTGCCGGGGCTCAGCAGGTGAGGTTGTTGCCCGGGGTGACGCCGAGCAGCTGGGTGAAGGCCTGGTACTTGTTCACCCGGCTCTGGACCTGCGCGGGGTTGCCGCCGTTGCACTCCAGGGCCCCGTTGATGGAGCGGATCGTCTCGCCGAAGCCCGCGCCGTTCACCATCGCCGCGTGGGCGGTCATGGTGCCCGGGCCGTTCTGGGTGTTCCAGTACCAGAGCGCCGTCTTCATGGCGACGGCCGGGTCCTGCTCGACGAGGTAGGGGTTGGCGAGGAGGTTGATGCCGAGGGCGTCGCCCGCCGCCTTGTAGTTGAAGTTCCAGCTCAGCTGGATCGGCCCGCGACCGTAGTAGGCCGCCTGGCCGGCGGGACAGCCGTAGGGCTGCGTGGCGTCACAGTAGTGCGGGTAGTTGGCCGTGTTCTGCTCGACGATGTGCACGAGCCCGCCCGTCTCGTGCGAGACGTTCGCGAGGAAGGCCGCCGCCTCGCGCCGCTTGACGGTGTCGTCGCCGGTCTTGGCGAAGCCGGGGTAGGCGGAGAGCGCCGCGACCAGGCCGTTGTAGGTGTAGAAGGGGTTCCGGTTCGGGAACATCTGGTTGAACTGGGTCTCGCTGACCACGAAGCCGGACGGGTCCGGGTTGCCCGGGTCCGTGCCGCCGCCGGTACCGCAGGCGCCCTGGTCGGACCAGACGCCCCACTGGCCGGTGGTGCCGGGCGTCTCGCCCTGGGTCCACCACTTGGCCTGCCAGTTGCGGCCGTTGTGCGAGGCGGTCGTGCCGCCGGTGTAGACGGCGGAGGAGGTCCACGCCGAGGCGCAGGCGGGGGCCGCGTTGGCGGAGGAGGCGGGCAGGGCGACGGCCAGACCGAGGGTCATCGCGGCGGTGGCGGCGAGGGACAGGGCGCGGCGACGCAGCGTGCGTATCACGAAAGGACTCCTGGGGTGGGGGGAGTTGTCGCGGGGTGGTGGGGGAGCGACGACACCGCCCACTGAACCGAAAGTGGTCTGGACCTGTCAAGGTATAGACCAGAGCTTTCGATGTGGTGCGCTCGTGAAACGCCGGACCGGCGTGACGGCCTCGCCGTCACGCCGGACCGGATCCCGCCTCGATCAGCTGCCGGCCGAGAGGTTGCCCGACAGCACCGGGATGTTGTCCAGGATGTGGGAGAGGGACTCGTCGCCCTTGGCCTGGGTGGAGTTCTCGGCGCACTGCTGGTTCTGCGGGTTGGACAGGACGTTGATGTCCTGGACACCCACGTTGACGGCGGCCAGGATCGACTGGGCGTTGACCTTCGCCGGCAGGCCGACGCAGAGCTTGTTCAGCGAACCCTGAACGGCGCTGAGCTGCGGGCTCATGTTGCCCTTGGTCTCCTGGTTGCCGTAGAGCTGCGCGGCGTTGTTGCCGTTGACCGTGTTCACGCCGTTGTCGTTGCCGATGGCCATCGCCGGGGAGGCCATGACGGCACCCGTACCGATGACGGATGCGGTGACCGCGGCGGTGGCCATGAACTTCTTGAGCATGTTGATCCTTCTGTCGCATGAGCTGTCCCCGGCGGGACGTCCTGATCAACTGCCTTCGTCGCCAACGGTTATCGCCGGTCACCCGTGCGGCCCAATGGCCTCCCCCGCGCGGCCCGTCGCTCAACCGGTCTTGCGGCGCACCTTCTTGTTCTTCCCGCCGGGTCCGGCGCCCGTGCCGGTCACCTTCGCCCGGCTCTGGTGGGCCTCCTGGGACCTGTTGTTCGCGGCGTTGCGGGCCAGGGCCTCCCGGAACCTGCGCTTGGCCTCCTCGGCCGGGGACTCGTCCTTCGGGGTGTCGTCGTTCGTGGCGTCGGTCTGCGGGGTGTCCGTACCGTCGGTCATCGGCGTGCCTCCTGGAGTGATCACTTCACGCCAGTCTGTCAGTCGGATCCCCGGTCGGCCACGGAGTTCGGCCCCGGGGGCACGGGGACCTCCGCGCCCCCTCCGGCCCGGACGGCGGCCAGGGCCGCCCGGTGCAGCGCGTACGGGTCCCCGTGGCGCACCGGGGAGCCGGTGAGGGTGTACCACTCGTCCGCGTCGGTGTACTGGACGTCGAGCCGGACCAGCCCGTCCCCGCCGGCGCTCGTGCGCAACGTCAGCGGACCGGTGATCACCCCGACCTCGTCGGTCATCGCCCCGCCGGGGCCGGCGAGGACCTCGTCCTGCCAGTGCGCGGGCCCGCTCACGACGCGGCGCAGGTGTCGAGCATGCCGGTCAGCGTGGTCCGCTCCGCCTCGGTGACGGTCAGCCCGTACAGGGACTTCACCGTCGTCCACGCCCGTCCGTACACGCACCAACTCGACTTGTCCGTCGGCTGCCACAGGTCGGGGCTCTGGTCGCCCTTGGAACGGTTCGAGGACGCCGACACCGCCAACAGCTGCGGTCCGCTCAGGTCGTTGGCGAAGGCCTTGCGCTTCGCCGCGTCCCATCCGGCGGCCCCCGAGCGCCAGGCCTCGGCGAGCGGCACCATGTGGTCGATGTCCAGCCTCTTCGCGTCGTCGATCTCCGCCCCGTCGTACAGGCTCTTCCAACGGCCCGAGACGGCGCGGCACTCGGAGTCGCGGGTGACGCCCGCCCCGTCGCGCGCGAGGACGGTCTCGCGGGTGTCGCACCTGTCGCCCTGCTCGGCCCAGTGCGTGAACCGGTCCCGGCTGTAGCCGGCCATCGTGCCGGGCGCGGCCACCTTCAGGGCCGCCAGGCGCTGCCTGGCGGCAGCCACCCCGACCATGCCGGGCAACACCTCGGCCGAGGGCGGGTTCCCCGCCGCCCCGGAGGGCGCGGGAGCCGTTGTCGGGGCCGACGCCGAGGGCGATCCGCTCACGGACGGCGTGGGCCGTGCCCCGCCGTCCGCCTTGCCCTCGCCGGGCGCGCCCGCGCCCCCGCATCCGGCGATCCCGAGCAGCAGCGCCGCGGCCACCACCGCGGCACGCACACCTGACTGACGATTCATGACCCGCCCCGAGGAGATTCGGACACCGTTCCGCTGAAGACTACCCATAACCGGACATCCAACCCGGCACCGGGCCTCCACCTCCCGACCGGGCGCCGTCCGCGCGGCAGTTCACGGTCCTCCCGACGGCCCCGGGTCGCGTGCCGGCCGCACCGGGCCCCCGCGCCGGACGTCACCGACGAGCCGGGCCCCGCCCGTACCGCCCGCTCCGCCCGTTCCCGCCACCCCGGGTGGCCCGGCCCTGCCGTGCCGCTCGGCCGCCGCGTTGACGGCCCGCCACCCGAGCGCCGCGCCCGCCGTGAGGGCCGCCGCCAGGACCGTCGGCCAGTGCGGGGTCACCGCCGCCCATGCCGCCCCCGCCGTCCGGACGACGAGGACCGCGGCCGCCGCCACGACCACCCCGAAGGCCGTCGCCGGTGAGCGCCGCACGATCCGGCCGCGGCCGGCGCCCGCGGCCCGCCGGCGTCCCTCCCGTGCCATCGGATCCCCTTCCCGTCGAGTCGCCCCGCGGCGGCCCGGAGCCACCGACCCGTCCGCCATCGACCGGAGCCGTCGGGGCCGTTCGTGGCCGTTCCCGGTCGCCGTGCTTCGAGTGTGGGCGGCGAACGGGCCCGTGGGGGTGGAACCCCGACCGAAGGCGCGCACGGGGGCGAGAACCGGCCGGCCCCCGCCCGCGGTCCCGGGTGCGTCGCCCACCCGCGACACCCCCGCGCAGCGGCCCCGGCCCGGCGCGAGGACGCTGCGCCGGGCCGGGGGAGTTGGCCGGAACGCGCCCGAGCGCGCGCCGGCCCCGCGTGCGCCGGAGCCGCCGGGTCAGGCCCAGGACGCGGCGACCAACGACCGCTGGGCGGCGCTCAGGTGGGTGTACGCCTCCAGCCAGCGGCGGGCGTACCCGTCGGCCGAGGGGTCGGTGAGCCGGCCGAAACCGTCGCGCGAGCGCCGGTCCGCCTCGGTGACCAGCGCGCCGGCCAGTTCGGCCGCCGCCCCGAAGCCGGCCCGGCGCAGCGGCCCGTACGCCGACAGGGACTCCGGCCCCCCGGCCGATTCCGCCACCGCCCGGCGCCCGCCCGCGACGCCCGCCTCCAACAGCCGACGCACCCGCCACAGCGGGGAGTCGGCCAGCGGATCCGGACCCGGATCGACGGGCCCGACCGGCCCCGCCTGCGCCGGACCCTCGACGTGGCCGCCCTGGAGGCGGTCGTAGCCGAGGTCCGCCCGCCCCCGCCACTCCGGCGGCAGCCGCAGCGTGTACGCCGCCCCCGGCACCGGGCCCACGGCCAGCGGGCTCAGCGTCGCCGCCCGGTCCAGGTCCGGCCGGCCCAGGACGCGCACCGCCAGTCCCGGACACCCCGCCAGCCGGCGCAGGTTCGCGGTGTGCGCCAGCTCCGGGTGCGGGTGCGCGGCCCGCAGCCGCAGGAGCGGCGCGTCGGGGCGTACGGCGCCCCGCGGCGACAGCTCCCGGACCAGCAGGTGCTCGCCGGCCGCGCCCACCACCTCCACGTCGCAGCCCAACAGCCGCGCCCCGGCGGCCGTGCCCGCGTCGGCCTCCACCTCGGCCAGGGCCGCCCCCACCGCCTCCGCGGCCGGGCGGGCGAACAGCGCCGCCACGCGCTCCCGGTCCCAGGGCAGGCCCGGTACGGGGGTGGCCCGTACGCCCCGCCCGGAACCGAGCCTGCCGTCGGCGGACACCGTCGCGCCGACGACGCGCAGCCCCCCGCGCGAGAGCCCCGCGTGGTCGAGCACGGCACCGCCGAGGGCCACGGAGGCGCCGCCCGCGCCGCGCGCCCGGGCGAGGCCGCCCGGGCGTACGTCGGACACCGTGTACGGGGAGCCGTCGTCACCGAGCAGGTGGGTGACCACGCCCCCGTACCCGGTGGCGGTCAGCACCGGCTCCCGGCACAGGCCGTGCACCAGCAGGCTGCCGCCGGCCGCGTAGGCCCGCCGACCGCCGCCGCCCACCCCGGCGCCGGGGGATCCGGACGCCGCCCACGCGGCGGTGCGCAGCAACTCGCCGAAGGCCGCCGCCAGGTCCGTGAGCCGCTGCCCGGCGGCCCGCTCCCGGGCGCCGCGCAGTCCCCGTACGACGCGCAGGGCCGCGGCCTCCGCGCGGGGCAGCCCCGCCAGGCGCGCGGTGTGCGCGGCCCGCAGCAACTCGGCCTGGACCACCACCCCTCCCGCGCTCACCCCGGCGGCGAGCGCCTCGGCGGCGGCCGCCCACAGGGCCGCACCGGCCCGCACCTGCGCCGGGGTGAGCGGCGTCGTGTCCCGCTCCACCTCCGCCCCCTCGGTCGGGGTGGTGCTCGACCCCGGCGCGGTTCCCGCCACGTCCTCGCCGGCCGCCCCCGGACCGGCGGCGGCCGGCTCGGCACCCGGTACGGCCGAAGGCTCCGACCCGACCCCGTCCACCGGCGGATCGGCCGGCGGATCAGCCGGTGGAGCCGCGCCCAGTACCGCCGCCCGGTGCAGGCAGCGCGGCGCCAACAGGCAGGTGCAGGAGGCCTCCTCGGCCCGCGCGACCACCCCCGAGGGACCCGGTCGCAGCGTGACCAGCGCGTCCTCGCCGAAGCGGACGTCGACCCCGCCGTCCTCCCCGGCCACGGCCCGCGCCCCGCACTCCGCGACCGCCGCGTCGAGCTTCTTGCGCAGCCGGGCACTGAGGTTCTCCACGGCCTCGACGAGCACCTCGGGGGCGACCGGCGGCAGCACCCCGGTGCCCGCCCCGGTCACGACGCTGTTGCTGTTCAACGGGGCTCCCCGCGGAGTCGGTCGCCCACCCAGCGGGCGAGGGCGAGAGGGCTGAGGGCGGCCACCGGCATGCCGGCCGCCACGAGCTGCCGCGCCACCGGCACCGAATAGCGGGGCGTCCCCGCGTCGTCGAGGGCGGCGCAGCCCAGGAGATGGGCGCCGGAGGCCGCCAGGGCGCGCACCTCCCCGAGCAGACCGCCGAGCGGGGCGCCCTCCTCGAAGTCGCTGACCACCACGACCAGCGTGCGGCTCGGCACGGTCATCAGGGACCGGGCGTGCGCCAGGGCCCCGGCGATGTGCGTCCCGCCGCCGACGCGGACCTCCAGCAGCAGCGACAGCGGGTCGTCCACCCGGTCGGTGAGGTCCACGACCTGCGTCGAGAACGCCAGGAAGTGTGTGGACAGCGTGGGAACGCCGCCCAGTACCGCCGCCGTCAGCGCCGACCAGATGACGGAGGCCTCCATCGAGCCGGAGACGTCGACCACCAGGATCAGCCGCCAGTCCGATTCCCGCGAGGCGCGGGTGGCGAACACCGGCCGCTCCGGCACGACGACCACCCGGCCGTCGTCCAGGCGGCGGGTGTGCGCCAGGTTGGCCCGCAGGGTCCGGGCCAGGTCGAGCGGCCCGCCGGGACGGCGCGTGGGACGCGCGGTGGCCAGACCCGACAGGGTCGGGCGCAGTCGCGACGCCAGCTCCTTCGCCAGCTCGTCCACCAGCCGCCGCACCAGGGGCCGCAGCCGGGAGAGCTGCTGCTCCGGCATGCCCCCGGCCAGCGAGAGCACGGACCCGAGCAGTTCCACGGACGGGCGCACCGAGGCGGGGTCGAGCTGGGCCAGCACGTCGCTGCGGCCCGCCTCGGCCGCGTCGGCGAGCACCTCCTCGCGCACGTCCTCCCCGAAGAGGGACTCCAGTTCCCGCGACCACTCCCGGGCCGTCGGGAAGGAGGGCCCGTCGCCGCCGCCCGCGCCGGCCCGGTCGAGGTCGCCGGAGCCCTCGCCCCGCCCGGCGCCGTAGAGCTCGTCGAGGGCGCGGGCGTAGCGGCCGGCGCCGGCCGGCAGGCGGTCGCGCTGGCGACCCAGCAGCAGCCGCCACCGGTCCGCGGGGGCGAGCCGTCGGCCGTCGGGAGCCTCCTCGCGCGGCGCGTGGGCCGGGTCCGGCGACCCGTGGACCCCGGCATCCGCCGGTGCGGGGGATTCCTGGGGCGTCCCGGCGCGGTCCGGCGCGCCGGCGTCCGGACCGGCGGCGGGCGGGAGGGCCTTCAGCGCGGCCCGGCCGGCCGCGTCGGCGGCGGCCCACAGCGCCAGCAGCGCGGGCGAGGCGTCCAGCGACACGTCGACGCGGTCCCCGAGCCGCTCCGTGACGGTCTCCAACAGCCGGTCGCGGGCGGCCGGGGACAGCGCGTCGAACCCGCCGCGCAGCGCGGGCAGCCGCTCCAGGAACGCCTCGTCGGACAGGTCGTCCACCCGGTCCAGCAGCGGGGCGACGGCGGCCGGGGAGGCCCCCAGGAGGGGGCCGGCCGCGCTCAGGACACCGGCCAGCCGACGGCCCAGGGCGCGCCGCCCGTCGGCGGAGGTCGCGCCGTCGATCCAGGCGGCGACGCGCGCACCCAGCCCGGCCGCCGGATCCAGGTCCAGCAGCACCCGTACGGCCAGGGCGGCGCCGCGCATCAACGGGCTCGCGCCGGTGGCGAGTTCCGTCAGGCACGCGTCCATCCGCAGCCCCAGGCGGCGGGCCGCGACCCGGTCGGCGAGGGCCACCAGGGACCGGGCGTCGGCCGGGTCGTCACTGCCGGCGAGTCCGGGCAGGGACCGTACGGCCGCGTCGATCAGCTCGCCGGTGAGTACGGCGGCCCGCTCCCGGGAAGCCTCCCCGGAGCCGGGGAGGTGACCGCGCCGCAGCCCCTCCAACAGGTCGGCGGCCTCCAGGAGTTCCGCGACGCCGGCCGTGTCCGGCAGGACGGTCGCCACCTCCTCCAGCCGTACGTCGACCAGCTCGGGCAGGTCGCACCGCGCGGCCGCCTCCAGCCCGGTCAGGATCTGCGCCGCCGTCGGGCCGCCCTCGGCCGCCTGGCGGCGCGCCACGTCCCGCAGCGTTCCGGCGGCGGCCTGGGCGGCGGTGACGCCGCGGACCCCCACCAGGTCGAGACGGGCCGGCACCGCCGGGGTCCAGGACAGGCGCCACTTGCTGCCCAGGGCGGTGCCGTCGCCGGTGGCGGCGACGGCGACGGGCTCCCCGTACGAGGCGCCGCACACCAGCAGGCGCCGCAGCAGCACCTCGCGCCGCCCGTCCAGCGCGGAGCGCAGCGGATCGAGGCGCACCTCGCGCGGGGCGGGGTCCTCGGGCGACGGCAGCCGCAGCGCGGCCAGCTCCGCCTCGACGGAGGGGCCGAGGCCGCTGCGCGGGGCGTGCGGGGTGGTGCGGCCACGTCCCGCGCCGACCAGCGCGGCCTCCAGCGCCTTGGCCAGCGCGCGGCCCCGGCCCAGGAGTTCACCCTGGCCGAGGACCGCCGTCACGGCCTCCAGCAGTTCGCCGCGACCGGGCGCGGGCAGCCCGCGCAGCGCCGCCAGGTCGCAGGCCAGGCGCAGGGTCTCGGCGGCCTCGCCGGTGCCGGCGGTGTGGCCGGCGCGGCGCAGCTCGCGACAGACGGCGGTGACGGCGACCGAGGCCGCCTCCCGCAGCCGGTCCGGGTCCCCGCCCGCCTCGAACACGGCCTGCTGCCACAGCGGGTCGCGGATTCCGGCGGGGTAGCCGGAGCGGGAGTCCAGCAGGTCGTACGAGTACGCCACGAAGGAGGTGACCGCCTCGTCCGGCGCCTGGGCCGCGTCCCCCTCCGGGTGCGCGTGGGGGCCGGGGACCGTGTCGGAGCCGGAGCCGGAGCCGGAGCCGGAGCCGGAGCCGGAGCCGGAGCCGGAGCCGGAGCCGGAGCCGGAGCCGGTGGGCGGCACGGCCAGGGCGGGCGCGTGGAAGGCGCCGATCACGGCCGCGACCCGGCGTCCGCCCGCCGAGGCGGCGGTGATCACCCGCCGCATGTGGGCCTCCCGGGCCAGGTCCGTCGCCGCGACGGCTCCCGTGTCCGTGCGCAACGCCCAGCCGACGCCCAACGCCGCACGGCGCACGGCCTCGGGGGAGCAGCCCGGGGCCAGGACCTCCACGGCCCGGTCCCACAGGTCGTCCCCGTCGCGCCCGGTGCCGCGGGCGGCGAGCCCCTCGGCGAACGCGCGCCGGCCCGCGGTGACGACCGGCGCGGTGACGACCGCGGCGGCGCCGGCCGGTGCGGGTACGGGAGCGGTGCCCGGAGCCGTGACCGGTTCCGCGTCGATCCCGGGGGCCGCGCCGGGGCCGGCCGCCGGGGCCGGCCGCGCGTCCGGTCCGTCGGCGTCCCAACCCCGGTCCGTCAGCGGCAGGTCGCAGCAGAGCACCTCCACGCCCCGCTCCCGCGCCCAGCGGATCGCGGCCAGTTCGGGCGAGAAGTCGGCGAACGGGTAGAAGGCCGGCAGGCCCCCGCGCCCCGGACCCGCCAGGGCCACCGGGGCGAGGGTCTCGGGGTCGGCCAGGTGGACCAGCCACCGCTGGAAGTCGGTGGGCAGCTCCACGCACAGCACGTCCGGCTCCGCCGCGTCGAGCAGCGCCGGGACCATCGCCGCCAACGCGGGACTGTGGTGGCGCACCCCCAGCAGGTACGGCGCGCGCGACGCGGCGAGCGCGTCCACCGCCTCCCGCGGATCGGTGCCGGAGGTGTGCGTCAACGCAGGCTCCCGCGCAGGTCCCACAGCCGGCGCCACATAGCCGAGCCGTCCTCGGCGCGCCGGCGCACCGGACCGTCCCAGTACCCGAGCAGCCGCCCGTGGTCGGCCGGGTCGTCCTTGCGCACGACGCCCAGCAGGTGCCCCGGCAACAGGTCCAGCACGTCCCCGCCCGGCAGGTACGCCGCCGCCACCCCGAGCGAGGCGGCCACCTGCACGGCCTCGGCGGTGGACATGACCGTACCGGGCCGCTCCACGTCCCAGCCCTCCGCGCTGCGTCCCGAGCGCAGGTCCCGGAAGACGGTGACGAGCGCGTCCAGCACCGCGTCGTCCACCCCGAAGGCCGCGCCGGCCCGCTCCACCGCCGCCACGGCCTGCCGCCGGATCAGCGTGGCCTCGGCGTCGGCGTCGGCGATCGGCGCGACGGTCTCGAAGTTGAAGCGCCGCTTGAGGGCGGCGGACATCTCCGACACGCCCCGGTCGCGCAGGTTGGCGGTGGCGATGACCGTGAACCCCGGGGCCGCGGAGACCGTCGAGTCCTCGGTCGCGGTCAGTTCCGGAACACTGACCCGGCGGTCGGACAGGATCGACACCAGCGCGTCCTGCACCTCGGGCAGGCAGCGGGTGATCTCCTCCACGCGCACCACCCGGCCCGTCCGCATCGCCGCGAGCACGGGGGAGTCGACCAGGGCCTGGGAGGTGGGGCCCTGCGCGAGGAGCAGCGCGTAGTTCCACCCGTACCGGAAGGCGTCCTCCGTGGTGCCGGCCGTGCCCTGCACGGTCAGCGCGCTGGTCCCGCACACGGCGGCGGAGAGCAGCTCGGACAGCATCGACTTGGCGGTGCCGGGCTCGCCGGTCAGCAGCAGGCCGCGCTCGCCGGCGAGGGTGACCACGCACCGCTCCACCAGGGCGCGTTCCCCGACGAACTTCGGGGCGATCACCAGCTTCGTCGGCAGGCCCGCCCGCCGCGTGGGCAGGGCCAGCTCCTCGCCCCCGCTGCCGCACACGAAGGTGACGACGGCGCGCGGCGTGAGCGCCCAGCCGGGCGGGCGGGGGCCGGTGTCCTGGGCGGCGAGGAAGGCGAGCTCGGAGGCGTACCGCTCCTCGGCGGGCATGACCTGCCGTGCGGGGGCGGACTGTTCGGTGACGGTCATCGGGTCCTCTGGGTCGATCGGTGGTGGTCGGTCGGGTGGTGGCGGTCTGTCGGGAGCGGTGCGGGTGCGCACCGCGGGGCGCGGTCCGGTGCGAGGAGCGCAGCCGCGGGGAGGCGGGGCGCGGGGAGGCGTGGGCGGTGGGCACACCCACCGCCCACGCCGCCCCGCCGCGCCCGGGCAGGCCCGGTCAGCGGCGCCGGCGGGCCGGTGCGCGCTTCACGTCGAGCGCCTCGAAGCGCGGCACGTCGCCCTCGACGACCCGCGCCCACGCCCGGCGGTACAGGTCGGCGGCGGGCAGCGTGGGCACCAGGGCGCCCAACACCGCGGCCCCGCCCGGCGCCATCGCGTACATCGGCAGCTTCCACGTCTCCACGGGCAGCGCCGGCGCCTGCGGCTCGGCCCAGGCCCCGGGCAGGAACAACGAGCGTCCGGCCCGGGGCCGCGCGGCCTCCACCACCAGCTCGGTCGCGGCCAGTTCGGCGCGGGCCGCCTTCAGTCGCGCCGGCTTCCAACCGGTCCAGCGCGCCGTGTTGCGGTCCGTGGGGTCGGGCATGGCCAGCAGCGCCAGGTACAGGCAGGCGGCGTCCGCGCCCAGCCCGTACGCGGCCGAGGCCTCGGCCACCAGGTCCGGCACCGAACGGCCCGGGTCCTGCGGCCACCAGGTGCCGTCCGCGGCGGCCTCGCCGGCCGCGGGCACGCCCGGGTCGGCGAGCAGCGCCGCGAACGCCGGATCGTGCGCGAGCCGCAGCGCCGTCTCCGGCCCGGACGGCGTCTGGTCCGTCCCGCGCAGCAGCGGCAGGTACGGGTCGGAGCCCGTCGAGTCGAGCCGCGCCGGCAGCACCGAGGTGTCGGCGTACCCGCCCCGGGGGTGCAGCACGACCGCGCCGTAGCGTTCGTAGCCCTCCCCGGTCTCCGTCGGGGTGCCGGCCGCCTCGCGGAACTTGTCCGCGTGCACCCAGTGCCCGACGCCGAGCATCAGCCCCGGGTGGGCCAGCCGCCGCCGTACCGCCGTGAGGGCCGGCGGCAGGCAGGCCCGCAGGGGGTCCCCGGCCGGCAGGCGGTGCGCGAGCCAGGCCGTGAGGGCCACGGCGCTGGTCAGCGTCTGCGTGCCGAAGCGCGGGCCGGTCGGTTCGTCACCCGCCCCGTTCCGGGCGAGCGGGTGGTCGACGTCGCGGGACAGCACGGGGGACAGGTCGGGGCCGAGCAGATCGGGTAGCGCCCGGTGCGGCGGCCACGGTACGCGGACCTCCTTCGCGGCGTCGGCGAGCAGCTCCTCGGGCACCGGCGTACGCCGTCCCACGCGCTCGTTCCACACCAGCGCGGCCGCGGCCACGTCCGGGCCCCGCGTCCACAGCAGGGCCGGATCGGCCGGCAGCAGCGCCGCCACCAGCTCCCGGCGCACGTCCGCGGACAGGGAGTTCAGCTCCTCGCGGGCGTGCCCGGCGGGCGTGGCCTTGATGCCGAGCGTCGCGCGCAGTTCGGCGGTCAGGAAGCCGCGGTCGTAGGTGTCCAGCTGCGGCAGACCCGCCACGACCACCCGGGCCAGGGTGGCGTTCACCCCGGTCAGACGGGTGAACTCGGCGGCGGCCTCCGGGAACCACGGCGCCGGACCCCGCTCGGCCGCCTCCTTCAGGAAGGCGCCCAGCCAGTTCGCGCCGCGCTCCGGATCGCCCGGCACCGCCGTCGGCCCGGGCAGGACGCGGCCGGTGTAGGGCGCGGGCACCTCGAAGCGGCCGCTCGGGTCGTGCAGCAGCGCGTTGAAGTCCCGACCCCCGGCGGTCCCCTCGAAGAAGTCGGTCACCGCGAGCACCGCGCCGTCGCCGAGCGGCAGCGCGGTACGGTGCCGGCTCCCGTGGCCGCGTTCGCGCCCGTCGACGCCCCGCAGCAGCTCCCCCTCCACGCGCAGCCGCATCCGGCGCCAACGCCCCGAGGCGCTCTCGCCGGAGGCGAGGCCGAGGGCGTCGACCTCCGCGAGCGTGCGGCACAGAGCGGCCCGCTGTTCGTCCGTCACCCCGGTGACGACGGCGCGGTAGGCCACGGCGGCCGGCCGCTCCAGGAACACCTCCGTCCACGGGAACGCGCTGAACGTGGCGTGCGGGACGTCGACGTGCAGCCGCCCGGGAACGGCCTCGGCGGCGGTGTCCGCGACGGCCGTCGCGAGCAGGCGCAGGTAGCGGAAGGTGGCGTCGGACTCGGCGCTGTAGCCGTGCCGGCGCGAGGTGAACAGGCCGCTCAGGCCCGCGTCGATGTCCCTGTCCGTCGGCCCGCGCTCCGGTCGGGGCTGCGGGGCCACCACCGGACGGGGTTCGAGGGCGGCCGCCACCCGGGCCAGCTCCTTGCGCTGGCGCAGGGCGGTGCGCACCCGGTCGACCACGCCGCGCAGCAGGGCGCCCTCGCCGATCTCGGGCAGCGCCTCGGCGACGGCCTCGGGGACCCGCTCGGCCTTCTCCTGCGCGGCGGCGGCCTTCAGCAGCGCGCCGGCCCGTACGGAGTCCATGGCGCGCAGCACCGCGGACCCCCGCGGGTCCCGCGCCCGCAGGCAGTACCAGTAGGCGAGCGGGGGCAGCTCGGCCCCCTCGGCGGAGTAGCCCGCCGCGGTGGACCGTTGGCTCAGTCCGAGCCGCGCGCTCACGACGCCCTCGGGGTCGGTCATGACCAGCGAGCGCCCGTCCGTGGACACCGCCCGCAGCCGGTCGTCGCCGGGCAGCGCCACGGCGTGGCGGGGCGCGGTGGCGCCCTCGGCCGTGGTCACGGACCGCCCGGACTGGTCGCGGCCGTGCCAACGCCCGTCCGGCAGGCGCACCGTGCGCCAGCCGAGGAGCCCGTCGACGGGGGCGCCGAGCACCGAGCCCTCGACGGTGGGCGCCGGGCGCAGCCAGCTC
Organism: Streptomyces sp. NPDC048606; assembly: GCF_040650855.1. Classification (NCBI taxonomy): domain Bacteria; kingdom Bacillati; phylum Actinomycetota; class Actinomycetes; order Kitasatosporales; family Streptomycetaceae; genus Streptomyces; species Streptomyces sp. NPDC048606. The sequence goes on along the minus strand of NZ_JBEZIB010000005.1, from coordinate 3,913 downwards.
TGTCCGACGCCGTCGGCCAGGGTGCTGCCCGCGGGGTGGTCGCGCAGGGCGTCGGCGAGGAAGCCGGGCAGCGAACGCCTCCCGAGGGAGCCGCCGGTGGGCTCGTACTCGTACCAGCCGGTCTCCTCGCCCTCCGCTCCCCGCTCCCAGACCCAGTGGGTGACGCCGTCGGAGAGGATCGGCCGCTCCGCCGGGACGCGGCTGTCGCCGCCGTGCAGCACACCGTGGCCGGTGGTGCGTCCGCCGCCGGGCAGCGGCAGGGTGACGTGCCCGGTGCGCACCGACCAGTAGGTCGCGGAGGACTCCAGGGTCAGGACCTCGTCGGGGGCGCTGAGCCAGTAGCCGCGCACCTCGCCCTCGTAAGTGGCCCAGAAGACGAGCAGGTCGTCGTCGGTGTGGTGGAAGCCGACCTGCCGGTGGCCGCCCGAGGGGACCCGCAGGTCGTGCGTCAGCACGGTGGAGTCCGGCCCGATGACCCGGACCTGGGAGGAGTTGGCCACGATGACGTGCGGCCAGGCGTCCATCACCGTCAGCCGGTGGTCGCCGCGCCGCGGGGACATCTCGGAGACGGCCTCCTCCCAGGCGGGCCAGACCAACTCCTCGAACATGCCGCCGCGCAGGGTGTGGGCGAGGACGGAGCCGAGGTCGAGGCCGGCCGCGAGGGAGACCTCCTTCGGAGCCAGGGCCAGGGCCTCGTCGGGCAGCCAGGACAGTCGGTTGATCGCGGCGGGCAGCTCGGGCAGACCGGCGTCGAGCGTCTCGCCGGCGACGAGGCGCACCCACTCGGCGAGCAGGTCGGCGCTGCCCGGGGAGCCGGCCAGGAGCCGGAACGTCTCACGGCCGACGTTCTGCGCGCTGCGGTCGCCGCCGCGCAGGGTGCGGAAGAAGGTGGGCCGCAGCCGCTCGTCGGCGCACAGCGCGGCCAGGTCGCGGCGCTCGGGGTCGGCGCGCCACCGCTCCAGCTCCATCGTGCCGTTCGCCATGGCGTCCGTGACGGCCACGGGCACGTCCAGGGAGAGCAGCAGGTCGACCAGGCTGACGTCCTGGAGGTTGAGCTTCAGCCCCTCCTCCCGGCCCGGCAGGGCCAGTTCGGCGCGCAGCCGCTGCGCGCAGCGGACGACGAGGGGGCGCAGGCCGGCCAGGGCGTGTCCGGCGCGGCGCCAGCCGGAGAAGCGGGAGGCGTGGAAGCGCTCCAGCCAGCCGGCGGTGCCGTCGGGGGAGGCCTCGCCCTCGGGCGCGTCCACGTCGACGAGGCCCGCGACCGCCCCGGACTCCTCCAGCAACTCCAGCCAGAACGGCGCCAGTTCGCCCGCCCCGCCGGAACCCTGCGGGATCATCCCCAGCAGGGTGCCGCGTACGGACGGCTCGCGCCGGGCCAGCGCCACGAGGGAGGCGCGGTGCGCGGTCCACCAGCCGGTGGCGGCCCTCGGGGTGGCGGGCAGCGGCAGCAGCTCCGCGAGGTAGTCCTGTTCGGCCCGCGCGGCGTCGACCTTGGCCGCCCGCGCCAGCCGGCGCAGCTCGACCGTGGCCTGCGCGGACGGCGCCAGACCGCCCGCGGTGCGGCGCACGCACAGCCGCCGGAAGCGCTCCAGGGCCTCGGCGGGGGTGACGCGGCGGGACAGCTCCTTGCCGTACCCGGTGAGGACCTTCACGGGCAGCGCCCCGGCCAGGGCGAACTCCAGGAAGACCGCGTCGAGCCGGTCCTCGTCGATGTCGAGGCCGAACCGGGTCTCGCTCGCGCGGGCCTTGCCGAACAGCTGGGCGGCGTAGGTGGTGTTCTCGACGCCGAGGAAGACGCGGGCGGCCTGCTCGTGGAAGACGGGCAGGAAGTGCGGGACGGAGGCCGCGAGCCGCTCGGCCAGTTCGTTGCAGGCGTCCAGGGCGGCCTTGGGCTTGGTCTTCACCTGGCGGGATACGCGGTCGAGCTCGGGGACGAGCGCGAGGGCCTGGTGGCCGTCCTCGGGGTGGTGCACGAGCACCCACTCCGGGAACCCGAGCGCCGAACGCCGCCCGAGGCCCACCACGGCCGGCTCGCCGTGCGGTACGAGGCCCAGGAACCCGGCCGCGAGGTCCTCGGCGGCGCCCAGTTCGGCCGCGGCCAGGCGCACCACCACCCGCTCGTCGCCGAGCGCCGGGTGACGGTAGGCCCGCGCGGTCAGCGGCACGGCGGACGGGCCCCCGTCCGCGGCGTCGACGGGCAGGACCGCGCCCGCCGCCAGCAGTGCCTCACCGGTGGTGTTCCCGATGCCGTCGGTCGTGTTGTCGGTGCTCACGCGTCCCCGCCCTCCTCGATCTTGCGCCCGGCGTACAGTGCCGCGGCCATCCGCATGCCCTCGGACCAGGCCACCGGTCCGACCTCGCCGAGTCGTACCGCCCGCCCGTCCGCGTCGTTCCAGTTCAGTGCGCCGGTGGTGGTCTCGTCGTCCCAGTAGGGCTCGCCGATCCACACGGCCGCCTCGACGGCGCGGCCGGTGTCGCGGATCCGCAGGCAGGCGTAGCCGCCGGAGACCCGGTAGCCCAGGCCGGTCGCCCGGGCGGCGAGGCCCTGCCGGTTGGGGTACTTCCCGCCGGCGTAGTCCGACACCTCGGTCGCGCCGGCGCGCACGTCGTCGGGCTTCACCCAGGTCGCGCGGTGGATCTGCTCGACGCGCTGGGTGAGGCCCAGCTCCGCCGCGAACTCCCGTACGTCGTCCAGGTCCGGCAGCAGCACCGGGTGCGGCAGGGTCACCGTGCGCGGGGAGAGGCGTACGGTCTCGCCGTCCAGGTCGAGGACCTTCAGCTCACCGGATTCGGTCACGTCGCGCAGGAACCCCACCTCGTCCGGGTCCTCGCCGACGATCGCCAGGTCGCGCAGCGCCTCCTGCCAGGCCGCGTCGGGCCAGACCCGGGCCAGGAGTTCCGTCGGCACCGGCAGGGAGGACACCATCCAGGCGTCCACCTGGGCCAGGCACGCCGCCTCGTGGCGCTCCAGCCACTCGGAGAGCCGGCGCAGCCGGTCCACCTCGGGGTGGTCGCGCAACGCCTTGGGCAACGTCTTCAACTGCCGCCCCGCGGGCCGCCGGGCGGTGACCCGCCCTTCGACGAGGGAGACCTCGTACCCCTCTTCCAACGCCAGCCAAGTCATCAGCCGTGCCCCTTCGACCCTGTCCGTCACCGTTCGTGGGCAGCCCGAAGCAACGCGTCGACGCTGCCGGGCTGCGGTAATCGGGAGACTAGCGACCCCCACCGACAACGCGGACGGCTGGGCTCCGCATGGCCCCCGGTCAGATCCTCGGGGGAGAATTCCCGTTGTTGGAGCTCGGAGTGCGAAGTGGGGCGGGACCGTGACACGGACATCGGTGGAACTCGGCAAGGGCGGCAACCATCCGCTGCCCGGCGGACCGGTCGTCGTGACCGTGGACACGTCGGCGGCGGTGGACGTCTCGGCCCTGCTGCTGACGGCGACCGGCCGGGTCCGCGACGACGCGGACCTGGTGTTCTTCAACCATCCGCAACAGGACGGCGTACGGGTCGGCGGGGCCCGGGTGTACGCGGACCCGGACCGGATCCCGGCCGGGATCGAGAGGGTCGTCTGCGTCGCGAGCATCGACGCGGACCGGCCCGGGGCCGTCTTCGACGCGGCGTCGACGCCGGTGGTGACGGTGGCCTGCGGCGAGCGGGAGGTGCGCTTCGCCCCGCCGCCGGCGGCGGACGGCGAGACGGTGCTGCTGCTCGTCGAGCTGTACCGGCGCGCGGGCGGCTGGAAGGTCCGCGCGGTGGGTCAGGGCTACGCGACGGGACTGGCGGGACTGGCGACCGACTTCGGCATCACGGTCGACGAGGCCCCCGCCCCGGGGGCGGGGGGCGCCCGGCGGGCGCGGCCACCCGAGCCGCCCCGGCGCGGCGGGCGAGGGCGTGGGGAACTGCGGGAGGG